>NZ_PJJW01000041.1:0-480365 GCF_002929675.1 Cryobacterium sp. M15
AACTACGACACACTAGAACCACACGAAAGTGGTCCTGTTTTCAGTTGGCAGAAATGGCCCTATTTTCGGTCGGCGTTAACACACGATCAGCTTGCGAGTTGGGGTCCCCTTGGTAGGAATGTGACATGAAGGATGCTCCCTAAGACGAAAAAGGCAGTGGCAACGAGCCACGATGTTGGCTCAGGGGAACCTGAATAGGCAAATCCCCAAACCTCGAACCCGGTAACTTGAATCGGGTTGAGGGTCATGGGGGCAGCTATGGCAAGGACAGCGGACAGGCCCGCTAGCCGCCTATCGATAAATTGAGCGGCGACTAATCCGAGCCCGAGCATTCCAAGGAAAGCTCGAACGGGTGCGGCCCACCCAATAGTTCCAGAATCGCCCATCACCGCGCAGGCCAGGACGAGCACGCCAAGCGGTGGGGTTGTGACGATTAGGAGGGACAACAGGCGCATTGGAAATAGCGGACGTGCGGCCATCCGTTCGAGGGGGTGGAACGCTGAGTCGGTGCTGTAAAGAATCGCTGCAACAGCCGCGAACTGAGCTGGTACGCCAAGAGGTACGGCTTCGAAGAAGCCGGGATAAGTGATCTTGAACGCCCTCGCACCCCAAAGCGGTAATGACGCTTCGAGGGCGGTGGCGAATAGGACGCAAGCCAGAAGAGCGCGGCTCCTGAGGAACAGCCGCATCTAGAACTCGAAGTCTGCGTAGTCCCACGAACAGGTTCGGATGTTCTGTGGGTGCTCTTTGACCCATGCGCGTGCTTCGTCGGGAGACAGCGAGAACAAAGCCGACAGCCCTTCGCCTAGGCGCGGGTCGCTGTCAATGGAGACATTCGAGCCAAAAGCGCGCCTATCCATGAACCACGACTGGACGATCAGATGGCCCTGCAGCCAGAAGTCTCCGGACTGATCATTAGGAGTGCATGCGGAAACATCGTTAAACCCTGCCTCGATGGAGCTTGAAACGATGTCGGCCGCTCTCGGGTTCAGGTCGAGACGGAAGAACGTTTTGCTGGGTGCTTCGGGGTCGTAGGTGGGATCGAGGTCCTGTTGAAGTGAGGTGAAGGCGAGGTCGCTTGTCGAGGTGAGGTCCGAAATTCGCGCCCAGGTGCTGGTGAGCTGATCGAGGACAGGCGTGTACATGCTCAAAACAGTGACCGATACCCCGTTCTTCTTTTCCGTTGTCCATTCCAGCTCAGCGTCGGCCTGCGCCCTCCACTCCTGGCCGTTGCTCGAAGCAACGAGAGCGCCACCGGTGACGAGCGGAACTATGGCGAGGATCCCAATCAACCCGATCGTCACCGCGCTTCGTGTCCTGTCGCGACTCATTGCGACCGCGATTAGCAGTAGGACGCTGGCCAGTGCGACAAGGCATTGGCCAGCAAACGCAGATGAATCAGGGAGCTGACCATTGGCCGCAATGTAGCCATGCAGGGGGTTGAGCGCCAACAACCAACGCGTTCCATTTCCAAAGAGCTCAATTGCATATAGGGCTAGTGGAATGAGCACAGCGAAAGGAATGGACCACCACTGCCGCGTGATCTCAGCGACTACGAAACCGACCGTGATGAACAAAACGTTCGCTGCAACGGCCAGAGTGAGACTAAATATCTCAGCCGACCCGTCTAGATGACCTATGATTCCCGCTCGTATAAGGAGCGACAGGAAGATCACGATCGTGAGGGCAATCACCCACAGCACCATGGCGATGAACTGTGGTGCGCGTATGGAGGCGAGGCTGAGGGATGCCGTACTTTCTGACACCGTCAGGTTTCTGCGTGCGGATCTGAGCGACTCCCACGCCCCAAATCCGGCAAGGAATGGAGCAAGGAAATGTGTTGTCTGCAGGAGCGCTTCGGAGATGTTCTGCCAGCTCGCTACCTGAGTCCATGAACTCGTGACACCGACCCCTATGGCGAGGATGGCCAGGGCCGGAGCTACGAATCGAAACGATGAGTGTCGAAGTTCAAGCTTTAGTTGCCTCATTGGTCTGCCGCCCGATTCCCAGCGATCACGCTTGTGTAGCCGCGCTCAAGCGCTGAATCACCGGGGGCATTTGGCAGTTCCTGACCCTCGAGCTCTGGAACAGTTCCGTCGAACAAGTTCTTACCTGCGTCAAGGACGAGCACTCGAGAGGCGAGTGCTCGCACGTCCTCGATAAGGTGGGAGCTGAGAATAACGCAACGTTCGGCTTGAATCGATCGAATAAGTTCGCGAAAGCTGATCCGCTGCTCGGGATCGAGGCCCGAGGTTGGTTCGTCGAGAATCAGCAGGTCGGGCGAATGAACGATTGCCTGAGCGATTCCGGCCCGCCGCCTCATTCCGCCAGATAACTTTCCAACTCTTGTGTTGCACGCCGAGCCGAGACTCACTTGCTCGATGGCGTCACGCGCGGCGATGGGGATATGTTTTCGCGGAAGTCGTTTGAGCCATGCGCCATACATGACGAATTCTTCGACAGTGAAGCTCGGTACATAGCCAAAGTCCTGGGGCAGAAACCCAATTCGGCTGAGCAAGTCGTACTTCGGCCCAGCCGAGCGAAGGTCGGTGCCAAGAACTTCCAGAGTCCCGGCACCGACCTTCTGGATCCCCACGAGAGTCCTCAGCAGCGTGGACTTTCCTGCACCGTTGGGACCAACGATGGCGACAACGCCCCCGTCCAGTTCCAGGTTAAAGTTCTGGATTTGCGGGGAGGAGGTACCGTTGTATTGGACCGTCAAGTCCTTAGCGCTAAGGACGACAACCACTAGAGGGGGCAGTCCGTGGAGAGAGTTCTGGAATTGCCGCTATTTATCTCGGCGCCACCTGACATCGACACCTCGTCAAAATAGACATGCCCCGAGTTGTCGTCGCAGCCCTGGGCACTGATGGAATAGATAGTGCTAGCGCTTGAGTCGCTGTTCGTGGCGATTACCGGATGCCACCACCCCTCGCTCCGGTGGACTTCGATAAAGACCGTCCGATTCGGAGATCCGGAACAGGACACGTACCCACGTCCGTAAATTTGCCCTGATCCGGCCTTGTAGGGCGTGTAAGAGGTGGCTGTACATCCATAGCTGGATGTACCACTCGCATCAGCGAACGCCGCGGTCGCGCCTACAACGCTGCCACCGATGGACAGCGTCGCTGCCACTGCTAATGTCACTAAAGTTTTTACGCGCATTTATTTACCCCGATCATATTAATTGCCGTTGGCGAATTCTCACTCGAATGTGCATTCGCTATTTGGAGGGTAACTTGCGATTGAAGCGACGTCAAAGTTCCTAAATCAAACAAGTTATGCGAGGGTATTCGCGTCTTAAACAAATAAGGGTCATTGCCCGGGCTTCCAGCGTTAAAGAACATTGTTTGCGTATTACGACTCGGGTGAGTGAACATATTTCGTCGTCAACGCAAATCGAACGCCTCCTCTGACCTCGCGAGTCTGAGCTACGTGGAATATCCCGGTACGAATTGGAAGGACGCTGTGCGCTTGGAACTCAAGGCGGCAGGGCTCACCTTCTAGGTTGTCGCTCCGAAATCCGTGCAAATTGCATCCCGCTACCTCACGTAGCTTGCGTTTCCATCCCATTCACCTTCGACCGCTCCCAAAGCCAGGCCTTCCCGCGTCCCTTGCAGGATGTAGAGAGCGCAGCCGCGCAGCCGCCATATAGCGGTGACGATTTCGAGTATCAGGGCAACCATGTCGTCAAACGACACCGCTGCACCATGAATAGACCCCTGTCGATATTGGTTGACTTTGCGATATCCGTAAATCGCGCTATCAGCTAGCCAGCGCAAGACCTGGTCCTCCTGTTGCCCGCCTCCCTCAAGAGGCCCCGAAACAGACGCCCGAAAATTCCATTCGGCATCGCCCACATCGCGCAAGAGCGCCCAGTGCTGGTCCACGAACTGACGCCCGCCATATGCCGCTGTCAGAACAACGCCATTTCACAGACGAGGTACTCGGCACACACAATGACGAAGCCGTCCTGCAGAGGGTTCGGCTAACGGGCGCTCCATTCATTCAAATCGAGGACATACGCCTGAGTCGCGCGTCCCAACAAAGAATGCGGGAATGGTTCACCCAGCTGTCTCCATCCCATAGTTGTGCGGTGCCGATACCCTGAGGAATGACTTACGAAGCAAATTTCACCGCCTACATCATCGCTGCCGCAATGCTCCTCGTCGTCGTCGTGACGCAGCTTGGCGCGTCGGGAAAGATCCGCCGCAATGGTTTCGTTGGGCTCAGGATTCCGCCCACGATGGCCACTGATGCTGCATGGGTAGCAGGCCATAGAGCCGCTCGGGCGCCGTCATGGATTGGCTTCGTTGTCGTCGCGATCGCTGCAGGGGCAGCCCAGTTCACGCCGGGGGCCACGACCGCTGGCATCGTGCTCTTGTTTCTGTTCCTGGGGTGGTCCATCGTGGCCGCATGGCGAGGAGCGAGGGCAGCAACGAGCTGAAAACAGATCTGAGCAGAGCACCAGATCTAGCTACCGGGCGAGGTTCACTCGTGCGCAAGGGGTTCCCGTTGCCGGACCAGCCAATCCGGCAACGAGACTTCGGTTGAAGACCCCGTTCAATGGCCCGATTTGAACTGACGTTGAATAGTTCGATAGACGGTCGACCGCGCGACGTTGAAAAGCTCCGCCAATTCCGCGCTGGAATGTAGGCCGGCGTTGTGTACTTCGATCAAGTGTTTCTGTTGCGCCACCGACAGTTTGGGCTGCTTACCGCGAAGACGTCCTTTCGACTTGGCCACCTGCATTGCTTCCCGCGTTCTGGCTCGAATCAGATCCAACTCGAATTCGGCGACCATCGCCAGGACGTTGAAGAGCAGACGCCCGACCGGGTCGTTCGGATCATGCACGGCTCCGCCGATACTGAGCTTGACGTCTTTAGCCGTCAGCGCGTCAATGATGTCTTTCGCATCCCTGAGTGACCGTGCGAGTCTGTCGAGTTTGGCAACGACAAGGGCGTCTCCAGCACGGCAGGCGGCCAGCGCTTCCATGAGTCCGGGCCTGGCCCGGTTCGTTCCGGTCAGACCATGATCGGTGTAGATCAATGACGATCTAACGCCCAGTCGTTCGAGGGCATTCTGTTGGGCGGTGAGGTCTTGTTCCTCTGTGGAAACGCGTGCGTATCCAATTAGTAATCCATCCATGGCGAAACCATCCCGCTCTGCTGCGAACGGGTCAATAATCGTCGCAGTGGGGGTCCGGCTTACGGGCACGGCTGCCATCGTGAGTGATTCTGTGGTACCCCGAGCGCATGGTTCTCGATTATGCGTACCCACCGCGCAGCGTCAGGTATCCAGGCGGGCATTCTGAGAGTCATGCCGGCGCTTTCGGGCGCGGTCATGTCTCCCGCGACACGTTCTTGTGCCAGGGACGACGCCCCGGCCGAATCGACAACCTCTTGCTAACCTCGGCGCCATGGAGCAGACAAGCACCCCGACCCTCGCTCATGTCATTGCGGCCGCGCTCACCGGGACGGTCAGGGAATGAAGAACTCTTCGGCAGGGCGGGTCTTTGCGGTCGGGGGCGCACTCGTCCTACTTGGCGTCGGGTTCGTTTTCACCGCTCTCTTTTCATACTTCATTCGCTACTCACAAGTCGATCGACAGCATCGACAACGACCTCTATCTCCGGCTGAGCCAAATGTTCGCCGCCGTCAGATTCCGACGCCACACCGCCGTGGGCTGAGCCATTGGTCCAAGGCAGCACGTTTCACCTCGTCCGGCGTCCATGTCAGCCCCACCCCTCGCCGGGTCCCGAGCGAGCACGAACTCCTTCTGGTGCACACCCGGGCGAGCGTATGGGACTGGGGAATCACGTTCGACGCGATCCTCGGAATAATAGGTGTCACCCTCTTCCTGACCGCCCGGCTCGACACTCGACGGGCGTGGCACATACTGCCTTGATGGATCATGCCTGGCTCTCTCGCAGATCTAGCGGGAGTTTCCTAGCTAGCCTCAGTCAGAGTTCCAGAAGTGCTGGTCAACTCTGGTTTTGGCGGCTGGGTTTTGTATGACCTAACTTTTTTTCGGGGCCCACTGGGCGAGGTTAAAGATCTCGGCCAGGTCGTCCTCCTCGGTAACGCGTTCGAAAATACGCCGGACGCAGCGGAACGCAACGCTGTTCCCACGGAACTGGTGCGAGGTTTGTCCGTAGCGGGAACCACCATGAGGAAGACGAATGCGCCGAGGCTCGGGCCCCTGGGTGTACCTCGTATTCAGATCGAGGAGGCAATGCCATGACCGAGACCACGCACGACGAGCGCGACGCGAGGATGACGCTCGCGGCACTCTCCGAGCCCGGCGACATCGTCACCGGAACACTGGTCGCCCGGTTCGGCGCAACCATCGTCGTCGAAGCCGGGCATCGCTCCGGCTCGCTCAACGTCGCCGCGCAAGCCCACTCCCTGGGCCGGCCCGTCGGCGCCGTTCCCGGCCCGGTAACGAGCGCTGCAAGCGCCGGATGCCATCTTCTGATCCAAGAGGGCATCTCGAGCCTGGTCATCGACGCGCAAGATGTGACGGACCTGTTGGACTCCACGGTTGGCTTCTCCGGCGACCGCACGTTCGCGTACTGCCCACGAGACGGTTCAGCCGGACCGGCCCGGACCTCCGGTTCTAACCGATCACCGCCGAACGAAGGCAGCATTCATGAGAACACCGCGACCGCAGGGCCCCTTCGGCGACGACTCTCGAATGCGATGAGCCCGTAATGCTGTCTTCCGTTCGCCAGTCAGCTGTTTACTTACGCACCGGCGTCGACGAATAAAGTGTCCAAGGACGCAATCGGCAACTTCGCGCGACCTCTCAACCAGCGGCGGAACGCGTCTCGATCATTCAGTAGTGACCGCGAGACCACCCAGGCGGAGTCCTCGACTCTGCGGCCGATGGGTTCAACTGTCGGCAGGATGAGATATGTTTCGGAGGAGGCGCGGCCGCGAACTCCGTGTCGAAGCATCCAATGCAGATGCTCGTTCGCGGCAGGTTCGACCGCTACATTTTCCGGCCAAACTTCCTTCAACCAACCGTCGAGACGTGGCTCGAGCTGTGCAAGCACCTCAGCCAAGAAGTGTCGCTCTGCGACACCGGGAGCGGTTGCACGAATGCGTTCAACATCTCCTGGAAACGCCATGCCGTACTCGGCAGCCCAGGAACACGCCTCCAACAAAGCCCTGTCGGACGCGCTTCTGATCGGCTGGTGCGGAGCCAGTTGCAGCGTTCCAAGAGAACTCGTCTTGTGACCCAATGCGGACATAACCCAGAGGGCGGAAGCCAGAGCTCGACCGTTGACGAACGCAACCTGCCTTATGACCATGGTGCGATGTTACGCCCGAAGCCGTCGGTTGTGCCGGCGGGACGTACGCGTGGTGACGCACCAGGCTCTAAAACTCGACGGGTCGAGCCGAACTCGGGTATTGCGCGAGGTCGACCGGCAGGACATCATGCTCGAAGGAGCCGACGAGCGGTCGAAATCCGGTCGTCGAGATCCGGCTCGAGGAGGTTGATGTAACTCAGAATAGGCCGTTTCTTCGCCATCGATGGATCGCAGCAGTATCCGTTGGCTTACTAGCGACGATGGGTTTGCTGGGAACTGGCCACGCTGCCGTCGCCGCAGACCTAGCTCCCCAGAGCGCCTCGCCGATGTCAGACGCTGCGCCCACACCCCCAGCAGAAGCCGGTTCCATTCCGGATGGTGCTGTCGTTGCGGGCGCCACCCTCGACTGTGACAAGTTCAGGGTGCGGTTGCCAGATACGCGCAGGCGCGCGGCTACTGCCCCAAGCCCGGTGACGTGACTACGCAGACCGTTCAGACTTACAACTGTGGTTCCAGTTGGATTTACGTGTATAACCTGGGGATCCGCGGAAACATGAACGTCTCGTACGGATTCAACTCAACGAACGGAAACGTCATCTACAGAAACTTGGCAGTTGGCACCTCGGGCGGGGTTGGCTGGAACGACTCTGCTTGGATGAACAGCGCTTATTACGACAGCGGCAACAGGTTCGTTGGTCGCTACAACGTGGGCGGGTACCAGTCCGCAAGTATGTCTGGGGGCGTTACCCTGTGGCGGGGCGGAACGTGCACTATCCCAACGATTTCGGCCGGGGCATATCTGTAACGATCCGGCCAGCTCAGCGGCGACCACCCTCGGCGCATTGACGACGGCGGCGTTCGCTGCCGTCGGGCTGGGCGCTGCACGCGGTGACGATGAAAGGACCGCAGATAGGCAGCATATGTCTCACGCTCCAAGGAGTCAGCAACTACCTGCAAGCCTTCCCACCGCGTCGATACTGAGACGGCAGCGCCGCAGACAGGCTGCCCGCCACCGATGCGTTGCGCACGATCGCGTTCGCCCGCCACAACTCGCGGACCTGAGGTTCGAGCCGCGCGACGTGCTCGGCGTCGTCGGTTGACAAGGCTCTTCGCAGATGAGGGTGTAACGGAGCCGGTGGGGCTGGTCGCCGGTAGGTGTCGAGGCCTTCCATGATGGGAATTCTTACGCTCCCCAACCGGAAGACCTCGAGGTGTCTCACGTTACCTTCGACGCCCCTGATCTGACTCTGTTCTGCCGCCTCGACGCCCTCGGTTTGGAAGCCGTGGGACAACGAGTGAAACCGGGTAGGGCGGTGATCGAGTGCCGGGTGGTCGATTCCGATGAGTGGTGTCGACGATGCGGCTGCCAGGGCGCCGCACGGGACACCGTCTTCGACCGACCCGGAACATCGAACGGGCCCACCGAGGCGATCTTTGAGTGTGGTGCTGGCTGGTCAGGATGGCAGTGGTCCTGGCGTCTTGGGTGTGACTCACGAAGCAATTGGCCCGTCTCGGCGGTGTCCTCCAATGCTCCTCAATCTGACGTATCTCCACTACTCGGGCACGCGAACCGCGCTAACGGAACGTTACGCATTTGCTGGCGGCCACGCCCGGCACGAGTTTCCGTCGACACTCATGATCGACGCGGATCGGGACTCGATGCGTTCATCGGGTGGCCAGTTCCCCAAGAACTTTCGGCCGCCGGCGACGTGGTCGATTACCACGTGCTGCCCGGAACGTTCCCCGCCTTCCTCAATCGCCCGCACGACCAGAGCTTCACCGAGGGCGTGCGCCTGATCGTTGACTGGGCCCGGCAAGCAGAGTCGAAGAACGCGTGACCTACAGCCCCGGAAAAGCGGTCAGGCAAACGCACCGGGCAATCTCGATGAGCCCGAAGAGCCCGGGGGTCGGTAATCTCCGGCCGCAGTCGAATCAGAAGCAAATCTGAAGTATGCGTGAAATTTGCACGCCGGAAGCTGGCTTCTGCAGGGCAAAGGTCACCTTGGCCCTTCCTTCCGCAAAGCCTTGAAACGGTCGACCAAACGCTTGAGCACGCAGACCCGCAGAGGGTTCCCCTGTGACACGTCGGCTGAACCCGGGTAGGCATAGCCTCCCAAATCCGTGTCGCTCGAGGTTCCACTCGGAACAGACCGAACGCGCCCTCACCAACCCGCCTTCTGCATCACTTCTCTTGCCGTCACCATTGGTGCGTCTCCTGAAGCGTCCACGACGACGTGATCAATTGCCGCCCTCTGGAGGAACGCTGCGAGTTCGCCCGCGCGCCGCAGGTGCCAATCCAGCTCGGTCGGGTTGTCGGCATGGCGCAAACTGAGTCTTCTGATCAGAGTGGCACCATCGGCATCCAACCGGCAGAGGAGAAGGCCGCGACTCTTCAACGCGGCTTCGAACCGGGGCACTTCGGTGGCTTGCTCGACAACGCCGGCGAGGATGAAGTGCTCGATACCAGCATTCCGATAGTTGACGACCAAATCGCGCAGATTCAGCAGTTCGAGTTCGTGATTGAATCTGTCGCCCTCGGGCGCTGGCCAGGCGCGTCTGATGTGGTCCAGGTCAATTACGGCATGGTGTCGCCCACTCTCAGTCATCAGGACGCTGAGAGCGGCCGCGATAGTCGACTTGCCGGCGCCGACCGTTCCGTTGAGGAATACGGTGTCGATCATCTATCGATGACTGTCACATAACGTGCTCTCCGGTGGGCCTCAGCAGGCGTGGATCAACTCACCGCTCAATCGTCTCGTTCAAGGTTCCCGCTGCGACTCACACCGCACGATGCTTCAGCAGTGTCTCGTAACCTAACTGCCTCGAAACCCATGGGCAGTCTCTCGGTTTCGAGGCACTGTGCAGGTGGACGTCGCCACTTGAAAGAAGGGTGCCGTCATAAGCGGAGCCCCGTAACTCCTCGACCACTGCGCCACCCTGGATAGGAGGCTGGGCCTATGAGTGACTCGGTGTCATTGTTGACTTCACTCTGCCGATGGGGCCGAGTTTGGCGGAAGCGACGACGAGGGGACGAGCTTGTTCACGATTGAGGATGCTCCGGTCAGGGGCGCACTTGGCGACCGGCTGTATGTCGTCGACCATGAGCGCGGCGTCTGGCTCCAAAGAGTTTCGGGCGTCGGACGCCGGCCCGGAGATGCCTTCCAGCTCGTCCGGGAAGAAAGCGTCATTCCCTTCAATATGAGTGAAGAGGAAGAAACGGACCCAAATTCAGGGCAAAGGTACGTCCTCAGGCGTTTCGAGACCTTCGGCATCAGCGGGATCGCGAAGAGATACGCGGGTATCGAACCCTTCGCGTTTTCTGACGACATTGAGAAACACGAGTTCATGAAACTTGCCATCGAGGCTGTCCTCGTCTACGGCTTCCACTACACAACCACACCGCGCCCTGAAGGAGATGTCCGTATCGACGCAGACGGGCAGATTTTCACCCTCGGAGGCTTCGGGTATGCCACAGAAGGCTAGGAAACGGAGCCTTCGCCTCCCAAGTCAGAGGGGCACGTAAATGTCCGGTCTTTGACTCACCGACGCAATCGACGAAATGAACGACTTCAAAACCTCAATGACAGCGCCGTAACTCCTGGAAACGTCCATTCGCCCCGTGGCATACGGCTCAATCGGTGGAAATCGCTGCATGTCATGCTCCTTCAGCGGTCATTGCGAGAGGCAGGTGCCAGCGCGCGCGCGCGTTCAGGCGCGATCGGGTGCGCTTTCGGATGGTTGTAGCTTGCTCTGTCCCCGTCGAACCATTCGAATCTCCTTGATTCCATATTCTTCCTTGGCAGTTCCGTCTGGAATGAAATCGTGCTTGCGGTAGAACGCCTGGGCTCGGGGATTTGAGTCGGCTACCCACAGTGCGGCCGCTGCGTCGTTAAAAAGGACAGCCTCCAGGAGGCTTTTTCCCGCCCCCGTGCCGTGCGCGGAGGCAAGCACGTACAGGATGTTGAGTTGCTGACTCCATGTAGCATCGGCATCCGTGGGCTCCGCGCTCTGGGCAATCCCGATCAGTTCGCCGTCGAACTCCGCGACGGCAACTCGATGGTGAGCGAATCGCTCATCCGTCAGCCCGATCGTCCAGAAACGCTGTCTCGCAGATACGAACTCTGAGTCGTCCAACACCTCGTCAGTCATGAGGCCCCGATAGGTCTCTTGCCACGTCGCCACGTGAATACGTGCCATGGCCGCGGCGTCCGCTGGTGTAGCCAGCCGAATCGACAGTCTTGTATTCATACGGCCAATATTACGGAGCACGTTCGCGGTCTTCAGAAGATTCCCGCAGAGCGTTCCATTTGCGGGACGGTTTGGAAGTGCTCGACCAATGGTCGAACGGTTAATAGAAATGATGCAGTAGGGCGCGCCATTCTTGCTCAACGCTGTCACGTGTCCGAAGTACGGTGGCAAGACTTTCGGATTAACCAATAGCGACTTCCGCAAAATTCCGGGAGTCCAGAGCTGGCAAAATATCCAAAATGGTCTGTCACGCGACACACACTCGCAAGATCCGCGTGATTACACGGAATCAAGCCCCTTTAGCCATCCGTGCAGCTGTCGGCAATTCATCGTTTGCCCACATTCATTTTTGTAACGAGCTGGTTTAGCGCCGCTCCAACGCTGTCTAAGTCAGCAGCGGCTGAATCGAACCGCCCGCGTCGAAATACCCTTTTGCGGAGCACACCGTCACCGCGGACCCCCACAAACATGTGATCCGCCAGCTTTTAAAGTCGATGGGCGCAGGTCTGAGCTGGCCAGCCACGTGTCTGTCCAGTCGGCGACCCTGACTCGGGCGCGGCCGGGATCGATGTATCGGCCAGTATGTTTGGCGATCTCAACAGATGCGAAAAACAAGTCGGCGTCGCGTCGGGTTCGAAAACCTCGCTTGTTCGTGTGTGATTTGTCTGGCTTGCGGTAACGCACGCGACAGCAACGGCCATTTGCGGTGTCGTACGCTGACCCGGCGCCCATGGATGCCTCCGACGAGGGTTATCAGGCGAGCGTCAGATTTACGCCAACGAGGACGAAAATACATGAACTTAGATTTTTATCGTCAGCTTGCTTTTCGCTGTATCCACGAGCCGCCGGCATACGCGGTCAAGGCGCCGGACCAGCCATGACTCCGGGAGGGTGCCATGGAGGAAAATTACCCTTTAGCGCCGGTGACTGCAGCGGCTCCGGCTGCTGCGCAGGCTTCGTCGAGCTTACCGTCCGGGGCACCGCCCACTCCGATGCCGGCTACTGAGACGCCGTCAACCTTCAGGGGCACGCCGCCGGGCAGGAAGAGGGTACCGGGGAGGTCGTCGATGCCGGGGCCGTTCCCGGTGATGCGCTTGGCGAGTTCGCTCGTGGGCGCCCCGAAGGCCGCGGCGGTGTAGGCCTTCTGCTTGGCGGCTTCGATGGTGTGTTCGGCGGCATTGTCACCACGCAGCAGCGCCTGGACAGTGCCGAAGCGGTCTACCAGTGCGACGGTGACGAACGGTAGGTTATCCGCCTGGCACTTCGCCAGGGCCGCCCTCACTGCATCGGCCGACGCGCCGACTGTGATCCGGTTCTGGGCCACCACGATTCCAGCACCCGGTTGGATGTCAGATGCGGAAGCGGGAGCAGACCCAGCCGCGGGGGCGGGAGCCGGCGTTGCCATAGCAGCGGCGCCGACACCCGCGGTCAGCAACAATGCTGCGGTGGCGACGGTGGCAAAAACCTTGTGCGACTTCTTCATGACATTCTCCTTGGATGGTCCTGCAATCGGCTGTTTTCCTATGCTGGCGAACTGCAGGTCCTCCTGCATCGGGCATCGGTCGGTCTCGGGCTCAACCATTGTGATGGCAATATCAGCCGAATGGTTGAGGGTCAGTAGCCGCGGGGCCTTTAGGATGATCGCAGCGCCCCACATCGACTGGATCTTCATGCCTGCCGCAGCCACCCCGCCACCCGTATCGGTTGATCGCCCGGAGCTCGGCCGAATCGACGCCGTCGTCCATTTGAGTTTCGCCCTACTCATGGTCACGTCCGGGGTCCGGTACGTGCTTCGGCACAGCCCCGCCGACAATGTTCCGGTGCTGATACTCGTGGCAGCGGTCTGCACGCTATACGCCGGAATCGCCGTGCTCGCGCAACGCCGGCGGCCCTGGACGCCCTGGGTGTTCACCCTCGTGGTGGGCTGGGCAGCGCTGGTGATCCTCGCGCCCAGCTTCGCCTGGTGTTCGCTTGCCGTGTTCTTCCTCTGCCGCGCGGCCTTCAGCGGCTGGGCCGCCTATCTGGCCGGGGGTGCGACGGCGGTCTCCACCGCCATCGGGCTATTCCGTCTGAGCGGGTCCACTGATGTCGCCATGTTGCTGGGTCCGCTGGCCGCCGGAGGGTTGCTGACCCTGGTCTACGACCGGATGGAGCACGATACAGCCCTCCAGCGACAGCTTGCGGCGGAGGTCTCCGACGCACAGCACCAGTTGGCGGCCAGCGCACGCGATGCCGGAATCGCTGCCGAGCGTGAGCGGGTATCTCGCGAAATTCATGACACGGTGACCCAGGGCCTGGCCTCCGGCGTGCTCCTGCTCGAAGCCGCACTGCGTACCTGGCCGGATCCTGCGGCACGCACGGATATCAGCAGGGCTGGGTCCCTGCTCCGCCAGAACCTCGCCGACACGCGCAGTCTGGTGCACGAACTCTCCGTACCGAGAATCGACGCGCCGCTGGCGGAGGCACTCCTTGAAGCAGCGTCGCTTTATCTGGAGACCGTCCAGGTAAAGGTCACCGGTGAGGCACGTCCGGTCCCGGCCGACGTCCGGCATGCCCTGCTTCGTGTGACACAGAGTGCCGCAGCGAACATCAGACTTCACGCCGATGCCGGCAATACCAGCCTGACCCTCGGGTACCTTCCGTGCACGGTGACGCTCGACGTCTACGACGACGGCCGCGGCTTCGACCCCGGGGCCCTTGCCGAGCCCTCGGAAAGCGGAGGATACGGCCTGCGGGCCATGCGCCAACGCGTGGAACAGCTGGGCGGCGTCTTTGCGGTGGAAAGCGTTCCGGGCGAAGGGACCATCGTGGCAGCACAGCTCCCGGTTCCCGCCACCGGGCAGGCGCAGCCGGCGGAAGTGCCGGGGGAAGTGCGGGTGGAAGCACCATGACAATCTCCGTTCTCCTGGTGGATGACCACCTGGTGGTCCGCACCGGGCTGCGGGCGCTCCTGGGGACCCAACTCGACCTCGACGTCATCGCCGAAGCCGCCTCCGGAGAAGAAGCACTCGCCGCCGCTGAGCGCTGCTCTCCGGACGTTGTGATGATGGACCTAGCCCTCGGCGCAGGCATGGACGGCATCGAGGCGATCCGGCAACTCCGTCGGCGTAGCCCGCAGCCAGCGATCCTCGTCTTCACCACCTACGATTCCGATGCCGACATTGTTCGCGCCGTCGATGCCGGAGCCATGGGCTATCTTCTCAAGGACGCTGACCCGGAGGAGATTTTCGGCGCCATCCGCGGCGCCATCCAAGGCAGGAGTTTCATGAGCGCGCCTGTCGCGTCGCGACTGTTCCAGCAGCTCAGGAACCCCGATGAGGTCCTCACCCCGCGGGAAGCCGAACTGCTGAGCCTTCTCATCGAGGGACTCAGCAACCGTGAACTGGGCAAACGCCTCTTCATCTCCGAGGCCACAGTCAAGACCCACCTGGCCCACATCTACGCGAAACTCGGTGTCGACACCCGCGGTGCCGCCATCACCACCGCCCTCCGCCGGGAAGGCATGCGCTAGGGCACCTCTCCTACGCGAAAGACGAACCTAGAGTGAACGGCGTGTCACTGAGCAGCCACCGTCCCGTTCTCACGGTGACCGTCACGGGGTCGCAACGGGGACCGCATGGGTATTGGGCGTTACAGCCAGCCCGTTCGTCGTGTCCGGTTTCATTTGCCTACATCTTGGCCAGATTCATTTTTGTCGTGACCTGATTCAGTGCCGCTGCAACGCTGTCTACGTCAGCAGCAAAAAGGTCGCTGTCGGTGTCGAACGTCTCTTTCGCTGAGGCGTGCCCAAGCATTCGTTGAAGCGCTTTCACGTCGGCTCTCGCCGACACGGCCAAGCAGCCCAGGAAATCCCCATTTCCCAAAAAACAAGCCCGTAAATCGGGGTAGCTAACGGGAAAGCCCTTGTGTCACACTGTCGCACACCAAGCTCACTGACGAATTGACGTCGCGCCGCATCCGGTAACACAGGGGTGAGCGCCAGGGATGTGAGAGGAAAAACCGTGAGAGGAAGACCCATGAGAGGAAGACCCATGAGAGGAAGAACCATGAGACGTACACTCGTGGCGAGCGGCGCAGCGTCGGCACTGCTGCTGACGGGGCTGGTGTCTTTGAGCGCCACGGCCGCCGAGCCCGAGGGCTGCCACCCGACCAAGGAGAACCGTCCGGTCTGCCAGGCTGGATCTCCGGCCGAGACCGCGACCTTCCTGGACGCCACAGCAAAGGTCAAGGAGCCGGAGCACATCAGCCTGGCCGAGCACGTGTACGTCGGCCCGTTCGCCGAGCTGGTTGCCGATGACGATGCCCCCATCAGCATCGGTGACGAGAGCAACGTCCAGGACAACGTCCTGATCCTCGGTGCACGAGACGGTGACTCCGACTCCGACTCCGACTCCGACGATGACGATGACGGTGGGCGCGAGACCGTCCGCGGCGAAGGACATGCGGAGCCCGGCGTCGAGATCGGCGATCGCGTCATCCTGGCGCACGGCGTCTCGGTGATCGGACCGGCCCAGATCGGTGTCGAGGGCAATGACATCCCGGCGGACCCCGCCGGCGACCAGGAGGTCTTCCTGTCGTTCTCGAGCCAGGTGGACGGTGCTGTCCTGGAACGCAACACCGGTGTTGGTGCGCTCGGCCGGGTCGGCCCCGGCGTTCGGCTGCGCAGCGGCTTCATCGTGCTGCCCGGCAAGAACGTCACCACCCAGACGGAAGCTGACGACCCTGCGCTGGGCAAGGTGCGCCTCATCAACGAGGCCGATGTGGCCTTCAACGAAGCCGTCATCGAGGTGAATACCGCTTTCGCGCGAGAGTACACCCGGTTGTACCGGGACAACCCGAGCAACGTGCGCGGCGTGAACTTCGACCCGGGGCACACCGAGTTCAACCACGATCGCGACCTGCCGAGCTTCGCCGGGCAGGAAAAGCGGGTGCCCGGGTTCCGAAATCGGCTGATCGGCGATTTGAACCTGATCGACACCTTCAGTCGTTTCTCCAGCGTCAGTGGCGCACGGATCTCGCTACGGGCGGACGAAGGTGAGCCCTTCGGAGTCGGATCGGTGGACCGGATGGGCGATGACGTGATCTTCCATGCGCTGGAAGAAGCTGACCTGGTCGCCGGTGATCGGGTGCAGTACGGCGACAAGGTCGTCGTGCACGGTGGCGGCAGGGTGGTCGTTGCCGGTGAGCCCGAGGAGCCCACCGTGGTGGGCGACGACGTAGTGCTGGAGGACGAGTCCATCGTGTTCCGCAGCACCATCGGGAACGGCAGCGTGATCGGTCAGCGCAGCGTGGTCGTCGGCAGCGACCTGGCGCCCGGCACCGAGGTCCCGCCGCGAACGGTCATCATCAACGGCGTCAAGTTCGGCGACGTCGAATGGTGACGACTCTTTGAGGAAACGCCACGTGATGGGGCAGCGCCTGCCGCCTCATCACGTGCACCCGCGCTCGATCGCACTGCTGACCGGTCTGGGTCTGTCCGCCTTGCTCCTGGTCGGGTGCGCAGCCCCGGTGGGCACCGCGCAGCCGGAGACATCACCGGCCGAACCCGTGGAGGCTGGCGAACCGGTTGAGGTGGTCGAGGCCCTCCTCAACGACGAGATGACCACCGAGCAAAACGGCCGGGTGTCCTGGACCACCACCTGGCGCGCCTGCTTCGAGCAGTACGGGGGCAACACGACACGGTTTGAGGCGCAGGCGGTGACGACAGAAGGGTCCGGAACCAGCCTCCGGGAGCTGGACGGGCAGTGTCTGGAGCTCGACATCGCCAGCGGCGTCAACGACGCGGCTGCCGGGATGCTCGGACGCGACATCCAGCTGGCCGAGGCCTCCACACTGGCCTACCGCGTCCGTGCCGTGCTTGACGACGGCACGGTGACTCCCTGGACCGAGCCGGTACGCGTCGGGGCCACCAAGCCATCCGGATAGCTCCCACCCCACCGTGCTCCCACCCCACCGTGCACCCACCACACCGTGCACCCGCGCGACACCGTGCACGGGACGATACCGTCCGCTGCGTCGTGGGCCGCCCAGTGGGAAGGCCCGAAAATCGCGGCCGGCCCGTAGGACTTTGGTCTGCACGGGCCGGTGCACGAGTAGCAGGGAGCCGGTTAGCAACGGGCCACCTGAGATCAGCCTTAGCCCGAGTTGAATGTGAATAATCGTGCGTGTCGGAGAGCGCTTTCGTAGCCGCCCAGGGGCATCTTGTCAGGGCCCTGGCGGTTGGGGGATGATGTGAATTTTATTTGCCAGCGAATCGAATTATTTACACCAGTGCGGTTGAAATCCGTTGATGCTGCGGTTGCTGACACCGGTGCTCAGGTCTACGAACGTAGTCATCATTGCGGAAGAGCCAGGCAGAGTCGGGTATTGATCACTATCTCCCCCGCGAGGGAAGGTTTCCACAGCCACATATTGACCGTTCGGGGAGACGCAAAAATCCCGAATGTCGGTGTCCGGTGAGGCTGGCACGTAGACGAACGAGCTGCCTTCGCGGTCGGTGAGAGCCAGGAGCGGGCGGGACGTTCCATCGGTACCCCACGCGTAATACAGGCGAACGTATTTGCCCTCCCGGTTGAGGACTTCAAGTTTTGCGGGGATGGCATCACCAAGCTCATCATCGGCAGGTAAGTCCAAAGGGGTCACGGTACTGTCGCGCAGATCTATTGATGCGCCTTGGGTCGGGTCAGCAACCACCAGGGAGTTTGTTCCTGGGATGAGGCCCCGCATCTCGACGTGCTGGCCGAGGGGAACTATGTCACCCTCCACAGTCACGTCGATCAGATACATGACCTCGTCCGGACCGTGCGCCACCAGGGATGTGGTGTTGGGAACGAAAACGTAGTCCGTTACCGGTAGGGGCCGCTGGTCGACCCCGAAAACTGGTTGTGGCACTGCTGTCTGCTCGTTGACGTCGTATGTGTAGAGAGTGTCAACCGGATCGTGATCCCCACCAACTAGCCCGCTCGTTAGCGTGAAGCCGATCAGATTTGTCGTGCGTGATGTTTGAAGGTCTTTCAGGACCGTATCGGAGGGCAGCACAATTTCAAGCTCGGTCTCCTCCGTGAGAGAAAACATTGTGAGGTGATTTCTATTTTCCTGATCTAGCGTGACCACGGCGAGATACCCCGGAAGCACCGCGAATTCCTGTATCCGCTCCGCTGTGAATAGTGCCTGCCCCACCTCGGTACCAAGAAGCGTGTCGCGCCGTATTTCGTCCGGTCGCTTCGTGCCATCATCGGTGGTTCTTGAGTCGCGATGCAGGGTGTACAGGTCCACATCATCGGTGGTGAAGTCATACTCAATCGACGACTGGGCGCCTTGGAACAATCCGATTACCGGGTCGATGTTGACCCGGTAATCGGTGTTGTAGTTGAGGACCTCTTCGAAGGTGATGGTTACGACTGTGCCGTCAACGGCGACGGATACCGGGACCTCCGGGGTCACCGTGATCTGATCTGGGTCGATGCTGGATATCGGCTGGTCGGTGTTGAGCAACAATCGTTGCCCCGGGTGATCGATGACACTTCCGAGGTTGATGGCCGCCGATTCCAATCTGGGTCCTCGTGTGGTGTTGAGCAGTGCCAGTGCGCCCGCCAGCACGGCGAGGACGATAACGGTCGTGAGCAACATCCGGGTGAAGTCTCGGCCGGATCGGGTGAAATCAGTAGACATACGGCTGTTGTGGTTGGTCGACGGCGGCTACCACTTCAGGAATGATGACTATTCCCTCACTGCTGGCGACGCTGGGATTCGCGGTCAGGCCGCCAGAAACGCCCACCCAACTGTCGAGTGGAAATTCGTCCTGCCATCCCGGCCGGTACACCGGTACTCCCACCGGTTGGGCATCGACCACGCAGTGGCTCACAACGAATCGTGCCACGTAGAACACGTTCTCTGGATCATCCTGGTCTGGCGTCACGAATCCGGTGAGCTGGGCTTTTTTTCCGGCGTAAAATTCGACCCCGGCGCCTTGTCGCAGCAGTGAAGCCCAGTCTTTCACAGAGAATTTTGAGGCGTCCCCTCCTGTCAACTTTGCCGAAGCTTCCTCGGTCAGCGCTGCGGCGGAACCGTTCAAATCGCGTTGCTCCAGGGTGGTTGTCGTTAGGGTCGTGGGCGGCAAAACCAACAGAGCTACCGCGGAGGCGGCGATCACCACGCTGCTCGCGCCTGCCCAGAAACGCTTGTGCCCGGTTTCGTGATCGTGATCGTGCCCTGCGTATTCGTCACCTGGGGACAGCGCGAATGACACGATAACGACAGCGGCGGCCAGGACCGCCATGATGATCGAAAAAGCAAAATACCGGGGATGAATGTAGAGGCCCAATTGACCGGTGATGCCCAGCCACACCGTCGCGACAATTCCGATCAAGCTCAACAGGGCTCCCCGCCATCGAGTGATCAGATGACTAAGCGACATAGTTCACCGCCAGCCCCAGCGCGGCCGAACAGAGAGCCACAACGCTCGTAATTTGGACCAACGTTCGCGCCGTGAACGTGGTTCGCATCAGAACGAGCATTTTGATGTCGATCATCGGGCCGAAGACCAGGAAAGCGACGATCGCACCAGGAAGGAATGTCGCTCCAAACGACAACACGAAGAACGCGTCCACGTTCGAACAAATCGATACGACGAAGGCCAGCACCATAAGAGCCAGGACGGACCACACCGGATTGGTGCCCAGGGTAACTAACACGTCACGGGGTATCCCCACTTGGATCGCCCCGGCAATGCCGCAACCAATGAACAACGCCGGCATCATCGCGCTGGTCTCTTTGGTGAAGAGACGAACACTGCGCTGGAGTTTGCCAGCAGCAGCGTGATGCTCCCCTTCGCTGGCGCAGGCCGCCTGGAACTGCGACGTGAGGAGGGTCTCCTGACGGGGGTGACGGCTGTATATCCAGCCGATGAGGTTTGCGATCAAAAACCCGCCAGCGATACGACTGACCAGGATTCCGTTCTCCCAGCCGAACGCTTGATATGTCGTGATGATTGTGATCGGGTTGAGAATTGGCGCGGCAAGAAGGAACGTCATCGCCTCGGCTACCGTGAGCCCCTTCATGATGAGGCCGCGGGTGAGCGGTACGTTTCCACATTCGCAAACAGGTACCAGAACGCCGATCAGCGAAACCGCAAACCGCCGCAATACTCCCCGTCGCGGCAAGTGACGAAGCAAAAAGCCATCCGGAAGCCAAACCTGTACGACGACAGACAAAAAAATACCCAAGAAAACAAACGGCAGTGACTCGATAAGTACGCTCACGGCAAGTGTGACGAAGTCCTTGGCAGAGTCCGACATCCCTGCAGCCACTGACCGAGGTGCCGACATGCGCAATACAGCAAGGAGAGCTAACACGGCCAGCCCCAAGAGCAAGCCCATCAGCCCGCGGCGTTGGCCCCTGAATCTTTCACCACCCCGCTGCGCAGCTTTACGTGGCTTCGCCGCAGCCGAATCGGTCAACAGCACGGAATCTTCTCGCTGAGTGCCGATAGTTCTGCTCATTTCGTTTGCGAAGCGCTGTTTCGACCCACGCGCGGCCAGACAGTTTCAGACCCAACAATTCATCCGGGTACAGAAAGAGCATCTCACACACAGTCTCACCACCCGAGCTTGAGACACCCGGCGGCGTTGGTTACTTGATCGTCCCTAAGCCAGGAATCACCCGCCTCCGCCACGCAGTATTGTGGACACCAATGCCATCGCCCTGCACCAGGCGATGCCCGATCCGAGGAGAACCAGATGTCGGTCGGCCTGCTTGCCGTAGTGGATGACATACTCACCGCCGCCCTCAAGGCGAGTGTGAAGACGGCAGGAGTCGTCATCGACGATGCTGCCGTCACCCCGCAGTACGTTCAGGGGCTGTCGCCGGCGCGCGAGCTTCACGTGGTCTGGCGGATCGCACTGGGCAGCCTGTTCAATAAGTTCATCATCATTATTCCCCTGGCACTACTCCTGTCTGCGTTCGCACCATGGGTGTTGCCGTGGTTGCTGATCCTTGGCGGCACCTATCTCTGCTTCGAGGGTGCCGAGAAAGTTACCGAATGGTTCGGCGTTCATCATGACGCTGGCGAGACGGAAGCGCGGGATGAGCGCAAGCTCATCTTCGGCGCCATTCGCACCGATCTAATCCTCAGCACAGAGATCATGCTCATCTCGCTGGCAGGCCTGGATCCTGATTTCGAGATCTGGATGACGCTCGGTGCTTTGGTGGTGATCGGCCTCGGCATGACGGTGCTCGTCTACGGCGCGGTCGCTTTGCTGGTGAAGATCGACGACGTCGGACTGACGTTGATGGAGAACTCAGCACGATGGCTGCGACGCACCGGTGCGCGCATCGTGCGGTCGATGCCCGCTGTGTTTCGGGTGATCGGCATCATCGGGACGGTCGCTATGTTGTGGGTTGGCGGCCACCTGGTTATCTCAAACCTGGCCGATACGTTCTGGCAAGCACCCTACGACGTGCTGCACGCAGCAACCCAAACCGTCGAAACGGCCGGACCCGTCGTCGTCTGGGTTATCGACACCGCTATGTCGGCCGCATTCGGCCTCATTCTTGGTCTGATCATTGTCGTGATCGTTCTCGGAATATCGCGCCTTCTCAAGCAGAACCAACCAGACGGCAATGTGCCCGGACGGGTCTGATACGCGCCGATTGCGGCGGCGGTCAATCGCGATCTGACAGCTCCACGGCTGGTCCCACATCTCCCTCGGTCTGTGTAACGAAGAAGCCCCAGTCGATTGACTGGGGCTTCTTCGTTACACGCTCCGTGGGAGTCAGTGGCTGCTCAGAGCCGGTTCGTCGAACTGGTTGCTCGTGTTGTTCACGCCACCAGCCTTCAGTGCTGCGTCGCCGGCGAAGTACTCCTTGTGGTTGTCACCCAGGTCGGAACCGGACATGTTCTGGTGCTTGACCGTGGCGATTCCCTCGCGAATTTCGCGACGCTGCACACCCTTGACGTAGGCGAGCATGCCCTGGTCGGCGAAGTAGCCCTTGGCCAGATCATCCGTCGAGAGCGCGGCCGTGTGATAGGTCGGCAGGGTGATGAGGTGGTGGAAGATACCAGCCTCCTTCGAGCTGTCGCGCTGGAAGGTACGAATCTTCTCGTCGGCGTTGAGGGCTAGTTCGGTCTCGTCATAGTCGACGCTCATGAGCTTGGCGCGGTCGTAAGCGGAGACATCCTTGCCCTCGGCGAGGAGTGCATCGTATGCCTGTTGGCGAAAGTTCAAGGTCCAGTTGAACGACGGGCTGTTGTTGTAGACCAGCTTGGCATTCGGGATGGCCTTGCGAACCTCGTTCATCATGGCCGCGATCTGGCCGATGTGCGGCTTCTCGGTCTCGATCCAGAGCAGGTCGGCGCCGTTCTGCAATGACGTGATGCTGTCCAGCACGCAGCGCGCCTCGCCGGTTCCGGAACGGAACTGGAAGAGGTTGCTGGCCAGGCGCTTCGGGCGCAAGAGCTTGCCGCCCCGCTTGATGACGACGTCGCCGTTGCCCAGGTCGGCCTCGGTGATCTCGTCGACATCGAGGAACGAGTTGTACTGGTCGCCGAGGTCACCGGGCTGGTTGGTCACAGCGAGCTTCTGCGTGAGGCCGGCACCGAGCGAGTCAGTGCGGGACACGATGATGCCGTTTTCAATGCCGAGCTCGAGGAACGCATATCGAACGGCGTTGATCTTGGCGATGAAGTCTTCGTGGGGAACGGTGACTTTGCCGTCCTGGTGACCGCACTGTTTCTCGTCCGAGACCTGGTTTTCGATCTGGATGGCGCAGGCGCCGGCCTCGATCATTTTCTTGGCCAGGAGGTAGGTAGCTTCGGGGTTTCCGAAACCGGCGTCGATGTCGGCGATGATCGGCACGACGTGGGTCTCGAAGGCGTCGATCTGACCGGTGAGCGTGGCGATCTTGGCGTCGTCGCCCACGATGCGAGCATTGTCCAGGGCCGTGAAGAGCAGGTCGAGCTCGCGGGCGTCGGCCTGGCGGAGGAACGTGTAGAGCTCTTCAACGAGGGCCGGAACGGCCGTCTTCTCGTGCATGGACTGGTCGGGGAGAGGACCGAATTCGCTGCGCAGCGCGGCAACCATCCAGCCGGACAGGTACAGGTAGCGCTTGTTGGTGGTCTTGAGGTGCTTCTTGATCGAGATCATCTTCTGCTGGCCGATGAACCCGTGCCAGACGCCGAGCGACTGGGTGTAGATCGAGGAGTCAGCGTCGTACTCCCCCATGTCCTTGCGCATGATGTCTGCGGTGTACTGAGCGATCTCCAGGCCGGTTTTGAACCGATTCTGGGCACGCATACGGGCGACGGATTCGGGGTTGATAGCGTCCCAGCTGCTTCCGACCTGCTGCTTGAGGGCTTCAACGTCCTCGATGTCTTTCTGGTACACAGTCATGTTTTTTCCTTCGACGTCTGAGTTGGGCTGAGCCGGGACAACTGACTCAACTGGCCGGTATCGGCTGCTAACTCCAGATTGGCGCAAGAACAACCGGTCTTCTCAGGAAAAGTGCGCAGAAGAAATGAAGTTCTTCTGCAAATAAAAAGTTATGCGTCAGGAATGCACTTATTCCGGCCACAAGCCGGGTACGAGGATGACCAACCGGCATCGTGGACACCGATGGCAGGATTCGAGACCTTCAGCGGTGTCTACGCCGTCCGCCATCATCTCGGTGCCGCAGGCGGGACACAGGGGGTACTCGTTCACCGTGTCAGTGATTTCAGGCCGGCACCGCACAACGGCACGACCACGGATTGGGCGGTGAGCAGGCTCGCGGCCACCGCCCAGGTGGGACTGTCGGAGACATAAGTTCGGTCGACGGCGGCGCGCACGGCGGCGAACGAGACCGCTGAGGTCGGCTCGACGAAGAGCCCCTCGTCAGCCAGCTCCCGGCGTGCGGCCGCGATCTGCTCGTCGGTGACGGAGATTATGGTGCCGCCGGTGGCGCGCACGGCCCGGAGAAGCTGTTTTCCCCGAGGCGGCGCCGTGATGGCGATGCCCTCCGCGATCGTGGCGCCGTTCTGAACGGCCACGGGTGCGTCGAGTCCCTGCGCCATGGCCTGTTCCAGCGGTGAACACGCGGATGCCTGCACCGCGACGATGCGCGGCATCCGCTCGGCAAGTCCAGCGGCAACCAGCTCGCTGAAGGCGAGGTAACAGCCGAGAACCATCGTTCCGTTGCCCACCGGAACCACCACCGTCTCGGGCAGCGAGCGTGCGCGCTGCTCCCAGATCTCGTAGCCGTAGGTTTTCACGCCGTGCAGAAAGTACGGGTGGTAGACGTGGCTCGCGTACAGCACGCCGTCTTGCCCCGCCGCGAGCAGTGCCGCCGCGGAGGTGTCCGCTCGCGAACCGGGCACCAGCTCAACCGTCGCGCCGTGCGCGCGCATTTGCGCGAGTTTGCCAGGGGAGGTGGATTCGGGAACGTACACCGTGCAGCCGATCCCGGCCCGGCTGAAATAGGCGGCCATCGCCGTGCCGGCGTTTCCGCTGCTGTCGACCATGGCCCGTGTGACTCCCAACCGTTTGGCGAGGGTGGCGAGCACGACTGCGCCGCGGTCTTTGAACGACAGCGTCGGCAACAGAAAGTCGAGTTTGAGCTGCACGTGAGGGAACGCGCGGGAGGGCACGAGGGGCGAGAACCCCTCCCCCAGGGAAACCGTGGGGTCCACCGCGATGGGTAGGACTTCGGTGTAGCGCCAGAGTGAGGGGCTGCGGCCGGGCAGAGCCGTGGCATCCATCGTCAGCACGAAATCGACCACGTCGAGGAGACCGCCGCAGCTGCACCTCCAGGCCAGGCTCGCCACCGGACAGTTTGCGGCGCACTCGGAGCAGACAAGGTCAGGTAAAGCGGGCATCGCTTCAGACTAACTTGCCCCGCTATCAACTACCCGTGGTGAACTTCCAGATGCTCGTCGAGACGGGGTTGCCAGCCAGGTCACGCACCATCGTGGTGCCGCCAGTGACCGTGACGGTGAAACTGGTCCTGGCTGCGAGCGTGGAACCGGGGTTCAGGATCCACTTGTTGGTCGTGCCACTGCGTGAAACGACGCCGGTGATCCGTGCGCCGGTCACGGTATTCTTCAGCGTGAAAGTGGATGCGGCAACTCCGGCCATCCCCTCACTGAACGTCGCCGAGATGCTCGCGGTACGACTAACGCCTGTGGCCCCGCTGGAGGGGGTACGGATGGTGATCGTCGGCGCCGGCCCGGTCGTGAAGCTCCACCCCGTCGACACGAGCGGATTGCCCGCCCCGTCGCGGATCGCGGTAGCTCCCCCGGTGAGGCTGACAGCGTATTTCGTGTCGGGGGCGAGACTCGCGCTCGGGTTGAGGGTGGCAATTCGCGTCGCCGCGTCATAGCTGACCGCGGCGGAGACAGTCGTACCGGCAGCGTTTTTTAGTCGCATCGTGGTCGGCGAGACTCCCTGCACGGCTTCGCTGAATGTTGCCGTCGTATTGGCGGTCTGCGCGACCCGGGTGGCCAGGCTCACCGGCGATTTCGCCGCGACCGTGGGAGCCATCGTGTCGGTTCCTCCGATTGTTCCGGTCACGATGAGGTCGTCAAATTTGGCGGCGTCGTTCTTGCTACCGAAGCCGACTCGGCCGGAAGAGAACGTCGCGTCGACAGCTGCCGCGAGGAGGGTGGTGCCACGAAAAACGCGAATGGCCGCACCCTGCCGTTCGATGCGAATGGAGTAGAAGGTGTTTGCCGTGATCGTGGGGGTGAAGTCAGCGATCTGGACGGCAACACCACGCGAAACGCGAAACAGACCGTTGCTGGCGGCATCTTGTCCCTCGCTGAAGTTCGCGAAGTAATAGTTGAGCGCATCGCGGTAGTCGAAGACGATCGAGAAATCGTTCCACGGTGACGTTGAGGCCACGGTCATCCCGGTGGCCATGACCGAGAAATCCCCGGCCATCACTGTTTTCTGCAGGGCAAGGTTAGCGTTTGGCGCGGCGGCTGTCGACGGGGCTGTGAGCGAATACCGGCCCGACGCTACAGCCCACGTGCCGCCGCGAATCTCCGTGAAGTTCGCGGCCGACGAGGTGAATGTTTCGCGAATGGCCGCGACTTTCGGGACCACGGTGGTGGGGGCTGAAACCTGAGCGCTGGATCCGGACGAATTCTCTGCAGATACGGACACTGTGTAGGGCGTCCCGTTAGTGAGACCGTTGATTGTTGCAGTTCGTTCGCTTCCATCACCGGCCCACAGCCATTGGTCACCGGAAGGCGCAATGACAACCACGTGGTAGAGATCCACCACCGGCGCCCCGGTAGCAGGCCCGGCCCATCCTACGAACACGCGGGCATCGCCGGCAATCGCCGTGACGGCGGTCGGCGGGGAGGGTTTGACCACTGACACGATCGGGCTCAGAAATCCGCTGTTAGCGGTGTTCCAGTGGGTGGCGAGATAGTTCGACGCGGGCGGCGTGCCCGGGTAGTAGTAATCCTCGCTATGACAGTCGACGGCCGAGGCGAGCCCCGCACAGGTGAAGGTCAGCTGGCCGCCGAGGGCGAAATAGGGCCCCCCGTCGTCGTAACACATGAGGTCGTTCTCGTCGTAGCAGTGGCCGCCCTTGGTGGAGTGCGGCGCAGAATCCTGCACGGCACCAATGTTGTGGCCAATCTCGTGGGCGATCACGGGCATGTCCAGGTAAGCCGACATGGAATAGCGCGGCCGCGAATCGTTGTTGGCGTTGGCGGCGGCACTCGGCTGATCGTCGCCCGTCAGCTCGCCCTGACCGCCGTACGGGTAGACATCCTGAATCTGGTCGATGTAGGTGATGTACAAGCGGTCGTTCGCGATGTAATTCACCGGGCCCAGGCCTCGCTCGACCTGGTTCTGCATGCTTATCACATAGTCGTCGAAGGTGTACGTGCCATCCGTTCCGACCGGAGCCAGTGTCACGTTGCGCACCGTCACATCGGCACCATTCGTGCACAGAAAACGGTAATTCTGGCTGGTGGCGGCATCCACTGCCTCGAGGTTGTTGTTGACCTGCCGCATGATGTCGCGCAGCGGGGCGAGCATTTCGGCGAACCGGTTGGTGCGATCCTGCGGTACGCCGTAGATCACTTCGATGCGCTTGCCGCTCACGCCGCCCGCGCTGCACAACGCGGTCAGTTCCGACGCCGGAGCGGCGGCTACACGCTGCTCCTCCAAAGCAGATGTCTGCTTCAGCTTGGCCGCACCGCCGAAAGCAGCGAGAGGGTCGGGCCCGTGGCTGCACAGGGTGGTTTTGGCAACCGTGATCTTCAGGCGGGCGCAGAGTTTGGCCAGGTCGGGGGCGGTCCGCACGATGCTCGCGGTTGGGCCGGACCCGCTGGAAGCATCAGCGACATCGGTCGGCAACAGCGTAAACGAGGCGGCGATAGTGGCGAGCACGGCGAGCACGGCGAGCGCGGCGAGCGCACGACGAATGATGCGGGACGGCCTCGGAGCGCGAACGATTGTCATTCTCGTGTCCTTCCGGTGCTGGCCACGACATTGCCGTTACAGTAACGCGCTTCATCCGACCCGACAAGGCTTCACCGCGCCAGATCACAGTCGGGAGTGCTCGCGCAGCCAATCCATCGCGACCGCGCAGGCATCCAGAACGGCGATGTGCCCGTCTCGAGGCCGCAGCCACTACTCCGCCTCTGGCGTGTTCTGCAGCAGCCAGGTAGCGTGCGCGGGCGGCACCACACGATCCCGACCACCCTGCGCGTACAGCACGGGGGTCACGATGTCGGCAACGCTGAAACCCCACGGCAGAACGAAGGCCAGGTCGTCATCGACGAGACCCTCGGTTCCGGCGGCGGAAGCGAGGCCGACATCACTTTCGGTCGATCCGCCGTAACTTGCCCTCCCGTAAGCCAACAGACGGATGCCCCGTGCGGCGGTCGCCGCCATGACCCGCCCAGACCCGCCCAGACCCGCCCAGAACGAGTCGATCATACGCTGGAGTGTGAGCGTCGACGCTGTCGGGCTCTCCCCGTCTGAGTCCGTCGATCAGAACGTGCGAAAGAATTGTGTGACCAGATTAGGACACTCGGGCACCGCATCCGTATTCCACGGGCAACTTAGCCACGATTCAGGAAGGAGAGGATCGCGCCCCGCTGCACCAAATCCCACCGAAGCTCAACTGATTTAGGTCGAGCCGATAAGCTCGGAGGTAGAAAATCACACATCGGGGGAACTATGGAATTTGCAGAACTAATAGGGGCATTGGCTCTCAAAGTACGAAACCAGCGCGGAGCAATTCAGACTGAAGAAGCTACCAAAAACGCTTTTATCATGCCCTTCATCTCGACCATCTTGGGCTACGACGTTTTCAATCCGTTGGAAGTCGTCCCCGAATTCACCGCCGATGTCGGCGTGAAAAAGGGCGAAAAGGTCGACTACGCGATTATGCGCGACGGCGAAGTCCAGATCCTTGTCGAATGTAAGAAGTCCACGGAAGCGTTGAAGATTGAACACGCCTCACAGTTGTTCCGCTACTTCGCAGTCACCAACGCGCGTATCGCCGTTCTCACAAATGGCGAGATTTACCAGTTTTACACGGACTTAGACGCGCCCAACCGTATGGATGAAAAGCCGTTTTTGGTTCTGGATTTGATGGACATCGACGAAACGCTGATTCCGGAACTGAGGAAACTGACCAAGGACGTTTTTGACCTCGACTCGATCATTAACTCGGCAGAGGAGCTCAAGTACATCGGTCAAATAAAGCGCACTATCGCGGCTCAGTTTACGGAGCCTGAAGACGACTGGATTCGATTTTTCACGACACGAGTTTACGACGGTGCTTTTACGCAAAAGATCCGTGAGCAATTTACGTCCCTGGTGGCAAAATCGACAAAGCAGTTCCTGAACGATCAGGTTAACGACCGATTGAAAACAGCGCTGGGCGGTTCGAATTTTTCGGGTGCAGCGTCAGAAGTGCGCGGCGAAGTCATTAACAGCCACGACATAGTTGAGATCGATCTCGCCCGAGACACCGAGATCGAGACGACTCTTGAAGAACTAGAGGGGTATCAAATCGTCAAAGCGATTGCCTGCAGCGAAGTAAAGCCACAGCGAGTGATGCATAGAGATTCAAAATCCTATTTCGCAGTGCTTCTCGATGACAACAATCGCAAGCCGGTGGCGCGACTTCATTTTAATGGACGGAAGCAGAAGTACCTTGGAGTCTTCGACGCCGACAAGGTCGAGACTCGCCACCCTATCGACACCCTTGACGAGATATACCTCTTCGCGAAGGACATTCGCGAAACGATTAAGAGCTACCAGAACTAAATAATTTGACGCCATGCCAGGCGCCAGAGGGTGGGAGCCATGATGATTCACCGGTACTGGCGCATCCTGCTTGTCGCGCCGGTAATCGGGTTTCTGCTGGGGGCAGGTGTGTTCGGGGTGATAGCCCTCGGCGGTAATCCCTACATACGAACCGGCCAGAGCGCCGGGGGTGTCGTTCCGGCGATTCTGGCCTACGGCGCCGTCGGTCTCGTGGTGAGCGGCGCCGCGCTGATCGGCGGCTTCGTTCTGGTCGGCTGCCTCGACCGGCACCTCACGACATCATCGGGCACTCGCACGGTACTGGCCGCTCTCGGTGCGGCCGGCGGCGTGCTGATGGTGGGGATCGTGTTGGGGATTGTGCTGGGCACGATTGGAAACGGCGGTTGGTCCTACCTGCTGGTCATTATCAGCCTGGTCGTCGCTACCGTGGCGGGCAGCGTGGCTGCGATTCTGGTTTACCGGGCCGAGCGACGCGAGCGCACCCGGCCAGGTCGAGTCGCGCATCCGCTGCCCAGTGCCTGGGTGGACTTCTAGACCGTAGGGTGGGCACATGGTAATTCGGCGCTATTGGCGCATCGCGGTGTTTGCACCGTTCGTGGGGTTTCTGCTCGCGGCGGGCGTGGCGGTCGTGATGACCGACGCCGGTAGTGGAGAAACCGAATTTCGGTTCTGGTTCGTCGTGCGTTCCATGGCGAACTACGGCGTGATTGGCTTCGTCATCGGGGCGGTCGCACTGTTGGGCGGGCTCGCCGCAATAGCGATTGCCGATCGGCACCTGACGAAATCGCGGCGCCTGCGCGTCACAGTGGCCGCATTCGGCGCGATGGGCGGTGTGGTGTTGCTGTCCGCGGCGATCGCGGCTGTGCTATCGGTGCTGGACGACGGACTGTATGCCGGCATCACCATAGCGTTCGGCCTGGCGTTCGGTGCGGCGGCCAGCGTCGTGGCGGCCGTCATGGTGCTCTATGCGGAAAGGCTGAGCCGCTAAGCCGCAGCGAACCGCTTCTGGGAACGCGCCTTGGCCTTTTTCGCCTCGATCTCCCGGTTTTTGGGTGGTGCGGCGCTCACGAGGTCTTCGAGCAGGTGCTGGGAGATGTGAGTGATCTCGTGCACTGCGCGGTCGAAGGCTTCTTGATTGGCTTTCGACGGGTGCGCCGACCCGCTGATCTTGCGCACGTATTGCAGCGCGGCCGCGTGCACTTCGTCGTCGGTCGCGGCGGGTTCAAAGTTACTCAGGACGTGAATGTTTCGGCACATGCCGTCAGGGTAATCAAGGCGTGCGCACCCTTCAAGACCCGGGCGTAGGATGCTCCTGCTTCGCCGGCTTCGACAGGAGACGTCCATGTCAGCAACCACAGCCAACCTGATCGCGCGACTGCGCGCTGCCGGTTGTGTCTTCGCCGAGGAGGAGGACCAGCTGCTGCTCTCGGTCCAGCAGTCGTCGGCCGAGCTCAACGCCATGGTCGACCATCGCGTCGGCGGATTTGTTATCGAAGGAGATGCCCATGACAGTCCCTCACACCGCACGCCCCGTTCGCGCCGCCCGCGGCACTGAATTGACCGCGAAAAGCTGGCAGACCGAGGGACCGCTGCGCATGCTTATGAACAACCTCGACCCGGACGTTGCCGAGCGCCCCGACGACCTCGTGGTCTACGGCGGTACGGGCAAGGCCGCCCGCAATTGGGAATGCTTCGACGCGATCGTGCGCACGCTTGAAACGCTGGAAAAAGACGAAACCCTGCTCGTCCAGTCGGGCAAACCGGTCGGCGTCTTTCGCACCCACGAGTGGGCGCCGCGCGTACTCATCGCCAACTCCAATCTCGTCGGCGACTGGGCTACCTGGCCCGAGTTTCGCCGCCTCGAGCACCTCGGGCTGACCATGTACGGGCAGATGACCGCCGGATCCTGGATCTATATCGGGACCCAGGGCATCCTGCAGGGCACCTACGAGACCTTCGGTGCCGTCGCTACCAAAAAATTCAATGGCACCCTGGCCGGCACCCTGACCCTGACCGGCGGGGCCGGCGGCATGGGCGGCGCACAGCCGCTCGCCGTCACCATGAATGACGGTGTCGTGCTCATCGTCGACGTCGACCCGGCCCGGCTGCAACGCCGCGTCGACCACGGCTATCTCGACGAGATGACCGACGATATCGACGAGGCGATCGCCCGGGTGCTCGCAGCCAGGACCGAACGCCGGGCCCTGTCGGTGGGCCTGGTCGGCAATGCCGCGACCGTATTCACGGAGCTGCTGGCCCGCCGGGTACCCATTGACATCGTCACCGACCAGACCAGCGCGCACGACCCGCTCTCCTACCTGCCCGAGGGCGTCACGGTCGACCAATGGCACAGCTACGCGGCCGAGAAACCGGACGAGTTCACCACGCGTGCCCGCGCCACGATGGCCAAGCAGGTGCAGGCCATGGTCGAATTTCAGGATGCCGGCGCTGAGGTCTTCGACTACGGCAACTCCATTCGCGCCGAGGCGCAGCTCGGCGGCTGCGAGCGAGCTTTCGATTTTCCCGGGTTTGTGCCCGCCTACATTCGTCCGCTGTTCACCGAGGGTAAAGGTCCGTTCCGCTGGGTGGCGCTCTCGGGCGACCCGGCCGATATCCTCGCCACCGACAGAGCCATTCTCGAACTGTTTCCCAACAACGCCGGGCTGCACCGCTGGATCACCAAAGCCCAGGAAAAGGTGGCGTTCGAAGGCCTGCCGGCGCGCATTTGCTGGCTCGGTTACCAGGAACGACACCGCGCCGGGCTGAAGTTCAACGAGATGGTCGCCTCCGGTGAACTCAGCGCGCCGATCGTGATCGGCCGCGACCACCTCGACTCCGGCTCGGTCGCCTCGCCCTATCGCGAAACGGAAGATATGAAGGACGGCTCCGACGCGATCGCCGACTGGCCGCTGTTGAACGCACTGCTGAACACCGCTTCCGGCGCGACCTGGGTATCCATTCACCACGGCGGTGGCGTGGGAATGGGCCGCAGCATCCATGCCGGGCAGGTGATCGTCGCCGACGGTACCGCGCTGGCCGCCGAGAAGATCGAGCGGGTGCTCACCAACGACCCGGGCACCGGGGTCATGCGTCACGTCGATGCCGGCTACGAGCGGGCCGAAGAGGTGGCCCGCGAGCGCGGCCTGCGCGTGCCCATGTGGGAAGAGTAAAAATGCCCCAGCAGCCTGCTGAACAAAACGGATGCTCCACCAGCCTCACCGAGGAATTCGCCGCAGCCGCGGACCGCGTGGCCGGAATCGACGCCCGTGAACAACTCGTGCGGGATCTGCGGTGACCGCGTTCTGGTGCGAATCCTTGCTGATCGACGGGGTCCACGTCGCAGGGATGCGGCTCGAAGTCGACCCGGCCGGTCGCATCACGCGCGTTCAGGTTGAGCCTGCGAAGGCGGCGGACATCCGCTTGCGAACGGTTGTGCCGGGGTTCGGTAATGCCCACTCGCACGCATTTCATCGGGCCTTGCGGGGCCAGACCCACGGGGATGGCGGTGATTTCTGGCTTTGGCGCGAGCGGATGTACCGGGTCGCCGCCCAGCTCGACCCGTCGAACTACCAGGCGCTGGCTACCGCGGTGTTTGCGGAGATGCTCGTGAGCGGGTACACGGCCGTCGGGGAGTTCCACTACGTGCATCACCGCGCGGACGGGGCACCGTATGAGCCAGCGCACGCTATGGAACTGGCGCTTGCGGCGGCGGCGCGGGCCGTGGGCATCCGTTTGGTGCTACTCGACACGCTCTATTTGACGGGCGGCATCGGTCGGGAACTGGCACCGGAGCAACGCGCGTTCAGCGACGGAAGTGCCGCCGGGTGGCTGGCCCGCTGGCAGTCGCTGCGCGCGCAGCTCGCGGGCGACGACCTGGTGACCCTCGGGGCGGCTCTGCACTCGGTGCGGGCCGTCACGCCCGACGCGATGCGAGAGGTGCTCGCAGGGCTGCCACGAGAGGTCGCCCTACATATCCATCTCTCGGAGCAGCCGCTGGAGAACAGGGACTGCCTGGCCGCCTACGGCCTGACCCCGACCGGCCTACTCGAGTCGGTCGGGGCACTCGCGCCACGCCTGAGTGTCGTGCACGCTACGCACCTCAGCGACACCGACCGGGCCCTGCTCGGTGACGCCGGCGTGACCGTGGTGATGTGCCCGACCACCGAGGCCGACCTCGGCGACGGCGTCGGCCCGGCGCACGCCCTCGCCACGGCCGGTTCGCCGATTGCGCTCGGCTCCGATCAAAACTCGGTCATCGACCCATTCCTGGAGATGCGCGGCCTCGAAATGGGTGAACGACTCGTCTCGAAGCAGCGCGGACGTTTCGCCCCCGCCGCTTTGTTGGCAGCCGCGTCGACCGCCGGCTATGCCGCCCTTGGACTCGGACGCCACCGGCTGCAACCGGGTGATCTATGCGATCTTGTCGAGATCAGCACGACCGGGGTGCGCACGGTCGGCTCCCTTGCCGGGCAACTGCCGCTGACCGCCACGGCCTCCGATGTACTGCGCGTTTTCGTGGGCGGACGACTGGTAGCCGAGTGTGGCCAGCTGATCGGCGGCGAGCGGCCGGCAGCACTGATGACCGACGCGCTCGCTAGGGCCTGTAAATCAACAACACGCGTAGTTCAGGGTTGATCTGCTGGGCTTACGGTGTAGTTCCAGTCGCCGTGGAAGCCATGTTTGGTGAGGTGTTGGGTTTCCAGGTCTGCCATCTCGCGGTCGGTGATCTTGATGCTTTTGGGGTAGATCGTGTCGTCGAGTCTGGCTGTGACGGTTAGGCCTGTACGGGTAGTGGTACCGGCAATGAGGTTGACGATGACTTCGTGGCTGGTTAGCGGCTGGCCGGCCGCTAGGTACTCTTCGACCGCGGCGTTGGTGTGGGCGAACTGGGGATCCCGGTCCGGGTGACGGCCACCCTCGATGGTCTTGGCGTTGCCCTGCAGGCTGAAACTCTCCTCCCGCAGCAGGCCCGCCACGGTCGGCGCGGACACCCCGTGACCCTGCTCGGCCAGCTCGTCGGCCAGGTGGCACAGACTCTTCGATCTCCACGGCAACCGGATTCACGCCGCGAAGGCGGGACCGTCATGAGATCTCAAGAGTCGACGTCACCAGCGCCCCAGGGCAGTCCCGTGGCGACCTTGAGCATTGTGCGCCTGTCGACCTTGGTGGCCCGTTGTCGGGTGACAGCGGGGACCTCGATCGCGCACTACTGCCACACCGCGCGGAAGCCGGGTCTTGACTCCCGGATGACCATTTCTAGCTCAAGGTTTTCTCAAGGTCGGCCGAGCAAGGTTGCCCCGTGGATCACCACACCCGTGACCAAGCCACTCCGCCCTGATTTGTTCCAGCTCAGAGGTTCGGCTTGACCTCAGCACACCATCAATGCCGTTACAGGGAGACCGATGAACATTTCTATGAGAGCTCGCGTCGGCATGGGGGTGGTGCTCGCTTATGGCGGCACGGCCTGGCTCCACGGGCTTCACGCAGCCTCTGCCCAGCAAGACTGGAGTTCGGGCACCTCAGCGGTGCACTTCCTTCGGGACGGGACATTGTCGCTTGTGCTAGTGGTCCCGGCCGTCCTGGTCGTGTTCGCGATGATCGCTCGCCTGCGGCCGGCATCTCGGATGATCTCCTTGGCTCGCGCCACGGTCGCGGTCGTCGGTGTCACCACGGCTGTGTTCATGTCAGGTGCGATCGGCCACACGCTGATCTTCCCCTCCGAGCATGCCTCCGCCGCCCAGGCGGTTGCCTCAGCTGTCGCACCGGCTGCCCAGGCAGCTCCTGGCGCCAGTGTCGCACTTGGTGCCGTCCCGCCACCTGGCGCGCCAGGCGCCCCGGTCGCTGCCGCGACCAAGCCCGGGTTCCACCCGCACCAGCCCTCGGCGGCATGGTTGGCCAAGACGGGCCAAGCCAATGGCTCCGCCAAAGCCGCTGCCGACCCGCACGCTGCCCACAACGGCGCCGCTGAGGCTCCTACCGCTGCCGCCGCCGCTGCCGACCCGCACGCTGCGCACAACGGCGGCGCCTCTTCCGCTGGCACTACTGGCGCAGCGGTAGCCGAATCGGCCACGGGCGGCCACATGGAGTCGACCTCGGGTGCTGCACTCTTCGAGCACGGAGCCATCGAGGCCGCTCGCGTGTTCCCGGTGCTTCTGCTCCTCGCCCTGGCAGGCCTCGTCCTGGGCATGCGCCGAAGCGATGACGTCACCGGTGGGTATGCCCCGAAGCCGGTCCGGCGTACCCGGTCTGTCGTGGCCCCGACGCCGACACGGCGTGCCCGGTCTGTCGTGGCCCCGACGCCACGCCGCTCTCGCCTGGTCATCGCCGTGGCGGCGGGCGGTGTCGTCGTGATGACGACTTCCGCTCTGATGGGTTCCTCTTCGGCGACAGCTGTCATTGGCGATCCGATCACCCCGGCCAACGGGGTCTGCCCGGCCGGTGCCCGCGCTATTGAGTACGACCTGGCCGCCTTCCAGGTGACCATCCCTCTCAACGGCTGGGGCGACAAGCTGCCCAACGGCCTGATGTATGCCCTCAAGAACGCCGACGCAAGGGTGAACAAGGAAAAAATCCTTGCCAACCCCAACCTCACCCAGCCGCTCGTCGTGCGCGCCAACGTCGGTGACTGCGTATCCGTCAAGGTACGCAACGACATCGCGGGCCGGCGAATCGGTCTGTCCACCCAGGGCCTCGTTCAAGCGGACGTGAAGACCTCCGACGGCGCGCGGGTGGGCCTAAACCCGGACACGACCATCTCCACGGGCACCGAGCGCACCTACACCTGGTACGCCGACCGGGAGGGCGAGGCGCCGCTGTATGACAACGCCAACCTCGACCCGAACGACCCGAAGCACACCTCCGTCCAGAACGGCCTATACGGCGCGGTCGTCGTGCACCCGAAGGACTCGACCTGGCACAATCAGATCACCGGGGCCGACCTGCTCATGGGCGGGCGCGCCGTCGAGTCCCAGCTGTTCGCCGACATCCGGGCAGGCGCGGCCTCGACTCGTTCGGCCGTCATGATCTTCCTCGACGAGAACGAGGGCGTCCTGGACCGGGACGGGAAGCAACCGACCTTTCCGACGACCGGGCTGAAGGACTCGAGCTTCGGCATCAACTACCGCTCGGAGCCGCTGCGCAACCGGCTGCGGGCCATCCTCGAGCACCGTGGAACCGTCACTCCGGAGAACCCGGGTGGCGTGGCCAAGACCATCACGCTCCCCAACGGCAAGACCTATGCTCCAACTGACAACTTCTGCAACGGCTACGTGCCCGAGCTCGGCAAGGTCGTCGACGACCCCGGCGCCAAGTGCATGGGCGAGGAGTCCCACCTGCAGTCGTGGGTCTTCGGCGACGAGGGCAAGCTGACCCGAACCGTCGACGGCGTGAAGGTCACCGATTCGGACAACCTGATCCCGAAGGGGTACGTCGGTGACCCGCTGAAGTTCCACGTCGTCCACCCGGGCGCCAAGGAGACCCACCCATGGCACCAGCACACCCAGCGCTGGAACGCCGACCCGAAGAACGCGAAGTCACCACTGAACGACGTCCAGTCGTTTGGCCCACATGAGGCTCGGGAGCTGAAGATTGAGGGAGGTGCCGGCGGCACCCAGGGCACGGTCGGTGACACGATCTTCCACTGCCACCTCTACCCGCACTTCGCCCAGGGTTTCTGGGGCCACCTGCGCATCTTCGACAAGTTGCGCGACGGCACGGCACAGTATGCCGACGGCACTCCCCTGGAGGCACTGCAGGAGCTGCCGAACCGTGCAGGCGCCACGGCGGCCCCGACCGCAGCACAGCCCGGTTTTCCACTGTTCGTCAAGGGTGACGTCGGCCAGCGTGCCTACCGTCCGCCGAACGCGGTGGTCAAGGACACCTTCGCTGCTATTCGTCGCCCCGGCGACGCCCCCCGTGGCCCGACCGCGCTTGAGGCCGCAGGGATGCCTGCTCTTGACCCGGACAAGCCCGGCAACGGCTACATCGACCCGTGTCCGACAACTGCACCAACACGGGTCTACCGGCCACACGTCATCGACACCCCAATCACCTACAACTCCGCGGGCTGGAAGGACAAGCAGGGAAGGGTCTACGTGGAGGAATCCGATGCGGTCGCTGTGCGGACAGGACAGAAGGCACCCGAGCCGTACACCATCCGGTCCAGGGTTGGTGAGTGCGTTCAGCTGTTCACCACCAATGACCTGCACCTCGACGAGAATCCCGACGTCCCCCTCGACCACGTGAACCGCCTCGACGGTGATTACATGGCCACCGAGGAGACGTCCGAGGTCTCGACACACGTGCACCTGGTCAAGTTCGACCAGGTTGCCTCCGACGGCACCAGCGTGGGCTGGAACTACAGCTCCTCGGCGATGCCTGGCCAGACCTACGGCTACCGGTGGTTCGTGGACACAGCCCTGCGGACGACCTTCTTCCACGACCACCAGTACGCCAACCTGCACCAGCAGAAGGGCCTCTATGCCGCGATGAACGTCGAGCCCGCTGACGCCACGTGGCACGATCCGAAGACTGGTGCTGCGACGAACGGGGTCGGCCCCATGGCCGATATCCGCTCAGCCAGCGGCCCGGACTTCCGGGAGATGACCATCTTCTACTCCGACCGAACGCCCATGTGGAAGGACGACGGCACTGGTCCACCGATCAACCCACCTTCGGCACCGGACAACTACGGCCAGGACCAGGGCGGCTACTCGATCAACTACAAGAACGCCCCGTTCCAGATCCGGACGAAACCTGGGGTTCACGGCGCTAAGGGCGACCCCGCGTACACCTACTCATCTGCGGTCAACGGCGATCCCGATACGCCGCTCCTGAGGGCGTACTCGAAGGACCCTGTGGTCATCCGCAACGTGGCTGGCTCCCACGAGGAGATGCACGAGTTCAACCTTCACGGTCACCGTTGGCTGAATGAGCCGGACAATCCCCTGTCTCGGACGGTCGACACCCAGACCCTCTCGCTCGCGGAGTACTTCAACTACGAGTTGCAGGGCTCGCAGGTGGTCAAGACCAACCCCGGTGCTGCAGCAACAGTCGCCAAAGCCTCGAACAGCGTCGCCAACGGCACCCCGTCGATCCTGCAGGACGGCGCCGGTTCCCCCGGTGACTACCTGTATGGCTCCCCGTTGCTTGAGGACCAGTGGATGGGGATGTGGGGTCTGTTCCGGGTCCCCAAGAATGCGGTCCCCGACCTCCAGCCGCTGCCCGACCGGGCAGCTCCTGGAAGTGGCGACGCGTGGCCAGCCCTGAAGCCCGGTGACGCGCTCAAGGTTGCTCCAACAGGATCACTGGGTTCGGTCACCCCGTGCCCGACAGGGTCAAGGGCGGTCGCTGTCAACGTGTCGGCCATCGCCAAGGACATCGTGTATAACGCGAAGTCAGGTGACCACGACCCGTACGGCACGATGTTCGTGCGGAGCGAGGATGTGACCAAGGTTCGCACGGGTGCCATGAAGACCGAGCCCCTGGTGATCCGAGCGAATGTGGGTGACTGCGTCACGGTGACGCTCAAGAACGAGCTGCCGCGGACGCCCGCAGCACACACCGGTGACCTACCGTTGCCTGCGGACGTGACGAACTTCCCACGTTCCAACCGGGTGTCCATGCACCCAAACCTGTTGACCTACAACGTCATTGATTCCGACGGGGCGACGGTCGGGTACAACTACGACCAGACCGTCGCGCCAGGAATTACGACAAAGTACACGTGGTATGTCCATGCCGCGGTCGAGGACGGCGCAGCGAACCTGCTCGACTTCGCTGACCGGCGTGGGAGTCGCCACCACGGATCCTACGGGTCGCTGTTGATCGAGCCAAAGGGCTCGACATACGTCAACCCCAACTCCGGGGTTGCGATCACCTCGGGCGCACAGGCCAACGTCACCTACACCGACTCCGCCGGCGTCAAACGCAGCTTCCGCGAGGCTGTGCTCAACTGGGTCGACGGTCTGATCCTGCGAGACAAGGCCGGGGCCATCCTCCCCTACCCAGCGGAGGGCGAACCCAGCGACCAGGGGCACCGGGGCATCAACTACACGACCGAGCGTTTCGCCCCTCGCCTGGCGAAGGACCCAGAGGTGGCCAACGTCATGTCGTCGGTGGTGCACGGCGACCCGGCCACACCGCTCGTGCGGGCCTATGTCGGAGACGAGACGCACCTGCGGCTCGTATCGGGTGGTGACCGCGACCGGCCACACACCTTCAGCCTGAACGGGCACGGGTGGCGCTACCAGCCAAGCGACCCGAACGCGATGATCAAGACAGCTGAGGGCGGTCTGCTCACAGGCAACGCCTTCAACTACAACCTGCTCGGTGGGGCCGGTGGACGCCAGAAGCTTCCCGGGGACTACCTCTACCGGGACGGCGGTCTGGAGAACCAGGTCAACCAGGGCCTGTGGGGCATCTTCAGGGTGGAGGGCTCGCCCAAGGCGGACCTCAAGCCTCTCCAGTAGTCCATCCATTGTGAGAACAGCGTGAGAACGTGAGCCGGCGGCACCTCGGGTGCCGCCGGCTCACGCGCGTTGCTGGGCGCGCTGGACCCAGGAGTGCCACCGAGTGCCACCGAGTGGGGCCCTCGGGCCGGATATCCTGAACGTCGTGTCCTCAGAGCGCACGCCGCATTCCACACGCCCAGAAAACAACGCGGCGAACTTGACCGCCAACGACTCTTCGACCTCCACGGCAACCGACGCAGCATGACAATGAAACCCAAAACGGCCTACGTCTAAGTTATTTACTCACGCGCTCGTTAGGCTCGAAAGATGACTGCGGCCGAGCCTGACGGTACCGAGCTTGTGACGGGTATCGGTGAGCTGACCACCCACGACGAATCGGGCGAACGACGCCGCGACGCCGCCCTCGTGATCGGCGCGGGTCGCATTCTCTGGATCGGCGCCGCGGCGAAGGCTCCCGCGGCCGATCGTCGAACGGATGTCGACGGCCGCGCGGTTCTGCCCGGCTGGGTCGACACGCATACTCATCTCGTGTTCGGCGGCGACCGTTCGGCGGAGTTCGAGGCCCGCATGGCCGGCGACCCCTATGCCGCGGGCGGCATCAACACGACCGTCGCCGCCACGCGGGCCGCGACCGAGGAACAGCTCGTGGCAACGGCACGGCGTTTGCGCCACGAGGCCGAAGTGCAGGGCACCACCTTTCTCGAAACAAAGACCGGATACGGGCTCGATGTCGAAAGCGAAACACGTTCGGCGCGCGCTGCTGCCCAGGTGGCCGATGTCGTGACCTTTCTCGGCGCCCACATCGTGCCCGTCGGGATAGACCGTCGCACGTACCTCGATCTCGTGACCGGGCCGATGCTCACTGCCGTGCGACCTTATGTGCAGTTCATCGACGCGTTCTGCGAGCAGGGCGCGTTCGACGTGGAGGAAACCCGGGAGGTGCTGCTGGCCGGCCGGGCCGCCGGCCTGGGAATCCGTATGCACGGCAACCAGCTCGGTTTCAGCGGTGGCGTGCGACTCGCCGCCGAGCTGGGCGCCGCGAGCGTCGACCACTGCAACTACCTGGAGCCGGCCGACATCGACGCGTTGGCCGCGGGAACGACGGTGGCCACCCTGCTGCCGGCCTGCGACCTGTCGACGCGGCAGCCGTTTCCGCCGGCTCGACGACTGCTCGACGCCGGCGTGACCATCGCCTTGGCGACCAACTGCAATCCGGGGACCTCCTACACAACGTCGATGCCGTTTTGCGTGGCGACGGCCGTGCTGCAAATGGGCCTGACCGTGGGCGAGGCCGTCTGGGCGGCGACGCGCGGTGCGGCCCGGTCGCTCGGCCAAGACCAGGGAGCGGATACCGTCGGCTCCCTGCAGGTCGGCGGCCGCGCCGACCTGCAGGTTCTGAACGCTCCCTCGATTTCGCACCTGGCCTACCGCCCCGGGGTTCCCTTGACCGGCGCCGTCTGGAGGCACGGGCTACGCCGTGGTTCGTGAGGACGGCATCCCCCGCGCGCCCGCGCGCAAACTACGCTGGGGGGATGACCTCTGGCCCGAGCACACCTCCCCTGGCATACAAGAAGCCGCAAAATCGCGAACACCACGGCGACGTCTATATCGACGACTACGAGTGGTTGCGCAACAAGGACAGCCCCGAGGTCATCGCCCACCTCGAGGCGGAGAACAGCTACACGGATGCCCGCACCGCCCACCAGGAACCGCTCCGGCAGCAGATTTTCAACGAGATCAAAAACCGCACCCAGGAGACCGACCTGAGTGTTCCGGTGCGCCGGGGAAACTACTGGTACTACACCCGCACGGTCGAGGGCCAGGAGTACGGCATTCACTGTCGCGCGCCCATCAGTAGCCCGAGCGACTGGGCCGCTCCCCTCATCAGCGGCGGCGACCAGATCGGCCTGACCGGCGAGCAGATCCTGCTCGATGACAACGTTGAAGCCGAAGGCCACGAGTTCTTTTCGCTCGGCAGCTTCGACCTCAGCGACGACGGCACCCAACTGCTATACGCCGTCGATGTCGAGGGCGACGAACGCTATACGATTCGGGTACGCGTCATCGCGACCGGCGAGAACCTGCCAGACACTATCCCGAACACGAGCGCCGGCGCCCTGTTCGACCCAAGTGGACGCTACCTTTTTTACACCACCGTCGACGACGCCTGGCGCCCCGACACCGTCTGGCGGCACGAAATCGGCGCCGCACGAACCACTGACACCAGCATCTTTCACGAACCCGATGAACGGTTCTGGGTCGGCATCGGCATCACTCGCAGCCGCAAATTCCTCATGATCGAGGCCGGCTCCAGCGTCACCACCGAATCCTGGCTGCTCGATGCGAGCGACCCCACCGGTGACTTCACCGTGGTCTGGCCCCGGCACGACCACACCGAATACGATGTTGAGCACGCCATCATCAACGGTGAAGACCGCCTGCTGATCGTGCATAACGGCGGCGGCGCGGTCAATTTCGAGCTGGTCAGCGTCGCAGTAGAAGATCCGCGGGGCACCCAGCGGATGCTGCTGCCGCATGACCCACAGATCCGCCTCGAAAGCGTCGACGCGTTCGCTGACTTTTTGGTCGTGGAGTACCGCCGGGACGGCCTCACCCGGATCGCCATCGATCGGCACGACGAGAGCGGACTGACCGAGCTCGACTTCGACGAGCCGTTGTTCGCCGTCGGCTCGGCCGGCAACCCGGAGTGGACGCAGCCGACCATTCGATTCGGCTTCACGAGCTTCGTCACCCCGTCAACGGTGTACGACCTCGTCGTGGCTACCGGCGAGCGCCGCTTGCTCAAGCAGCAGCCGGTGCTCGGCGGTTATGACCCCACGCTGTACGAACAGCGCCGTGAGTGGGCGACCGCCGAAGACGGCACCCAGGTACCCATCTCGCTGGTCTACCGCCGCGACCTCATCCTGCCCGGCACCCCGGCACCGACACTGCTCTACGGCTATGGATCGTACGAGCACAGCATCGACCCCGGATTCGGTATCGCCCGGCTCAGCCTGCTCGACCGCGGCATGATCTTCGCCATCGCGCACGTGCGCGGCGGCGGCGAACTCGGCCGAACCTGGTACGAAACCGGCAAGACCCTGACCAAGCGCAACACCTTCACCGACTTCGTCAGTTGCGCCCGGCACATCATCGACGCGGGCTATACGACCCCCGACCAACTGGTCGCCGAGGGCGGCAGCGCCGGCGGGCTGCTCATGGGCGCCGTGGCGAACCTCGCGCCCGAGCTGTTCGCCGGCATCCTCGCCGAGGTTCCATTTGTCGACGCCCTCACCTCGATTCTCGATCCCTCACTGCCGCTCACCGTGATCGAGTGGGACGAGTGGGGCGATCCCCTGCACGATGCCGAGGTGTACGCCTACATGAAGTCGTACTCCCCGGTCGAGAACGTGCGCGCCGTCGCCTACCCGCATATTCTTGCCGTGACCAGCCTGAACGATACCCGCGTTCTCTACGTCGAGCCGGCGAAATGGGTCGCTAAGCTCCGGGAAGTCGGAGCGGATGCTCTACTCAAGACCGAAATGTCGGCCGGCCACGGCGGCGTCTCCGGTCGCTACAGCGCGTGGCGTGAGCGCGCGTTCAACTACGCCTGGGTGCTGGGCACCGCCGGTCTGAATCCGTCAGAGAGCGACAGCTAGGGGAATGTCGGACGGCCCAGACCTGACCCCCGCGTGGAAGCGGCTGGTGCAGGCGCCCGAGCCGCCGGCACCCGCTCTGCCACGAATCGGTAATTTCGGGCAACCGCGTGCACTGGCTACCGGCCCGAAAGTGGCGATGGGGCTGCAGTTCGAGCTGCGCGAGCAGACTCCGCGCACGAATGACCGGTGGCGTGGGCCGACGGCCAAGCCGGTGAAAGCGCTCGAGCCCGGCCACGGCGAGTTTCGGCTCGGCGTGCGGCCGGTTATTTCGAATGCGAAGGGTAACTGGGTGCGGAGCAACGTCACCTGGAGCCACCTTACCTTTCAGCTGAACCGGTTCAACCTCGACCCCGAACACCACCGCTGGATCTCCCAGTTCGCCGCCCTCTACAAGGCCGTGCGCGAGGTGTACACAAGCCAGGAAACCGACTGGATCTACCTCGACAACTTCACCAGTGCGCTGCTCTGGCCGTTGCTGCGAGAGGCCGAACAGCTCGGCATCGGCTTCGTCGGCGCCAAGAAAGGGGTGTGTGTGCGGGTCGGTTCGCTCGCCGAGATCAGCCTCGACGCCTCCCGAACAGATTCTGCCGGACCCCTGGTTCTGCAAGCCCGCCTGCACATCGACGGGGAGAACCACCCCCTCGAGGCCGCCGGAATCATCGCCGGCCACGGCATCTACAGTGTGCGGTTCGGCCTGCCGACCGTAATCACGCTCGCACCGACCGCTGGCCCGCTGAACCGCGAGCAGCGTCACCTGCTCGGACGCGTCGAGGCGGCGATGGTCCCCGCAGAGGATACGGCCGAGTTTCTCGGCTCCGTCTACCCGACCCTGCAACGCACGGTCCTGGTCACCAGCACGGACGCCTCGGTGCGCTTTCCCGAGGTACTGCCCGACGACTTCGAGCGCACCGAAGTGCCGCACTTGGTAATCACGACGGTGGAGACCGACCAGCGCGACTGGTTCGATCTCGGCGTGATCGTCACCGTCGGCGCGATCACGGTGCCATTCGGCCCGCTGTTCAAGGCGCTCGCCAAGGGCCAGACCCGCCTGAAACTGGTCGACAACAGCTATCTCTCCCTGCAGAGCCCCGAGTTCGAACAGCTGCACGAACTCATCAACGAAGCCCGCGCACTGCAGGAGTGGGCGACCGGCCTGCGCATCAGCCGCTACCAGGCCAGTTTATGGAGCGATTTCGAGGATCTCGCCGACGAGACAGTGCCGGCCATCTCATGGCGGGCCGCCGCCGCCGGGCTCAAAAATCTGGCCGGCATCGACCCGACTTCCCTTCCGGGCGGCGTGCGCGCCACCCTGCGCCCCTACCAGCAGGAGGGGTTCGCCTGGCTCGCATTTCTCTGGAAGCACCGGCTGGGCGGGGTACTCGCCGATGACATGGGCCTCGGTAAAACACTCCAGACCCTGGCGCTGCTGGTGCACGCGAGTGTCTCTGGGCCGGGGCCGTTCCTGGTCGTGGCACCGACATCCGTTGTGGCGAACTGGCAGAACGAGGCGACTCGATTCACGCCCGGACTGCGGGTACGCACCGTCACGGCGACGGAGGTGAAAAGCCGCACGCTCATAGCGGATGCCGCCACCGACGTCGACGTACTCATCACGTCGTACGCGTTGTTCCGTCTCGATTTCGACGCGTACCAGGCAGTGGCCTGGGCTGGCCTCATTCTCGATGAGGCGCAATTCGTGAAGAACCGCACGAGCCGCGCCTATGCCTGCGCGAAAGAATTGAACACGCCGTTCAAACTGGCCATCACGGGAACTCCGCTGGAGAACAACCTGATGGATCTGTGGTCGCTGTTCAGTATTGTCGCGCCGGGCCTGTTTGCCTCATCGCGCAAATTCATCGAGGACTACGTCCGGCCGGTGACCCGGGGCGAGAACCCTGAGCGGCTCGCAAAGCTGCGGCGGCGCATCCGCCCGCTGATTTTGCGCCGGACCAAGGACGTCGTTGCCCGTGACCTGCCGCCCAAGCAGGAGCAGGAGTTGCAGATCGCGCTGAACCCGGCGCACCAGAAGCTCTACGACACGTTTCTGCAGCGGGAACGGCAGAAGCTCTACGGTTTGATCGAGGAACTCGACAAGAACCGGTTCATCATTTTTCGCTCGCTCACCCTGCTGCGCCTGCTGAGCCTCGACGCCTCCCTCGTCGACAAGAAGTATGCGGGCGTGCGTTCGAGCAAGCTCGACGCCCTGTTCGACCAGCTCGACGATGTCATCAGCGAGGGACACCGGGCACTCGTCTTCAGCCAGTTCACGTCATTTTTGAAGCTCGCCGCCGCCCGGCTCGACGCGCAGGGTGTTCCGTATTGCTACCTCGACGGGTCGACGTTGCGGCGCAGCGAAGTGATCGACCGGTTTAAAAGCGGTGCGGCGCCGGTGTTCCTGATCAGCCTCAAGGCGGGCGGCTTCGGTCTCAACCTCACCGAAGCCGACTACGTCTTTCTGCTCGACCCGTGGTGGAACCCGCAAACCGAGGCGCAGGCCATCGACCGCACCCACCGCATCGGCCAGACCCGCAACGTGATGGTCTACCGGCTCGTCGCGACCGGCACTATCGAAGAGAAGGTCGTGGCACTCCAGAAGCAAAAATCGCAGCTGTTCAACGCTGTGCTCGACGACGACGCCATGTTCAGCACCGCGCTGACCGCCGAAGACATTCGCGGTCTCCTCGAGCCGTGATCAGACCGCGCTCGACGCCGCCCACAGGTTGATGCCGTTATCGACGGCGTGCTCGTCGATGGCGGCCAGTTCCTCGGCGCTGAAGTCGAGGTTGTCCAGTGCCCCCACGTTCGCCTCGAGCTGGGCGACCGACGATGCGCCGATAAGCGCACTGGTCACCGCTGAATTGCGCAGCACCCAGGCCAATGCCAGCTGGGCGAGTGACTGACCACGTTCGGAGGCGATCTCGGTTAGGGCGCGGATACGGGTCAGCGCCTCCGCGCTCACCATGGACTTGTTTGCCGAGCCATCCCGGGCGACCCGGGAGTCCGCCGGAATACCATCGAGGTAGCGGTCGGTGAGCAGCCCCTGGGCCAGCGGCGAGAACGCGATACAGCCGACGCCGATGTCGTCGAACGTATCGAGCAGGTCGTCCTCGACCCAGCGATTGAACATCGAGTAGGAAGGCTGGTGAATCAACAGCGGGGTGCCGAGGTCGGCCAGAATCGCGGCTGCTTCTCGGGTGCGTGCCGGCGAGTACGACGAGATGCCGGCATAGAGGGCGCGGCCACTCGTCACGGCGGTGTGCAGTGCACCCATGGTCTCTTCGAGCGGGGTATCGGGGTCGGCACGGTGCGAGTAGAAGATATCGACGTAGTCAACGCCCATGCGTGAGAGCGACTGGTCGAGGCTCGACAATAAGTATTTACGGCTGCCGAAGTTGCCATACGGGCCCGGCCACATGTCGTAGCCGGCCTTGGTCGAGAGCACGAGTTCGTCGCGGTGGGCGCTGAAATCTTCGCGGTACAGCTGGCCGAAGTTCGTTTCGGCCGACCCAGGGGGCGGACCGTAGTTGTTGGCCAGGTCGAAGTGGGTGATGCCCAGGTCGAAGGCCCGGCGAAGAATAGCTCGTTGTGTGGCGAGCGGCTTGTCATCGCCGAAGTTCTGCCATAGACCGAGCGAAATGGCGGGAAGCTTGAGGCCGCTGCGCCCGACACGACGGTAGGGCATGGACTCATAACGGGATTCATTCGCGAGATAGGTCATTTGATCATGATGGCACTTTTCTCGTCCACACCGACGCTACCCCAGGAGAAACCTGGAGTACGCGTCAGCAAGCTCAGTGCGCGGATTTCATCTCGGAACGCTTGCGCGGTTTGCGGTTCTCCGCGCTGACCATCCAGGAATACTGCTCGAGCTTCTCGATGAAAGCGTGAAGAAGATCGGCACTGGTGGGATCTTCCTCGTCGACCTCATTGTGCACCTTGCGCATGTTGGCGACCGTGGCGTCGAGCCGTTCGGTGATGAGGGTGACCGTCTCGGCCGTGTCGACTTCGCCGTCGGGAAACTTCGGCAGGTTGGTGGCCTTGGTGACCGTCTCGCTGCGACCGTCAGGCATCGCGTCGAGTGCGCGCATGCGTTCGGCGACCTGGTCGGAGAATTCACGCACATCGACGATGATCTCATCGAGTTGCAGGTGCAGGTCGCGGAAGTTCTTTCCAACGACGCTCCAGTGCGCTTGTTTGCCCTGCACGTGCAATTCGATCAGGTCGACCAGAACGGACTGCAGGTTGTTACTGAGTGTTTCGGAGGCGTGCATGGTGTCCTTTCAATCAGGGAGAATTCGCCTCAAGGCTATATCACGACCGTGTGATCTGGGCCACAATGCAATCACCCGACCGAGGGCCGCAAACCCGACGTGCGGCCCCCGGCACGCGGGATTATCGCGGGCGCGGCGTCTGGCACGCCCTGATCTCGTCAGGCGTCCTTGGGGGCGCGTGGCGGGCGCGGCTTACTGTACTTCTTGTGCGCGGTCTGCGGGGCGGTACCAAGGAGGCGCGCGATATCAGCCCAGGAACAGCCGCCGTCGCGCATCGCGTTGACCGCCGCGGTGACTCGCAGGTTGACGTCGACGCGATCGCGCACCGCGCGTTCCAACTCTCGCTCCAGGGCTCGGTAGGGCCGGGCAATATGCGGGGCGGTTTCGTCTGTCGGTAGTGGCAGTGGTTCAGCCGTACCCTCATCGAACTGGTCGTGACTGTCGGGGGTGACACTGGTCATCGGCAACCTTTCCACTGATGAAATGTAGGCCCAGCGTGTTGGTGCGTCAACCACTTGACGCAGACATTTTGACGTCTGCGCAGTCGGTGTTGTATGCGTTCCCTCGAACGTGCGTGCGCTATGGCAGAATCAAGGGCATGGCACTCGAGGGACGTCCCGGCGCGGTCGTTTCTGTCAGCCGCGATGACGCGCACCGCTTCAGCAAGCCGGTGGTCGCAAGCATCCGTTTGCTGGCTGGAATCGGTGTCGAGGGCGATTCTCACGCGGGCCCCACGGTGCAGCACCGTTATGCCAAAAAACGCGATCCCACGGCGCCCAACCTCTGCCAGGTGCACTTCATGGCCGCAGAGTTGTTCGACGACCTCGTACCCACCGGGTATACGGTCGCACCGGGCGAGCTGGGCGAAAACGTGACGACCATCGGAATCGATCTGATGACCCTGCCGCTGGGAACCCGACTGCACCTCGGCAGCGAGGCCGTGGTCTCGATCACCGGCATGCGCAGCCCCTGCTCGCTCATCAACGGCTACCAGAAAGGCCTGATGAAGCAGCTCATCAAAACGGATGCTGCCGGCGCGGTTCAACGCCGCGGCGGAATCATGGGCGTCGTGGTGACCGGCGGCATCGTGCAACCGAGCGACCGGATCCGGGTGGAGCTGCCCGTCGGTGAGCATCTCCCGCTCGGGGTCGTCTAGATCTGGATTCACGATCAGGCCAGATCAGGGGCTTACTCTCCGGATCCGGCCCGACAACCAAGCCCTACTGGGGATCAGCGGAGGTGTGGAACCACGGCGGGTAGACCGCAACCTTGGGCTTATACGAGCTGGCCTTCAGGATGCCGCGCACAGTTTCGCGCACATTGTCGTTGCAGACGCCGATGAGCGTGATCAGGTCCATCGGCACGGCGTCGGGAACGAGCAACTCGGCTTCGAGAATCATCGCACCGTCTGCTTCGGCGCGAAGGGTCTGCAGCATGCGTTCGGCGGTGGCCGGCGTGGCGCCGAACCGGGTCAGCGCGCCGGCGGCATCACCGTTGGTGACGGCGATCACGCTCGCAACGAACGGAACCGCCTCTTCGGCGGCGTCAGCATCTGGCGCGGTCAGATCTTGGGCGGTCAGATCCTGGGCCTCGTCTACCGGGGCATTGGCCGAGACAATTTCAGCTGCGGCACGCGCCGCCATCCCCTCGTTGATCTTCTTGACCGTACTCACGAGCATGACGAAGTCGAAGGCCTCGGAGCCGTGGGTATCGCGCGCCAGGCGCGGGTCAGCGGCTTCAGCTCGCACGCTCTCCCAGACGGTCGCATTCGGCGACAGAAAGAAGGGCACGTACTCAGCAACACTGCGACCATCGCCGGAGACGCGGGCAGCCCGGCGCAGGTCGCGAGTGCCCGGTGCGGAGATGTCGACGGTCGGCCGCGCGGTGAGGGCGTCGTTGGCGAGCAGGCGTCCGTCCTGCAGGATCGCACCGAGGTTGCTGATGTGCGTGAGGTGGTACACGCGCTGCTCGTCGACGTTGTCGGTCGAGACCTTCTCAGCTCGCACCGGGCGAGGCGCGCCGGCCACGCGAACCGGGCGGGCTGTGCGTGCGGCGGGCATAGCCGCCGTCGGTAGCGGGTCGCGCAGCGAAGACAGCTTCGGGGCGCGGGTCTTTTTCACCGGGGTGAGGGGCTCAGTAACAACTTTGGGAAAGCACAGAGCGCACAATTGGCCCTCGAGTCCGTGGATGCATTCGTCGTCCAAGAGGGAAAAACCTTTCGTTACGCGGCTCGCACCACTCGGAAAAGCCGAACGCACATACCGCTTATCAACGTTACGTTCATTTGGGTGGCAGCGCTGACCGTTCTTTAGTTTTTCGGCAACTTGAACCGAACAATGAGACCGTCGTCAGTGCATTCAATGCGCAGATGATCGAGCCCGGGCACGACGAGGTCGGCCACGAGTTCGGCCGCCGGATAGGTTCCGGCGACTCCGATCGTGGTACAGCCAGCGGCGCGGCCGGCCTGCAACCCGGCAGGCGCATCCTCGATTACCAGACACCGGCGCGGGTCGACGCCGAGCCGGGCGGCTCCCTCCAGAAACGGTTCAGGGAACGGTTTGCCGCGCGGGGTGTCATCGATGGTCACGATCACGCTCGGTGCCACCAAAGCGGATGCCGCCAGCCGTGCGACCGCCAGTGGCCGCGCGCAGGACGTGACGATCGCCCGTCGACTCTCCGGCAGGCTGTCCAGGAGCGCTGCGGCGCCGGGCAACACGGTGATGTCCTGGGTGTCAGCGGTTTCGAGGGCCAGAATGCGGTCGATCGCCTCGTCGACGCGGGCGGCTGGCACAAGTTCTGCGATGATGTCGCGCGCCGGGCGACCGTGGACGGTTTCGTCCTTGGCCACGCCCCATTCCCTTCCCCAAACGGCCCACGAGCGGTTGACCGCCGGCGTGGAATCAATGAGGGTACCGTCCATGTCGAACAATACGGCGTCGAAGGTGCGCCCCTGCAAAACGTTTTCGGTGGCAAAACTGAGGTCGGGCATCCGTTGTCCTTTCGTCGCGCCGGCTACCTGCCGATGTGTCAACGGTAGGCCACCGAGCATTGCCCACGCCATTCGGTGCCGCCCGGGCCGGTATCGTGGACAGCAACAACCGAGCTGGGAGACCTTGACGTGTGGACGACCGTTCTGGTGATTGCAGCCGTGCTGGTCGGGTCGAGCATGCAGCGCATCACCGGCATGGGCTTCGCCCTGGTAGCGGCGCCTTTTCTGGTTTTATTGCTCGGGCCGGTTGACGGCGTCATCGTGGTCAACGTCTGCGGGGTCCTCACGGCAAGCATCATCCTGACGCGAGTATTTCGGCAGGTGGACTGGCGGCGCTACATAGTTCTGGCGCTCTGCGCCGTCGTCGGTATCGTGCCCGGCTCCTACGTTTTGCAGTTCGTTTCGGTAGCCTGGCTCGAAATTTCGATCGGCGTACTCGTGGCAGCCGGTCTGACCATATCGGTGAATCTCGGCCGGGTCGTTGTGCGCGACCGCCTCGGTTTTCGCGTGATGGCCGGCATGACCAGCGGGTTCATGAACACGACGGCCGGTGTCGGCGGTCCGGCGGTGAGCATTTACGCGATTGCCACGGGATGGCCGCAGCGGTCATTCGCCGCGACCATGCAGCCGTACTTTCTCACGATCGGCCTGGCGTCCCTGGCCTCAAAATTCGCCCTGGGATCGGCCGACCTGCCCCAGTTACCCGTGCTGGTCTGGGTGCTCATCGGATGCGCCTGCATCGTGGGGCTCATCATCGGTGACCGGCTGGCCTCTGTGGTCGAGCCGCACGTGGCCCGCCGCCTGCTCGTAATCGTTGCCTATCTCGGGTCGTTCGCGACCATCGTGCGCGGGATAATCGAGCTGCTCGTCTAAGGCGGGCGGCAATTTGGCCACTTCCTCAGATAGTGAAGTCGGCGCCGTCGATGGATACCGACTCGGAGGCGGCCGGGTTGGCAAGGTGATGCGCGGCATCCGTCTGCATCCTAGGCTCGTCGGAATAGGTAGCCGTTACCAGAATGGGCATGTGATCTGAGGTGCCCTGCGGGAGGGTCTCGACATTGGAAATTATCAAGCCCATCGAGGTCGCCAGGTCGAAGTGTCCGCGAAAGAACTTATAACGGGTATACGTGCGCGTATCGCTGAGCGTGAGGTCATAGCCGGACTGGTTCACCTTATTACCGAGCTTGCCCTGGAAGATTGGATAGTTATAGTCGCCGACCATGAGGGTCGGCAGGCCGGGGCCCAGAACGCTCAACTCTTCGTGGGCGCTGCGAATCTGGTTGCGGCGCAGAGAATTGAGCGCGGTCAGCGGCGCTGCGTGAAACGATGCCACAACGAACTCCCGCTGCGCGACATTATCGACCAGGCGGGTGGCGATCAGGCGTTCGTGTGCGGGCGCGGCGACACGGTCGTGCAGCGACTTCTTGAGCGCGAAGGTCTGCGTCCTGATCGCTGTGAAGCGGTCCCTGCGATAGTAGATGGCCAGGCCGAGGCGATTGCGATGAGTCGAATCGGCCAGGTGCAGGTTTCCGACCTCGGCCGGCAGATCGACGGTGTTGCATTCCTGCAGGCAGAGAATGTTGGGACTGTACCGTTCGGCCAGGTCGACGAGTTCGCCGCTGGCACGGTTCTTGCGGAGGTTGTAACTAATGACCCTCATGGCACCCGTCTCAGACTCGATGGCTAGGCCTCCAGCCTACGACTCTCGCCGGGGTCGAAATTGAACATCCGGGGTCAGTTGACACATGCGCAGGTGGCATCCAGCCTGCCGACTTTTTCGAACCCAAGGGTCGACGCCGAGGCGTCCCCGGTCGGGGCTGCCCGGCGCACGAAACGTAGACTTGATCGGCCGCGTTCCTGCGGCACACGCGAGGGAGCCGCATGACCCAGAACGACATCGTTCTTATTCGCCACGGGCAGACCGAGTGGAGCATTTCCGGTCAACACACTGGGCGCACCGACATTCCACTGACCGACTTCGGGCGCCGTCAAGCGGATGCTCTCGGCGAGATGTTGGACGGTCGACACTTCGATCGGGTCTACTCGAGCCCGCTGGTGCGTGCCTGGGAAACCATGGAACGGGCCGGTTACGGCGCGCAGGGCGTGGCCACCGACGACGTGCTGGAATGGGATTACGGGGTGTACGAGGGACGCCGAACCGCGGACATCCGCTCGGAAATTCCCGGCTGGTCCGTGTGGGGCGATCCTATTGTGGATGGTGAATCCGTAGAGGAAGTGGGCGCACGGGCTGATCTCGCCATCGACACCTGCCTCGCAGCCGAGGGTCGGGTGGCCATTTTCGCCCATGGACACTTTCTGCGCATCATGACCGCGCGCTGGATGGGTTTGCCCGCCGTCGCTGGCAAGAGCCTGAGCCTCGGCACCGCAACCGTGTCGACGCTCGGTTGGGAGCGCGAGAACCGCGTGTTGCAGATGTGGAACGACTCCTCCCACCTGAGCTCGATGGACCCGATCGTTTAGTCGTCCGGCGAACGAAGCACGGCAAACGGCCGTACTACCCCTAGTCTGGGGTTAGACAGATTCTATTCGTTGGAATCATTGTCGTGGGGGCGCACGAACGTATGTGCGTATTGCGCCCGGAGGGCACGACAGTTGGGGCTTGGGGGCGTCACCTACTTTCGAGCCCGGTCAACGGGAGAAGCCCGGTGTGCAGCACCGGCGGCCATATCAGCACGTGGCCCTGCCCTGACCCGCATCGTGCGGGTCTTTGGAGAGGGAAAAAAACATGAGTTCGTTTACACAGCTTTCATCGTCGCGCAAGCGACTTCTCGGCGCCCTCCTGGTCGTCGGCATCATCGGAGTGGGCAGCATCGGAGTCGGCGGAGCCGTCGCATCCGAGCCCGCACCGCGCGCCGTGGTCGACCTTGGAGAGGCCGGCACCTTTGCTATCCTCTCGAAGTCCGGCATCACGGATGTCTACACATCAGCGATCAGCGGAAACGTCGGAGCGAGCCCCATCACGGGAGCCGCTATTCACGTCACCTGCCCGGAGGTGACCAATGGCACGATTTACAGCGTCGACGCCGAGGGCCCCTCCTGCATCGTGACCGATGCCACGTACCTCACCGAGGCCGTCAGCGACCTCGAGATCGCGTACACCGATGCCGCCGGGCGCACCACTCCGGACTTCATCAACCTGGGCGCCGGCGAAATCGGTGGCCTGACCCTCACCCAGGGCCTCTACAAGTGGGGCACCGACGTGAACATCTCCACCGACGTCACCCTCACCGGCACCGCGGATGACGTCTTCATCTTTCAGATCTCCAAGGACCTGGAACAGGCTTCAGCTCAGAACGTGATTCTCGCCGGCGGCGTGCAGGCGAAGAACGTGTTCTGGCAGGTTGGCGGATCCGTCGCCATCGGCACGACCGCGCACTTCGAAGGCACCATCCTCAGCCAGACGATGATCGCCATGAAGACCGGAGCGACCATCAACGGACGCCTCCTGGCCCAGACGGCCGTCACACTGCAGAGCAACACGGTCACCGCGCCCGTCGAGTAGCTTCGCAAAATATGCACACGGGCGCGGCTGACGTCGTGTCGCCCGCGCCCGTGTGCGTTACCGCGTGAACGTCGAGGTCAGTGCACCGGCACCCAGGTTCCCTTGACTCGCTCGGTGATCAGCGACGCCCGCAACTCGGCGACGACCCGCAGATCTGCCACGACGTGGGCGCCGATCTGCAGGGCCGATGCCGAGTCATCCGCCGTGAAACGCACGATGACCCGCGCTGCACCGGCGACGATCGTAAGATCGGAGGCTTCCACCGTGGTGAATTCGGCGGCCGCCGCAGCCGCCCGGGGCACGACCGAGGCAGGCACGGTTCCTGTGTGCAGGGATTCGATACTCATGGTGACGCGATAAGAAGGCATGGATTCAGGGTACGGGTACTGCTTTACTGTACGAGTCCTCAACCCCTCACATTCGGAGCCCCATGACGTTCACTGCCACGATCATCGCCCAGGTTCAGCGCACCAAGCCCGATGCCCTCGCGGCCATCGCTACCGCCCTCGGTACGAACGTAGAGAACCCGGCTGGAGCGAACGCTTTCATCGCGCTGCCCGACGGCGGCCGGATTGATGTGGAGATTCCCAAGTTCGGCGAAAGCCTGCCCTTGACCATCGACGTGGTGAACGTGCGCGGCCAGGCCGAAGCGCGGGCATCCGCTCAAAACATTCTGGATCTGCTCGAGCAATCCACCGGCTGGCAGGTCGACCACCTGCACGACTAAAGCGAACGCGCCCCATCCGTGACACTCAGGTGCGCGGCTTACACTCGCAGATATGACTGAATCGACTGCCACCGCTTCGCGCATCACAATGTATGGAGCACAGTGGTGCAGCGATTGCCGTCGTTCCAAGTCGCTGCTCGACCGCCTCGAGGTGGACTACGACTACGTCGATCTGCTCCTCGTCGAGGACGGCGCCGATCGCGCCCGCGCCATTAGCGGGCGCACCAACATTCCCGTCATCGTGTTTCCCGACGACACGCACCTGGTCGAGCCCAGCGACGCCGAGGTACGCACGAGGCTCACCCAACTCGGCTACATGGGCTGACCCAGCCTCACCCCCGTGCTATTGTCAAAAATCGCAGGCACTAACGGGGGTCGCATCATGAACGCAACTATCACGACGTCGACGCGGCACATTCCCATTTCGCTCTGGATCAGCGCGGCACTGTTCGTCATTTACTGCGTGCCCGGCGTCGCAGTGTGCTCGTCTGTGCGCGATGACCCGCTCAACGTTCTCGTGCTGCTTTCGGTTTCTCCACTCATGTTCGTCGGCATGGTCATCTCGGTGGTCGATATTGTGCGCACCCGCAATCGCGGCGGCGTCAATCAGCCGTATGCGCGGCTGCAATGGGTCGGCCTCGCACTGATGGTCTTAGCGATGCCGTTATGGATGGCCGCCGCGATTGTGATCGCCTCCCTGCCCTAGCCGTACCCGGCGCGCTCTCGGGCAGGGACTCACTGGCTTTTTTAGCGGCGTGTTCTCCTTCTGTTAATACAGAACTCTTGATGTTTTGACATCTTTACGCGTAGCGTCTAAGTGTTACCCCAGACCCTGGTAGCGGTTTTGACCGCTTCGAGTCAGGGGTTTTGATGTTTCACACGTTCCTACATCCGATCAGCAGGTTGTCCGGCGAGGCATGGACCTCCGTTGGGATAGCTCTTCCTCCAATGAGTGTCACCATCACTCCGGCCGTCGATTTCGATCAGCAATCATCGTCTCGCGTGCCGCCAGCGCACGGCCCCCCACTCGGCAGCGGCACGATTACGTCGACGCCGCTCGACGACTGGCTCAACAATCTCCCGGCGCGCGGCTGGGATGCCTGAGCGCCGTTGTCACAACCGCCGGGGGCGCCAACCAGCAGCGTCGGCCACGGGTGAGTCGCACCCGCCGTCACCCGATGCTCAGCGGCGCACGATGGAACGCAGCAGGCGCACGGCGACCGAGAGAGACGCCATGTCGTCTTGCGCGAGCGAATTCACCTCGTCGAAGACGCTACGAGCCCGGCCGAGCTGTTCGGCGTTGAGTTCTTCCCAAGCGAGGAGGCGCTCGTCGGCAGTTCCGGCATGTGTTTCATCGAGCACGGACCGCGTCATGTCTGCGACGGTCGAGTAGAGGTCGTCGCGGAGAGCTGCGCGGGCGAGGGCCTGCCAGCGGTCCTTGCGCGGCAGCTTGGTGATGCGCTCGAGCAGACTGTCGACGCCGAAACGGTTGTAGATCGTGTAATAGACTTCGGCGACCCGGGTGACCTGCACATTCGCCCTGGCCGCGATCATGGCCACGTCGAGCAGCGCGTACGCTTCGAACAATTCCGACCAGCGGCGACCGAGGTCGTCAGGCAGACCCCACTCCCTGGCCTTCTCTTCCTGCGTTTCGAGGCGCCCGCGATCGGCGCCCTGTAGGTAGTCGCCGAGGTGCGCGCGCACGAGCGCGATCTGCGGCTTGTACGCGGCGATGACCGCGCCGACAGGCATGTTGGCGCCCTGATTGACCTGCCAACGCACGGCACGGTCGAGCAGGCGGCGAATGTCCAAATGGATCGACGTCCATTTTTTGGTCGGGAACGACGACGGCAGCGCGTTGAGTTCGTCGACCATCGAGTCGAGGTCGAAAACCTCGCGCAGAGCCACGAAAGCTCGCGCGATCGTCGCCGAGTTAGCCGAGGTCTCCTCCATCGCACGGAAAGCAAAGGTGATGCCGCCGAGGTTGATCATGTCGTTCGCGACGACCGTCGCAATAATCTCCCGGCGAAGCGGATGCGTGTCTAGCTCGGCATCGAAACGTTCGGAAAGGTGCCCCGGGAAGTATCCGCGCAGGGTATTACCGAACCACGGGTCATCGGCCAGGTCGCTGCCCCGCAGCGCGGTAGCCAGCTCGATTTTGGCGTAGGCGGCGAGCACGCTCAACTCGGGGCTGGTCAGTCCCTGCCCGCGGTCCAGACGCTCCCGTAGCGTGGCTGTCGTCGGCAAAGCCTCCAGCTCGCGCTGCAGATCTCCCGATTCTTCAAGCCAGTTCATGAGGCGCTCGTAGCTCGGGCTCCAGTTGTTCACGAGCATGCGGTCGTTGAGCAGCAGAATATTCTGGTCGACGTTGTCCACCAGCACCAGCCGCCCGACCTCGTCGGTCATCTCGGCGAGGAACCCGGCCCGCTCGGCCGGGTCGAGTTTGCCGGCCGCGACCATTCGGTCCACGAAGATCTTGATGTTGACTTCGTGGTCGGAGCAGTCCACCCCGGCCGAGTTGTCGATCGCGTCGGTATTGAGGATTACTCCGGCAAGCGCAGCTTCGATGCGGCCGAGTTGAGTGAACCCGAGGTTGCCGCCCTCCCCGACGACTTTGACCCGCAGGTCCCGGCCGTCGACCCGAATGCCGTCGTTGGCTTTATCGCCAACCTGCGCGGCCGATTCACTGCTCGCTTTGATGTAGGTTCCGATGCCGCCGTTGTAGAGCAGGTCAGCCGGCGCCAGCAGAATCGCCCGCAGCAATTCCGGTGGGCTCAGCTGGGCCGTCCCTTCTGGTAGCCCGAGCACGACCCGCACCTCGGCCGAGATGGGAACGACCTTGGCCTGGCGAGGGAAGACGCCGCCACCAGCGCTAATCAGATCGGTCCCGTAGTCGGCCCAGGATGAGCGCGGCAGCTCGAACAACCGGGTGCGTTCCGTGAAAGAGAGCGCCGGATCGGGGTTGGGGTCGAGAAAAATGTGCCGGTGGTCGAAAGCCGCGACGAGTTTGGTGTGCTTGGAGAGCAGCATGCCGTTGCCGAACACGTCACCGGACATATCGCCGACACCGACGACGGTGAAGTCTTCGGTTTGCGTGTCAACACCGAGTTCGCTGAAGTGGCGCTTGACCGACTCCCAGGCTCCCTTGGCGGTGATACCCATCTCCTTGTGGTCGTAGCCGACCGAACCACCCGAGGCGAAAGCGTCGCCGAGCCAGAAACCGTATTCGGCGGCCAGCCCATTGGCGATGTCGGAGAAGGATGCCGTGCCCTTGTCAGCGGCGACGACAAGATAGCTATCGTCGTCGTCATGCCGCACCACCCGGTGCGGTGCAACGACGTGTTCGCCATCGACGTCGGCCACCAGGTTGTCGGTCAGGTCGAGCAGTCCACGAATAAAGGTCTTGTAGCTATCGATACCCTCAGCCATCCAGGCCGCACGGTCACGACCGGGGTCGGGTAGCTTCTTGGCGAAGAATCCGCCCTTGGCGCCGGTGGGCACGATGACGGCGTTCTTGACCGTTTGGGCCTTGACCAGGCCGAGCACCTCGGTGCGAAAGTCTTCACGGCGGTCGGACCAGCGCAGCCCGCCGCGGGCTACCTTGCCAAAACGCAGGTGCACACCCTCCACTCGCGGCGAGTACACCCAGATTTCGTACATGGGCCTGGGTGAGGGCATCTGCGCGATCTGAGACGGGTCGAGTTTGATGCTGAGATAGGGCTTGTGCTGAAAGAAATTCGTGCGCAGCGACGCTTCGATCAGGGTGATGAGCGTGCGCAGCACCCGGTCGGCGTCAAGGGTGGCAACCTGCTCCATTGCGACCCGCAGCTGTTCGCGTACGTCGGCGACGCGAAGCATCCGCTCGTCATCGGCCAGGTCTGGATCGAATCGGGCCTCGAACAGGGCAACGAGGCCGAGTGTGACGGCCGGGTTGGCCAGCAGGGCGTTCGCGACGAAACCGTAGGAGTTGGTGTTGCCGATCTGGCGCAGGTACTTGGCGTAGCTGCGAAGAATAACCACGCGGTGCCAAGGTAATCCGTCTTGTAAGACCAAGCGGTCGAGGCTGTCGGATTCGATGGCGCCACTGATGGCCGCGCCGAAGGAGTCTGCCAGCAGTGCGCCGGTCGCGACCGGGTCGACTCCGGCCGGGTAGCGCAGGCCGAGGTCGTAGAGGTAGAAGCGACGCCCATCGGTGGTCTGAATTTCAAACGGCACCTCATCGAGCACCTCGATGCCGAGGTTCTGCAGAAAGGGCAGAATCTGGCTGAGGCTTTTCGGTTCGGTCATGTAGAGCTTGATGCGGGCGTCTTCGCCCGGGTCACCAGCCGTTCTGGGCAGGTACACGTACAGTCCGGGGCGGCTGATTTTCGCGGCGCAGGCCTCGAATCGCCCAATGTCTTGCAGCGCATCAGTAATTTCGTAGTCGACCCGGTAACTGGCGGGAAAAGCGTCGGCCCACACGTCGGCCAACCGCTCCGCATCTTCGACCGAGTGTGTCTTGCACAGTTCGTCGCTGATCCCCTCGGGCCAGGATCGAACGGCTCTGGCCAGGCGTTGTTCCAGCGCCGCGATATCGACGGAGTCCGCCAGGACATCTTTGGGCAGGCGGATGCGATAGAACAATCGCGCCAGCGCAGATTCGGTCATTCGCGCTTCAAAATCGAGCGACTCCGAGTTGAATGTCTCTTGTAGTTCTTTCTCGATGCGCAGTCGCACGCCGGTGTTGTAGCGGTCACGCGGAAGGTAGACCAGCGCCGACATGAACCGGCCGTAAATGTCGGGTCGCAGAAACAGACGGGTACGACGACGCTCCTGCAGACGCTGAATCGCGAGCGACGCTGTGACGAGGGCGGGCACCTCGATCTGGAAGAGCTCGTCACGAGGATACGTCTCCATGATGCCGAGCAAGTCTTTTCCGCTGTGCGACTCGGGCGGAAAACCGACCTCGGTCATGACAGCCTCGACCTTCTCGCGCAGCACCGGAACTGCGGTGACCGAGCTGGTGTACGCACTAGCGGCGAACAGGCCGATAAACCGCTGCTCACCGTCGACCTCGCCGGCGGAATCGAAACTCTTGATTCCGATGTAGTCGAAGTAGGCGGGACGGTGCACGGTGGACCGGGAGTTGGCCTTGGTGATCACCAGGGCGGTGCGCTCGCGCGCCTTCTGACGGCCAGCATCGGTCAGGTGCTGAACCTGGTGACGGTCGTCGGCGTAACGCAGCAGGCCGAGGCCGCTCCCCTCGACGAGAGTGAGCACGTCCTCACCGCCCTGCGTTTCGAGGTTGTATTCGCGGTAACCGAGAAAAGTGAAATTGCCCTCGTCGAGCCACTGCAAAAGCTGCTGGGTCTGGTGAAGGTCCTTGATGTGCGCGCCACCAACGATTGTGTCGAGCGCTTGTGCGATCTGCCTAGCCTTGGTGCGCATGAGCGGCCAGTCTTCGACCGCGGCCCGCACGTCGTTGAGCACAGCAGCCAGCCCGCCGATGAGGCTGGTGTGCTCATCGTCGCTCGCGCTGTCGATCTCGATGGCGATCCAGGACTCGAGGTGCGAGGCATCATCACCGGTCGCGATGAGGTGGGCGATATTGGGCATGGCCGAGGTATCACCACTGGAGACACCGGCGCTGGAGACGCCGACGCTGGCCGGAATACGGTTGATATCGACGAGGTCGTTCGTGGACTTGCTGCGAGCGACGATGAGCAGGGGGTGCACGACCAGGTGAATAGCGGCGTGCTGGCGCACCAACTCGGCCGTGACCGAGTCAACGAGAAAAGGCATGTCGTCGGTGACGATATAGACGACACTTCGACCGGATTCATTGTGGATCTCGACGGCCGCGGTCTTGGGTACCCGGCGCTGCGCGACCCGCCAATGGGCACGCGCCCGAGCTTCCAGAACCTCAGGGGTGTAGGCCGCCGCATCTTCGTCTGTTAGATGCTCATAGTAATCAACTATGAACGTTTCGAGCGTTGGGCCGGAGGGGGATAGATCCGACGGCGACGGACCCGAGCGGGTGAAACCAGACGACATTGAAAAAACGCCTCCATCAAATTCATCGCCGTGCAGGTGCGGCTTGTTCTCGCTCACGAGCTACCGGCCACTGCCGGCATTCCCGGGTGGGAATCCGGTACGGCACTGACCGGGCAGCCTACGAGCAACAACCAGCGCACTGTGTACACAGACGAACTATGAGTGCGGGCTCCTGCGACGGGCACGTCGGTGTGCCTCGCCGAACTCAATCGTGGAGTCCTTATGACTTCATCGTAGCGCCGGGCCCTGCACCCTGGCTGGTCGCCGCAGAACCTGCGGCGACCACTGGGAAAGAGCCTGCTGCTCGTCGATTCGGTCGTGACCGGGGCGTACACCGCCGACCACTAGCGCTTCAGTACCAGCCAACAGACTGCGAGTGCGACCAGGCCGCGCACGGCGTTCCGTAGGACGAGGCCTTGATGTAGCCGAGACCCCAGCTGATCTGCGTGGTGGCGTTGGTAGCCCAGTCGTTGCCGGCCGACGCCATCTTGCTACCGGGAAGTGCCTGAGGAATTCCGGTCGCACCACTGCTGGAATTCATGGCCGCGTAGTTCCAGCGCGATTCCTTCTGCCACAACCGATCGAGGCAGCTGAACTGGTCCTCACCCCAGCCGTACTGCGAGGCGGCCATCGAACGCGCTGTGGCGCGCGCACCGTCGACGGAGTTACCGCCGGCTAAGGATTGCACGCGAGCGGCTTCGGCCGCGGCTTGCGCTGCTGCTTCAGCAGCCGCGGCGGCGGCGGCCGCAGCGGCCTCGGCGGCGACGCGGTCGACTGTAGCCGTGGCGGCAGCGACCGACGCGGTCTCCGCCTTCGCCTCGGCCGTGAGCGATTCCACCCGCTCGATCGGCAGGATCGCGTAGTTGGCAAGCGAGCTGGCTACCGAGGTGAGAGTGGTGGCATCCACTTTGCTTTGGCTGGCAGCGATGACGACGTGGGCCGCGCTCAGGGCAGCGGATGCGTTATCTCGAGTGATCGTCTCACCGCGCTGCACGTAGAACTCGAGTTGATCGCTCTGCAGGCCCGTACTTTCGGTGAGTACGGTCGTGGCGGCGATGCTGTCTTGCCTGGCATCGGCCGACTGGGCGACGAATCCGCTGCTGGCGACCAGACCGGCAATAACGAGTGCGGTTCCGGTCGCCGCTACGATCTCGTGTCGGCGGGTTCGTGGTTTGCGGCGCTCACGGTGAATGCGAGTGTTTTTGAGGGCGACGTGGGCATGAGGCATTTCCGTGTTTTTTGGGCGCATATCCTTCATTTGGCGCGAATGATGGGCGCTAGGTACGCCCATTCGCTAGGTTTTTGGTCCGTGCACTTCGGGGTGGCACGGACAAGGCCGCCAGCATGCCCGCCCTTTTTGAACAAAACCTCACGATATTCTCCGAAACTCCTGATTTTCGGTCACACGCGTTCTGTCATGGCATAATTTGCGACTGCTGGCGAGTTCATTCAGAGGTACGACGGAGCTTTTAGCCTGATCATCGTCGTATCGGTGGGCATAACGACCGAGTGGAGCGCGATCTTCAGGCTCAAAAAAATCGAAACTTATTTTGCACGAAATTTAGCGAGCAAGCGCTCCAGCGCGAGATTCCATTGGATGCGTTCCTGTTTCAGGCGCACGTTTTCCTTCGAGCAGACTCGGCCGTCGCGCCCGAGCGCCTCGGCATGTCGGGGTTACGTCAACCGGACAGAACTCGACCAGATAGACGGTGCTTTGCGCCTCGCGCTGTAACTCGACTAGTTCGCGCGGGCGACGTGGTCGAGGATGGTGGCAAAAATTCTCATCCCGTCTTTGAATCGCGACAGCTCGAAGTTCTCATTCGCGGCGTGATTGTTCTGGTCCGGATTGGCATAGGGCACGAGAATTGAGGGAATGCCCAGGATATCTGTGAAGACGAAGTTTGGCGGCGAGCTGCCCAGGCTCGGCACGATGAAGGGAACCACGCCAGTCGCACGCTCTACTGCACCAGCCACGATCGCAACGTAGCGATTGTCGAGCGCTGTGCGTGATGCTGGAACCGAGCTGAGCCGGGTCAGCTCGACATCCGGAGCATGCACCGCCAGATGCGCCTCGAGCAACCGAAATATTTCATTGGGGTTCTGCCCGGGTACCAGCCGCATATCAAGGTGCGCTCGGGCGCCGTTGGCAATGACTGATTTCATCCCCGGTCCGGTATAGCCGCTGGTCAGACCGGTGATGGTCATGGTCGGCTGCAGCATCAACCGTTCGTAATAGCCGATTCCCGCCGGTTCGGGAAGCTCGACAATGCCGAAGTCCGTCAAGTGATCGTTCAGGTCGAGGGGCAACCCGGCCAGATTCGCGCTTTCGGTTGGCGTCGGGGGCAGCGCATCATCGAAGAAGCCCGCAACGGCGATCTCACCACTGGGTTGCCACAGCGTCGCCATCGCCTGCACGAGATGCTGGGCGGCGTCGGGCAGCACCCCGCCGAGGCTTCCAGAGTGCGCCTCCCGGTTCGCCCCGCGGGTGCGCAGCTCAACGCCGAGCTGTCCGCGAGTACCGAGAACGAGCTGCGGAGTGCCGCTGCGATGCACGGGACCATCCGAGGTGATGACGAGATTGGCCGCCAACAGGTGCCGGTTATCGCGCACGAGTTCGGCCAGATGCGGGCTTCCGACTTCTTCCTCGCCCTCGATGAGCACCTTTACATTCACCGGCAGCTCGCCGTGGACGGCGCGTATGGCACGCAGCGCGCAGAGCTGTGCGAGGTGCTGGCCCTTGTTGTCGCTGGTACCACGCCCGTACATGCGGCCGTCTCGAATGGTTGACTCGAACGGATCATCCTGCCAGTGCGCGTCAAAATCTGCCGGTTGCACGTCGTAGTGCCCGTAAATGAGCACGGTCGGCAAAGAGGGGTCGACGATGCGTTCGCCGTACACCACTGGCGGTCCATAGCCCTCGATCAGGTGCGCGCGCAGACCACTCGCGCAGACACTGTTCAGCACGATCTGAGCGCACACGACAAGGTCATCCGTGGGCTGAGCACTTACGCCGGCGATGCGAACGAGACCGGCGAGTTCGTCGAGCGCTGCGGTAAATCCCGCATCAATGTGGGCGTAGACATCGTCGATAGTCATCGTGTCACAGGCCCCAAGGTCGGTGCCTGCCCGCGTTTATTTCGCCAGCCGACCTGCACGGAGCTGCCGATTCGCCACGCGGGCGTCATCCCGAATTCGGAGAGGTGCGGTGCCGCGAGCAGCCCGAATTGGCCGATCAGTGCCGGCAGACCGTGTGGCGGCTCAAATTGGGGAGTTGCTGTCTTCATGTCCCGCATCTCCCCTAATGGCGCTTCGGCCACTCCCGAGATGGAAATCTCCCGAGCAAGTCCTGCCATCAACATTTGCGCAACCCTTCACGGCGAGCATTAATGGTCACTCTTGTATATCATATAGATACACTGTCTATGCAGCGATACAATTAGAGTAATCCCCTTGTCCTACGAAACTCCGCCACCCGAACCAGGCAAGATGCGGCGGTCGGTGCTGGCGAGTGCGCGAAACCACGCTTGCGCATCCACTCTTCTTTCCACCTCCCGAAACGAGCCCATTTCATGACCACCCAGCTGCGTGCCCTTGTCAACGCTCGTCTCATCGATGGCACCGGTAGCCCGGCCCGCGCGCGGTCGACCGTGATAATCGAAGGCGAACGTATCGTCGAGGTGACCGACGATCGACCCCTTCCCGTCACCGTCGAGGTCGTCGATCTGGGCGGCGCCACCCTGATGCCCGGCCTGATCGACTGCCACACGCACCATGCAGCGTGGGCTCAGAGCCTGGTCACGCACCCGGAACCACTCGGACTGCTGGTGTCTCAGACCGTGGCGGCACTGAAGGTGACGGTCGAGGCTGGAATCACCACGGCCCGCGACCTCGGGGGCCTGGAACGCGGCTTCGTCGACGCCGTTGACCGCGGAGTCATTCCCGGTCCGCGTTTGCAGACCTCGCTGATCATTGTGTCGCCGACCAACTCGCTGATGGATCACCATCCGGTGTCGGGCGGCGCGATCAACTCCCGCGGGCGCTACGAGATCTGGCCCGGTCTGCCCGAACCCTGGTGCGACGGCCCGGTGGCTGCTCGGGCCAAGGTTCGAGAGGTTATTCGCATGGGCGCTGACGTCATCAAGGTTGCGATGACGGGGAGCATGACGTTCGCCGCACGACGGCCGCACCGCCCGTTGTTCACCGAGGAGGAACTCGCCGCCATCGTGGACGAGGCGCACCTCGAGGGGATCCCGGTGTGCGCACACGCCCACGGCGACCCCGGCGCGATCCTGGCCGTACGGGCCGGGGTCGATACCATTGAGCACGGAACCTACCTCAGCGAAGAGTGCGCGCGCGAAATGGCTGATCGCGGCACATGGTATGTTCCAACAATGTGCATCTCCAACTGGCACAGCACCCTGTCCCAGGCCAGCGTGCGCGCCCACACCGCCGACATGCCTGCTCGCCATCGTGAGAGCATTGCTCGGGCCGTGCGACTCGGTGTGCGCATCGCGGCGGGCACAGACACCAACCCGTTCCACGGATTCGGGCGCACCGGAATGGAATTGGAACTGCTGGTCGAGGCCGGCATGACCGAAGCCGAAGCAATCACGGTTGCCACCGACCACTCCAGCCAGTGCCTCGGCATGTCAGCCGATGTCGGTACTGTCGCGGCGGGCAAGTTCGCCGACCTGCTCATCGTGGACGGCGACCCGCATCGGGACATCCGCTTGTTGCAGGATGCGAGCCGTCGCACCGCCGTGCTGAAAGGCGGCCAGTTCATGAGCGGTTCCCTCCTCTCTATAGCGGATGCGCACAGTCGTCGAACGATCGCGGTGACCGCATGACAACCGACACTGCTGACACCCCGGACACGCCTGACACGCCTGACACGCCTGACACGCCTGACACGCCTGACACGCCTGACACTTTTGAGACTTCTGAGACTTCTGAGGCTTCTGAGACTTCTGAGACTTCGACGGAGCCGACCGTCGCAACGGGCCCGGCCACCGACTATACGGTCGGGCCGGTCGCCGCAGCCCTCGACATCCTGCTCGAGTTCGAGAACGGGCAGAGGGAACTGCGCGTCGCCGACATCGCCCGGCGCATTGGAGTGACCCGAAACAAGGCGTTTCGCCTGATCAAAACCCTCGAATCGCGCGGTTTTCTGCAGCGCATCGGCGACCACTACCGGGTAGGCAGTCGATTACTCACCCTCAGCGAAGTGGCGGTCCAACCGATCGAAGCACTGCGGGCCGCAGCGCAGCCCGAGCTGGAGACGTTGCAGGCGCAGACCAATGAAACGGTTTATCTGCTGGCTCCGTTGGGCATGGAAGCGATCTGCATCTCCCGCATTGAGAGCACCCATTCCCTGCGTATCTCCGTTGATGTCGGCAAAAAACGGCCACTTAATGCGGGGGCTGGGCAGAAGATGCTGCTCTCGGGCCAGGACGAGCAACGCCTGACCCAGGTACTCAGGCATCGTGGGCCGGCGTTCACCGAACACACCATCACCGACGAGGCCGAGTTGCGCCGACAATTGGAGGAGATTCGCCAGCGCGGTTACAGCCTCAGTCTCGGCGAGGTCGATGCCGGGGCAGGGGCAGTCGCCGCGCCGGTCTACGACTATTCTGGAGACATGATCGCGGCCCTGGTAATTGGGGGTGCCATGTCGCGGGTGTCGGGCAATGTCGAGGGTGCGTGGAGAGATTCGGTCGTCAGCGCCGCCCACCGTATCTCTGCAACGCTCGGCTACCCCCAAAAATAGCGGCGCTTCTACCGCGCAATTCCAGCGCTCCGTCGTCTTTTTCACTAGATCGGCGCAGGCCTGTACGCAGGCGTGTTGAGTTCACCTAATCAACTACAGCAATGGAACACTGTCAATGAATCGTATCCAGGTCGCAAAAACCCTCTGCATAGCCCTCTCGGTCTCGCTCTTAGCCGGTTGCAGTGCAGCGGTCGAACCGGCGGAACCCACAGCGTCCTCTGGCATGGACCAAGCCATCCACGACGCCCTACCCCAAAACATTCAGGACGCTGGCGAGCTCACTGTCGTCACGAGCGGTGCAAACCCGCCATGGTGGGTCACGACGCCCGGAAAAACCGGCGAGTACACCGGCGCCGGCGCCGAGCTCATGGAGGCCATCGCCGAGGTCATGGGCGTGGATGTCACGGTCGCCACCGTGCCGGACATTTCCGGCGCGTTCGCCGCGATCAGCGCCGAACGTTACGCTTTCGGTTTCTTTCCCTACGCCGACTCGGTCGGCGGACCGAGGGAGCGCCCAGGCGCCGAATTCGTTGACGTTCTGCAGGAGGTCGTGCCTTTTCTGGTCGAGAAGGGCAACCCCAAGAACGTCACCAACATGGACGAATTGTGTGATGTCACCGTGGCAGCACTCGCCAACGCCGCCACTTACAAAGTCGCCGAGGCTCAGGCAGTGAAATGCCAGGAGCAGGGTAAGGACCTCACCGTACTGAGTGTCGCGAGCGTTCCCGACGGCGTGCTGGCCGTGCGATCAGGGCGAACGGATGCATTCTTCACCGGCGGAGCCTCGCTGTTCTACGCGGCTAAAGAATCCAACGACGAGTTGGAAGTCGTCGGCGACGAGTTCGCCAACGGGTTCGCCGGTCAGTTCATGGGAGCTCTGCTTCCGAAAGATTCCGAGCTCTCCGACCCGCTGCTCGCGAGCTTTCAAGTGCTCTTTGACAATGGTGACTACGAGAAGATCATGACCAAGTACGGTCTCGAACGAGAGATTATCGAACAGCCCGGCATCAACCTGTACGCCGACTGGCTTGTCGCAAATCCGCAATAGTCATGGCAAACCTGCCGAGTAACCAGACCGATATCGAATTGCCTCACCCGCGGCACCCTGTGGACGTAGCACGGGCGCTGGCCCCACGGCGGCCCGCTACCTGGGCGCTCTCCATCATTACCGTGGTCGTCGCCGCACACATCGTGAACCTGGTACTGACGAACCCCAACTTTGAATGGAACGTCGTCGGGCAATACCTCAACAGCGAAACCGTGCTCCAGGGCGTTGTCATGACTCTCTTTCTCACGGTGACGGCGATGACGATCGGTCTGGTTCTCGGCGGCGTTCTGGCAGTGTGCAAGCTGTCAGACAACGCCCTGCTGCGCGCGCTCGCCTCGTCGTACATCTGGCTGTTCCGGGGTACACCACAGCTCGTGCAACTGATCTTCTGGTTCAACATCGGCTTGCTCGTGCCGGTTTTGAGCATCGGGATTCCGTTCGGTCCGACATTTGCCTCCATCGAGTCCAACACCCTGGTGACGCCACTGTTGGCGGCCATCCTCGGTCTTGGACTGCACGATGCCGCCTATCAGGCCGAGATCTATCGCGCCGGGCTGATCTCGGTTGACGAGGGGCAGCTCGAGGCGGCGCAAGCCCTGGGCATGAAGCCGGTTCGCGTCTTCTTTCGAATCCAGCTACCCCAGGCCATGCGCTTCATCGTTCCGCCCACTTTCAACTCCGTCATCGCACTGGTGAAGGGGACTTCGCTGGTAAGCGTGATCGGCGGAACCGAGTTGTTGTTCTCGGTCAAGCAGATCTACAGCCAGACCTATCAAACCGTGCCGCTGCTGATCGTCGCGAGTATTTGGTACCTCTTCATCACGACCGTGCTCAACGGCGTGCAGTTCTTCATTGAGCGTCACTACGGCCGGGGGTCCAGCCGCAATGGCAGCTCGGTTATTGTTGCCAGGTTTTTCGATCGACGAGCCGCCAAACGTAACCGGAATCGCGGTCTGCAATCGTGACTCTGCCCATTCTGCGCATTAGCGGATTGCGTAAAAATTTCTCCGGGGTCGAGGTACTCAAGGGCATAGACCTCGAGGTGCACGTGGGCGAAACCGTCGCGATCCTCGGTTCGTCGGGGTCGGGAAAATCCACCCTGCTGCGCTGCGTGAACTGCCTCGAGGTTGCCAGCGGCGGGTCGATCTGGGTAGGCGAGGAACTGATGGGCTATCGGCAAGAGCCTAAAGGGACCGTGCGCCGGCTCAGCGAAAGGCAGATCGCCGTGCAGCGTCGCCAAGTGGGAATGGTTTTTCAGAACTTCAACCTGTTTCCACACTGGACCGTGCTGCAGAACATTGCCGACGGACCGCGCTCCATTCTCAAACTGAGCAAGGCCGATGCAATCGAGCGCAGCATGACACTGCTGACCCGAGTGGGATTGGCTGATCGTGCCAACGCTTACCCTCGCCAGCTCTCCGGCGGGCAGCAGCAACGCGTCGCCATCGCCCGGGCACTGGCCCTTGAACCCGCCCTGCTTCTGTTTGACGAACCGACGTCGGCCCTCGATCCGGAAAACGTCAGCGAAGTCACCGATGTCATGGCCGCACTGGCCGCCAGCGGCGCCACCATGCTCGTGGTCACCCACGAGCTGGGCTTCGCTCGGGCAGCGGCCGATCGGGTCGTTTTTCTGGACGGCGGCGTCATTCTCGAGCAGGGTTCGCCGGCCGAGGTGTTCGACCACTCGCAGCAACCGCGCACCCGGGAGTTCGTGCGCAAGACGCTGATGTGACTCGACAACTCTCCCGCCGCGGCTCACACTGGATGCACCCGTGGCCTTCGAAGGAGAAACCATGACCGTACTCGCAGATGCCCGTGAACTTTCCGGAGACATCACCGACCTGCGCCACCGCTTGCACCAGGAACCTGAAATCGGGCTGCAGCTGCCACGCACGCAGGAGAAGGTACTCAAGGCCCTCCAGGGCCTTCCGTACGAGATCAGTCTGGGTACCGACACCACCTCGGTGACGGCGGTGTTGCGCGGAACCGGCGCCGGGGCATCCGCTTCACGGCCCGTGGTGTTACTGCGCGGCGACATGGACGCGCTTCCAGTTCAGGAACGTACCGGATTGGAGTTCAGCTCGCGCATTGACGGCGCCATGCACGCCTGCGGTCACGACCTGCACACGTCTATGCTCGTGGGCGCGGCGACGCTGCTCGCCCACCACCGTGACCAGCTCGCCGGAGACGTCGTGCTCATGTTCCAGCCGGGTGAGGAAGGGTACGACGGGGCGGGAGTGATGATTCGCGAGGGCGTACTCGACGCCGCCGGCCGTCGGGCGAATGCCGCCTACGGCCTGCACGTCGTGTCGGCCGGCGCACCCAACGGGCAATTCGCCAGTCGCGCCGGAACCCTGATGTCGGCCAGCGATAGCCTCACGGTGACGGTGCACGGGGCCGGCGGGCACGGTTCGGCCCCACATCAAGCGCAGGATCCGGTGACGGTGATTGCCGAGATGGTCACCGCCCTGCAGGTGATGGTCACCCGCCAATTCGACATGTTCGACCCGGTGGTGCTCTCGGTCGGGGTGCTGCAGGCCGGCACCAAGCGCAATATCATCCCCGACTCCGCGCGACTGGAGGCGACCGTTCGGTCATACACACCCGAGTCGCGGGCCAAGCTGGCGTGCGTGGTCCCCCGGCTGCTCGAGGGAATCGCGGCAGCGCACGGCGTTGAAGTAGCGGTGGATTACGCCACCGAATATCCATCGACCGTCACAGACGAGGGCGAAACCAGCCGGGCCGAGCGCGTCGTCGGTGAACTCTTCGGTGAAAAGCGGTTCACCCGCATGGTCAATCCCCGTGGCGGCTCTGAGGACTTCTCGCGAGTGTTGCAACAGGTACCGGGAACCTTTGTCTTTCTCTCGGCCATGTCGCGACAAGCGGATGCCGCCACCCCCGCCTTCAATCACTCCCCCGCGGCAACCTTTGACGACGATGTCCTGGCCGACGGCACGGCCTTATACACGCAGTTGGCACTGTCGCGTATGGCCGAACTGGCGGGCTAAGCCCGGGCTATCTTTGGCGCGGGCTCATCATGCACAAACGCCACCACAGACGCGGCCCGAAAGTTCACCCAGTTCGCGGGGAGGCGCATGTCGCTCGTGCGTGCTTAGCTATATGCAGATGCATATTCTTGGGAGTTCGACAATTCACAATTTCACGCTAAACAGCGATACCACCATGGCCGATACGGCCGATCGAGCACGCATCGTTGATGCCGGCCACGCCACCCGTCACGATGGGCAGACAGAGTGAGCGTTCCACGACTTTACCTCTCTGTCAACGGATGCCTGTGCCCCCGTTCCGAGCCAGACCCGGCCTGGGGAGATGTAGCCCAGGCATCGATCAACATCGAATACGGTGACGGTCACGCTGCAACCCGCGACGTGCACTGGGCTCCCCGCCTGATCACGGCGCTCGACTCCCTGCTGATGCAGTACGGAGTCGAGCTGGTCTGGCTCACCTCTTGGAACGAGTTCGATGCCACCCGGCAGCTGCTCGTGCCCGAGCTGCACGGCCTGGCCGGCGGGCGCATGCTCGACGTGACGACTCCGCCGAAACGCCCCGGCCGCACCGATGGCGAGACGGGACTTTGGAAGTCCGAGCGCATCGAAGAAGACCAGAACATGCCGGCACCGTTCATCTGGATCGACGATGCCGACGTGCAACTGCACGGGGAGACGGTGCGCAACGCCACGCTGGAGACACCGTCGCTGCTAATTCCGCCGCGCTCCGAGGTAGGCATCACCGTCGACGACATCGCCCTGATGCGCGTCTGGCTCGAGCAGCTGCCCTAATTTCGTTCGAGCACTCGTCTTGCCCCTGGCTCCACGACTGGGCCCTGCGGCCAGGTTCGGCGAGCTGCGCAGCGTCTTCGTCTATCCGGGCCGGTCATCACCGGATGACCAGGCGCACCGTTCGATGGTCCGTGTCTAGAGACGGCTGAAGAGCTCCCGGGTCTCAGAATGTGCGTCCACGATACTGGCCAGAATCTCTCCCGAACGAACGGCAATGTTGGAAAGCAACCCGGCGCCCAAGCCATGTTGGGAGTCCGTGGTGCCAACGGCGAAGATGGGCAGCACCTCCTCGCCCGCAATGATGCGGTAGTCGCGGGCGAGGTGCACTCCCAATTCGCTGCGAATGCTATCGCCGAGTAGATGCGTCGGAGTGACTGCGGCGAAGCCGGTGGCGCAGATCACGCCGTCGAACTCCTCAACTGACTGAGAGTTACTCATCCGCTGATCCACGCGAAGGGACACGGTATTACCGTGCGCTGAAGCGCCAAGAATCTGGGACGCTCGACGGAACTCGAGGCGCGTCGTTCCATCTACCTTGCCAGCGTATTCGGTTTCATAGAGCCAATGGATCAGGTCGGGATCGACGCAGCCGTAGTTCGTCGTCCTATGGCGATATAAGATCTCATCTCGGACGTTGGCCGGGGCGAAGTAGAAGTCATCGACGGCGTCGGGATCGAAGACTCTGTTCGCGTAGGGGCTGTCGTCGGCGGGAACGAGCCCGTAGCCGGAGATGAAGCAGGAAACCTTCGTCTCGGGGTATTGCTCGAGGACGAACCTGATCGATTCAGCTGCGCTCTGTCCCTGTCCAATCACGGCCACGTGGCTATCGGGACCGAGCTGCATGCCTGCCACGCCCGATCGCAGGCGAGAGTTGTGGATGATCCGCGAGGTCTCAACCCGTGCCCAGCTCGGGAGGCTCGGTGCGGATCCAATACCGAGCACGACGGTGCGCGCACGCTCCTCGAAGGAAATACCGTCTCGGACGCCACGGACGACGCAGACGTTGTCGACGACATCGATCGACGTCACTTCTGTTCGCCAGCGGATCTCGGGCGAGACGGAGTCGCTGACCCATGACAGGTAGTCGACGAACTCCTGTCTGGACGGGAAGAACGTCTGCCTGTTGATGAAGTCGTTGAGGCGACCGCGAGCGTGGAGATAGCTGATGAAGCTGAACGGGCTATTCGGGTTGCGCTGGGTCACCAGATCTTTCAAGAAGGAGACCTGCATGACCGAGGAAGGTAGGAGCATCTCGGGGTGCCAGTCGAAGTGGCTACGGCGATCGACAAACAGTGCATCCAAGGCGGATCCGTCGCGATTCGCTTCGTCGATCGCGGCTGCCAGTCCGAGGTTAGCCGGGCCGAGCCCGACCGCGATCACATCACGCATTATTGCCTCCAAGAGTGTGCCGATAGGTCAGGAACGTTTCGTCATTCCAGATGATGGAATCACTAATCTGGAGGCGGCGACGAATGAATGACGTTGCTTCTCCCTCATCACCCGTTCCTCCGGAGAACTGCCGGTATGCGATGAAGAGGCTGGTGAGGTCTTCCCTGGCCGACGCCCTTCGGCTCGCCCCCTCGATCCGTTCGACTTTCATAAAATTACCTGTCCTTCTGTACTTATCAGAGATGCGATCTGCTGTGCGGGGCAGGAGCGCGTGTGAGGCCTCCGCCGTCGAAGTTTGTGGCCGAGACCACCCGGCCCGTGGCGGAAACCTGGAGGTAGCGGGGGTTACGAAGACGATGCGCACACGCATCGAAAGAGTGCACGCTACCCTGGTAGCGTTCTACCCCCGCATCGTCGAGATACCCCCGCAACCCATCCCGGATGTACTCCGCTTGGTCTAAGGAATGAACCGACGAAGCCTGTCCTCCTGCACCGACGTCTTTGGCTCTGCCAACGAGATATCGGTCCGGGTGTTCGGCAATCGGAGCCGGACGCCACCACAAGCCCTATCGGTGTACATGTCTTTGGTGTCTTCCCCCGGTACACAACAGGAGTCTGTGCGGTTGTACTGCTCCAACGAACCATACTGTCTAGTAGATGAGTGTCTCGACCGGAAGCTTTAAGCCTACCCGACCGTCGGTCTCGTTGCCGGAGCGCCCAAGCTCACGCCGCTTGGGTTTCAGAACTCTGAGACGGACCTCGGTCAGAACCCGCGGCGCCCGGCGAACAGGGCGTGCAGCAGGGGGGCGATCGACGCGACCATCAGTACGGTGCCGAGCACCGCGTCATCCGCTCGCAGGAGGACGCCGGCGATGAGCACAGCGCCAAAGACGAGCGCCGAGACCGCCTGCCGCACGGTGCGTTCGAGGCGTGCGACTCTTTTTTCGAGGACCGGGCTGGCGACCGCCACGGTGCCGTCTCCGATGCGGGTGATCAGCCCGTCGAGTCGCTTCGGCAGGCGAAACGCGAGACCGGCGGTCTCCAACGCCTGTTTGGCGAAGTCCTGCACCAGGTTGCCGCCCTCATCGCGCAGCAGCTGCGCCGCGTAGGGCTCGACCGAGTCCCACAGGTTGAACGCGGGGTTGAGCGCGCTCGAGACTCCAGAAGTGAGGGACATGGCCCGAATGATGAGCAAAAAGTTCTCGGGCAGCTGAAACGGCAACGAGCGCACGACGTCACCGAATTGCACCGCGAACTCGCGGAACTCACGGGGGTCGACCTCGCGCAGTTCGGCGAATCCCATTCCGCCGAATCGGGCGAACAGCTGCGTCATTGCGCGCTCGAGTTCGGTTGTTTCGGCCGAGGGCAGCAGCACTCCCACGTCGTTCATGGCGTTGACCAGTCCGCGTCCGTCCCGCGAGGCGGCGGCGATCAGCATTTTGCGCAGCCCGGTGCGGGTGCTCTTGGGAACCTCACCCATCATGCCGAAATCGATGAATGTCAGCTTCCAGCCACGCTCGCTGTCGGCGTGCGGGGTGACGAAGATGTTGCCGGGGTGCGGGTCAGCGTGGAAGAACCCCATGGTGAACATCTGGTCGAACATGACTTCAGCGAAGACGGGCGCCACCTGGACGGGGTCGATGCCGGCCTTGACCAGGGCGTCGACGTCGGTGATCTTGATCGCCGTGACGTCTTCGAGGGTGAGTACGCGGCGGGTGGTGCGCTCCCAGGCAACGACGGGTACGCTCACCCGGTCGTCGTCGGGAAAGGCCGCCGCGAAACGTTCAGAGCTGGCTGCCTCGTGCAGGTAGTCGATTTCTTCGAGGCTGGTCTGGGCGAATTCCTCGACCAACGCCGGCATATCGACGCGGTTGGAGACGAGTTTCACATGGCTGAGCCACCCGCCCACTTTGCGCAGGGCGGCCAGGTCGACGTCGATGATCTCGTCGATCCCCGGCCGCTGCACTTTGATGATGACCCCGTCGAGCCCCGTGTCGGCAGCATCGAGCGCGGTCAGTCGCGCCCGATGCGCCTGACCGAGGGATGCCGCGGCCACCGGCGTCTCGTCGACCGACGTAAAGGCCCGCTCGAGCGGCATGCCCAGCTCTGCCTCGACGGCCGCGCGAATAGCCGCGAACGGCACCGGCGCGACCTCGTCTTGCAGGCCCTCGAGTTCTTTGGTGATCTCGGGCGGCAACACGTCGAGGCGCGATGACATGAATTGCCCGACCTTGATCATCAGGCCACCGAGGTCGGACGCGAGCACGTAAAAACCCTTGGCGAAGCGTTGCATCCGCTTAGAGCGCGTGCGCTCGGCGATTTTCACCAGCCCGATGCGGGGCAGGAACAACTCGAACCACCACGTTATGGCCAGATACCAGCTGGCGAAACGCAGAATGCGGCGGTAGCGGGCGCGCATGTTTCCCGCGCCCGAGTTCGAATCGTAGCTACCTCGACGAACCAGTGGCACCCCGTCAGTCCTGGGCGAGGATCGAGTAGAGCTTGCGACGCGCGTCGTCGAGCACCATGACGGCCTGCTTGACCTGCTCCGGCGAACCGGTGCGACCAACCTGCGCCGCGGCCTGGGCGAGCTCGATCCCCGCTTTCGGCAATGCCGCATGGCCATGCCCGTGGCCAGAAGTCGACGCCGTAGTTTCCCACGGCGCGCTCATGTCAGAGTCAGCGACAGCGGCGCGGCCCTCATCGGTCAGGGAGTAGATCTTGCGACCATTGGACTCCTCGGCGCTAATGAGGCCCTCGTCAGCCAACAGCTGCAGGGTCGGGTAGACCGAGCCGGCGCTGGGTTTCCAACTGCCACCACTGCGCTCTTCGATTTCGTGAATGATCTGGTAGCCGTGCATCGACTGCTCAGCGAGCAGCGCGAGCACCGCCGTGCGCACCTCACCACGGCCGGCGCGGGTACCGGTCTGCTTTTCGAACCGCGAACGAAACTGCTCCATCGCCTGCCAGATGCCATCCATGTTGCCAGCGTTGAACCCGCTTGTTGGAAATGAATTGCCCATGATTTCCTCCTGTAAGTATTGCGAACGATATACAGCGATAGGTCAACGATACCCAGCGATGCCTTCGAGCGACACACTCACACCGATGCTCAGGGCCGGCTCCCAGACAGCCTCATTTTAGCAATTACCGTCCACCACGAGAAAGGCGTGCACGGGTCTAGCGTTGAATCATGGAACACACAACGCGACCCCTCACGCACATCGCGGACATTCGGGCTGACGCCGCGATTGAACCCGGTCGGCTCGGTCACAGCACGGTTCTCTCCTCCCCCGGGGTGCGCGTGGTCGTGCTCACCTTCGAAGCCGGTTTCACACTCAAGAAGCACTCAGCGCCCAAAATTCTGCTCATGCAAGCCCTCGACGGATGCCTGCGAGTCACGGCCGGCGGGCAGGTCACCGACCTCGTTCCCGGCGCCCTGCTTCGACTCGATGCCAGCCTCGAGCACGAGGTCGAAGCGCTCGAGAAATCACGACTGATGCTCACCTTGATCGGCTAGGAAACTATTATGAAGACCCTTCTCAACATCATCTGGCTCGTGCTCTCAGGCTTCTGGCTGTTCCTCGGCTACATGGTCGCGGCTCTCATCATGTGCATTCTCATCGTGACGATCCCCTGGGGGATCGCGGCGGCACGCATCGGGGTCTACGCCCTCTGGCCGTTTGGCAAGACCGTGATTGAGACGCCGAACGCCGGCGTCGCGTCTCTCCTCGGCAACGTTGTCTGGGTGATTCTGGCCGGCTGGTGGATCGCCCTGGAGCATCTACTTTCGGGTATCGCTCTCTGCCTCACCATCATCGGTATCCCGTTCGGCATCGCCAACTTCAAGTTGATCCCGGTCGCCCTCATGCCGCTCGGCAAGCAGATCGTGGACACGCCATAAGATTCACCGGTAGCGCGGCGGCAATCACCCGACCCGCACCTTCCGTAACGCTCTATCGCGGCGTTCGCAACCGGATCGCCCCCTTCGCAGTCGAAGGATCGACCACGACTCCGCCCTGCGTGATCTGTAATTCGCCGCGGGCGACCATGCGGCGTGCGGCGCGGCGTGCAGGTTCCATCAGGTCGCGCCAATCCTCTCCGCCGATGGTTCGCGCCGCGTCAGAAGGGCAGATCGTGGAATCGTGCGCGCGCGCCTGGAGCAGCGTCACGATGGTCGCTTCAAGCTGCAGGTCGGTCGTATTAACACCGTGTGACCGGCACGCCGCGGAGCAGTACTTCACCGAATCCCAGTTCTTGGCCCACTTCGCGCGCCACTCGATGCGACGCCCACACGAGGCGCACGTTTTCTCCGCCCGGGCAGCTGCGGGGTCAGCATCGGAGGGCTTTGGTTGACGGTGGGCCATACCTTCTATCTTGCGCGACAACACGGCTCCCTGCCAGGCCTGCTTCTTGGTGCGCGGTGCCAGAGCAGACCGGTGCTTCCTCGGCGAGGTGACGGTTTCCGCGATGCCAGGGTCTGCCTCCAGTGACACTCAGGGCTCAGCTACGCACCCGGCCGCCGTGCCGAGCCTCGCTTTCGCCGCCAGTCACAGCACCCAGTCGAACGCCTTCGCGGGTGAGCGGGCGCCCTGGGCGGCTTTCGAACGATTCGGCTCGCCGAGTTCCATCAGCAACGTTTCTGATATGCGCACGAGTGACCCGAACACGTCGGGTGTCAGCCACGGCGGGCGTGTGGCAAAGAGGATGTCCTCGCTCGCGGTGTTGCCGCTCGCTCCCGGCGCGAAGGGGCATCCGCCCAGGCCACCGAGCGCTCCGTCCACCATGGTGGCCCCGGCGGAAATAGCCGCGAGGGTGTTGGCCACGCCCAGCCCCCAGGTGTCGTGCCCGTGAAAAACGATCTCGCGGGCCGGCGTCTCGAGGCGCACACGCGTAATGAGCGACGAGACCTGAGCCGGAACCGCCTGCCCGAGCGTGTCACAGATCACCACGTGGGAGGCCCCGACTGCGCGTTCGTCTTGCGCAATCTGCACCACCCGCGATGGGTCGACCTGTCCGTCGAACGGGCAGGTGAACGAGGTCGCGATGCACAGCTGGATCTGCCCATCCACGTCACGGCTGATCTCCACAGCCGCCGGCATGGCGGCGAGGCTCGCCTCGGTCGTGCGACCGATGTTGGCCTGGTTGTGGGCATCCGTTGCGGAGAAACAGTATTGAAAGTTGCGGGCACCCGCGGCGGCGGCGCGTTCCACATGCCGTGGCGTGGCGACCCATACCCAGCACCGCGCATGCTCGGCGGGCGTGAGCTCCGCGAGCACCTCGAGGGTGTTCGCCATCGGCGGCACGAGGTCGGGCCGAGCCATCGACCCGATCTCGAGCGACTCCACCCCGAGCGCGAGCAGTGACCGAATGGTCGCGAGCTTGCGCTCGGTGGAGAGCATGCCGCCAGTGAGTTGCAGGCCGTCGCGCAGGGTGACGTCGCGCAGCACCGCTGCGGGTTCGAGGGTGAACATCAGGCGGGCTGCAATTCGCTCATGATCTGGTCTATCTCGGTAGAGGTCTTGCCCAGAACCCGAGACAGCACCTCTCGGGTGTGCTCCCCGAGGTCTGGCCCGAGGGTTCGGATGTCGAGAGAGCGTTCGCCGATCACCGGCACAATGCCAGGAAAACCCACGCCGGGCAAGACCTGCGACCCATCGGAGACATCGAAGCGCTGGATCATGTTGCGCGCCTCGTACTGTGAGTCCGCGCAGATATCGGCGGCCGTATATATAGGGCCAGACGGAACCCCCGCCTCCTCCAACACGGTCAAAGCCGCTCTCGCCGAAAGCCCCAACGTCCACGCCCCGATCGCGGCATCGAGCTCATCCCGCCGCAGCCACCGGGCTGCGTTGTTTTGCAGCCCTGGATCACGCCCGAGGTCATCGCGGTCGATCACGTGCATGTATCGCTGGTAAATAGCATCCGCGTTGCCGGCGATTACGATACTCGCGCCGTCACCGCAGAGGTAGGCGTTGGTGGGAGCGATGCCGTCCATCCGCCCGCCGACCCGCTCCCGCGCCACGCCGTAGGCCGAGTAGTCGGGTATGAGCGATTCCATCATCGACAGCATCGATTCGTTGAGCGCCACATCAATGACGCGTTCGTGCAACTCAAGCGCCGCATCCGCTCGACCCTGACGCACCTCGCGCTGAAAGAGCGCCATCACCGAGCCGAAGGCCGCATAGAGCCCGGCTATGGAGTCGCCGATCGACACGCCGACTCGCACGGGAGGCCGGTCGGGGTCGCCCACGAGGTCGCGAAAGCCGCCCATCGCCTCGGCGACCGCGGCAAATCCGGGGCGCTGCGAGAGCGGCCCGGTCTGCCCGAACGCCGATACCCGGGTGAGAATGAGGTCGGGATTCACCGCGTTCAACTCGGCGGGCCCGAGCCCCCACTTCTCCAACGTACCCGGCCGAAAATTCTCGAGCACCACGTCGCAGTGCGCCACGAGTTCCAGCACGATATCGCGCCCCAGCTCGGTCTTGAGGTCGAGCACGATCGACTTCTTGTTGCGATTGATCGTGCGAAACAGCATCGACGTGCTGCCGGCGTGCAGCCGCCAGTTGCGCAGCTCGTCGCCGGTTCCGGGCCGCTCCACTTTGATCACCTCGGCGCCGAAATCGGCCAGCATACGCCCGGCCGTAGGCGCGGCGATGAAGTTGCCGAGTTCGAGCACACGCACTCCGGCGAGCGGGGCCACGTTGGTCATATCAAGTCCTTCCAGGCAATACTGTGATGCGAAACGTGGCTATTTTCCGCCGACGAACTCGTTGGTGTACGTGGCGGTGAGGTCGATCTCAGCGTCACCCACCTCTGGGTTGGCGATGCGCTGGGTGTCGAGCACGGCCTCGGCACCGGCCGCGCTGTTGCGTCCGTCTTCGGTGAGCTGCGGCTTGAGCTCCTCGATGAGCGCGGCGTAGCGTTCGAGGTCTCCGCCGCTGAAGGTCTCAGGCATCTCGGCCGCGATCTCGGTGCCGGTGTGTTCGGCAATGTAAGCGAGCGTCTTGGTGAGCACATTCGCGAGCTTCTGCGCGGTTTCGGGGTTCTTCGCGAGCCAGTCGCTCTGCGCGTAGAACGACGACGACGGCCACATGTCGGTGTCGTAGTGCTCCTCCACGCCCGCGGGTGAGCGCAGGTCGGCCAGGCTCACGGTTTCGGTGCCGGTGCGCTCCGCGAGCACGGAGACATCGGGTTCAAGCATCACGCCGGCCACAACTCCACCCGACTCCATGGCGGCCACAGCGGATGCCCCGGCCCCCATCGCGACGACACTGACGCCATCAGGATTCAAGCCCGCCTCCTCGAGCAGAAAGCGCAGCATGGTGTGACTCGAGGAGCCCGGCGCAGTGACGCCAACGCTCTTGCCGATGAGGTCGTCGAGAGACTTGATCTCGGAGGCTGATCCCGGAGCCACGACGAGGGCGATGGCGGGCGACTTACCCATCTGCACGAACGAGGTGATGCTCTGGTTCTTCGCCTGCATCTGAATGGTGTGCTCGTAGTAGCCGCTCACCACGTTGACGCTCCCGCCGAGCAGCGCGGTGAGGGCCTTCGACCCGCCCTGCAGGTCTTGCAGATCGACGTCGAGCCCCTCCTCTTCGTAGTAACCGAGCTGTTCGGCGAGGGTAGTGGGCAGGTAGGTCAGCAGGGTCTGGCCGCCGATGCCGATGGCGACCTTGGGGGTGGCTGCGGCATCCGCTCCCCCGCCTGCGGTACTGCTGCAGCCGGCGAACAGGGTGACGGTAAGCAACGCTGCGGCGGCCACGGTGAACTTTTTGGGCAGGGACACGGTGTTCTCTTTCTCTAGGACGATCAGTATTTACGCGCCGGGAACCGGGCGCCAGCGCAGCAGATAGCGTTCGAGTCGGTTCACTCCGAGGTCGACGAAGAGCACGACGATCATGAGGATGAACATGCCCGCGAACACACCTTCGGTGTCGAACACGCCCTGGGCCTGAGCGATGACGTAGCCGACGCCGGCCGCGGCGCCGAGGTATTCGCCCACGACCGCGCCCACGATGGCGAAGCCGACGCTGATGTGCAGGCTGGAGAAGATCCAGGTAAGGGCGCTCGGCAGCACGACGTGCTGAATGAGGTGACGTTCGGTGGCGCCGAGCATGCGGGCGTTGTCGAGCAACACCTTGTCGACGCTTTTCACGCCCTGCAGCACGTTGAAGAACACGATGAAGAAGACCAGGGTGACGCCGAAGGCCACCTTGGATTCGATGCCGAGCCCGAACCACAGCAGAAAGATGGGTGCGAGCACCACCCGGGGCAAGGCGTTGAACATTTGCACGAACGGTTCAAACAGCCGCTCGAGAAACCGCACCCTGGCCAACAGAAAGCCAAGAATGAGGCCGAGCCCGGTACCGATGATGAAGGCGTAGAGGGCTTCCTGCAGGGTGATCCACAGGTGCGGAAAGATGAAGCCGGTCGTGATCCAGTCCCACACGGCCACGCCGATGGCGCTCGGCAGCGAGAAGAAGAACGTATCGATCACGCCAGCCCGGCCGAGAATCTCCCAGGCACCGAGCACCACCGCGGTGAGCAGCAGTTGGTAGAAGCGCATCAGCGCCGCGGGCGTTTCGCCGCGAGGTCGGGCCGGGCCGCTGCGGGGCGGGCGGGTAGCGGATGCTGCGGGCGCGGCATGCGCTCGAGTGGACGTCGTTGACATGTCAGGCCGCCTGTGCCGCGTAGGTTTTGGCCACTTCGTCGCGCAGCTTGCCCCAGATCTCGCGGTGCAGTTCGACGAACTGCGGGTCGTCGCGAATCTCGAGCAGGTTGCGCGGGCGTGGCAGGGTGATGTCATAGCGGGCCACCACGTGGCTCGCCGGGCCGGCGCTGAGCAGCACGACCTCATCACTGAGGGCGATGGCTTCGTCGAGGTCGTGGGTGATGAAGATCACGGCCTTGCCCGACTCCTGCCAGATGTCGAGCAGCTCGTTCTCCATGATCTGGCGGGTCTGCACGTCGAGGGCGGAGAAGGGTTCGTCCATGAGCAGAATGTCGGGGTTCACGATCCAGGCCTGCGCGATAGAGGTGCGCTTGCGCATGCCGCCGCTGAGCTGGTGCGGGTAGCGGTCTTCGAAGTTCGACAGGCCCACCTTGGCGAGCCAGCGGCGAGCCTCGGCAGCCGCTTCCTTCTTGCCAACGCCACGCATAATGAGGCCGAGCGACACGTTGTCGAGCACGGTCTTCCACGGCAGCAGGGCGTCTTGCTGAAACATGTACGAGGCCCGGCGGTTGACGCCCACCACCGGGGCACCGAAGCTGCGCGCTTCACCCTCGCTCGGCGCCATCAGCCCGGCGGCCATGTTGAGCACCGTGGACTTGCCGCATCCTGTCGGGCCAACGATCGACACAAACTTGCCCGGCATCACGGTGAGGTCGATACCCTTCACCGCGAAATATGAGCCGCCCTGCGGCGTCACAAATTCCTTCGTGCAGGCATCGAGCTGGACTGCCGGTTGGTGCGCTGATTCTGTTGACGTCATTGTCATGCATTCCTTACAGGCCGGGTGTCGAGATTTTCACTCACATAGCGAGTGAACCACTCGCGATGTGGTTACATGAACCCTAGTGGCGCTTTGCACCCGAACGCAATGAATAATGATTCTGTGACAAACGGATGCTTCGATCGCCCAGCGCAGACAAGGACACCTCGTGACTGAAACAGCTGGTAACCGCATTCTGGTGCTGGGCAAGATTCGCCAGATCATGGACTGCTTCACCGTGGAGGAACCCACCCTGTCGCTGAGCGCGATTCGCCAGCGCGCCGGACTGCCCGAAAGCACCACGCAGCGCCTCGTACAGAACCTGGTGTCGGAGGGCTTTCTCGACCGCGACGGCAGCGGCTACCGCATCGGACTGGGCGTGGCGCGCTGGGCTATCAATGCCACGCAGGGCCTCGACGTCATCCAGGCCTCTCGCCCGATGCTGCAGACCCTGCGTGAACAGACCCAGGAGTCGTCGGTGCTCTATGTGCGCTGGCGGCAGTACCGAACCGTAGTGGCCACGGCCCGCTCGCCGCGTGCCATCTCCCGTGTTCTCGAGGTAGGCACCGTCATGCCGCTGCACCTGGGTTCGGCCGGCAAGGTGTTTCTCGCCTTCGACGAATTCGCCCGACAGGAGCTGCTGACCGTTGCGCCGGAGGAGGCGCTGCCCGCCGAGCTGCTGGATCAGATTCGCACCCAGGGCTGGGCGTCATCGTTCGAGGAGCGCGAACCCGAGGTCGCCTCGGTGAGCTCCCCCGTATTCGACCACCATGGCAACGTAGTGGCCGTAGTGGGCATCGTGGCCCCGTTCTCGAGGCTCAACGAGACGACCGCCGTTCCCGGGTATACGGAGCCGGTCGTGGAGGCCGCGGCGCGGATCTCGAGCGCGCTGGGGTTCGAGAAAATAGAACCATCATAAATACCCTCCTCAACGTCAGCTGGCTCGTACTCTCGGGCTTCTGGCCTATCGTCAGTTATATTGTGGCCGCCCTCATCATGTGCGTGCTCATCGTTACGATCCTTTGGGGGATCCCGGCGGCACGCATCGGCGTCTACGCGCTCTGACCGTTCGGTATCGCCAACTTCAAGTTGATCCCGGTCGCCCTCATGCTTCTCGGCAAGCAGACCGTCGACACGCCCTAGCGCTCAAAGGAGCGCGCTGATGTGTTCCGGAAAGCCGGCGCCGTCTGCGTCAGATTGTTCAATGCCCGTTCAGCACAACTTCCGCTATCAATTTGTCGAGCTTTCGAACATCGATCTTCTTGCCCACATTAATTTTGATGTGCCCCGCGCGCGTCCACAGTTCGATTTCGGCATTGAAATCGAGTGTTCCAGCGTTTTCGGATGACCACATATTAATGCTGGAATACGGCAACGAATAAAGCTCAACTTTCTTACCAGTAATGCCCTGCGCATCCCTTACGATCAGGCGCTTAGTTGTGAAGACTGCGCTATCTCGAAATGTCTTGTATGCGGCAATAGGTTGCTCACCGGCCACGAGCATCGGGTGAATATCGGCAGGGATTTCTACTTCGGAGACAAACGTCCAGGAAGTGATTGCGGCTGTTTCCATTTTGACTTCTTTACTTTCGTTTGCGGCGCGAAATTCGCCCATTTGACTAAATGTAGCGGTCGCCCTGCTCCCGCCGACAAAGGGGACCCAGTTGAAGTTCAAGCATCAAACGAATGTACCCACCCTGATAGCACTCCGGTGTGTGTGGGCACCGTGATTTGATACCCAGATCTGGCTCCCTGCAAGTGGCGACCACTTACCGCGGCGTTCGCCACCGGATCGTACCCTTCGCAGTCGACGGATAGACCACGACTCCGCCCTGCGTGATCGGCAATTCGCCGCGGGCGACCATGCGGCGTGCAGCTCGGCGGGCCGGTTCCATCAGGTCGCGCCAATCCTCGCCGCCGATGGCTCGCGCCGCGTCAGAGGGGCAGATCGTGGAATCGTGCGCCCGCGTCTGGAGCAGCGTCACGATGGTCGCCTCGAGCTGCAGGTCGGTCGCATTGACGCCGCCTTCTGCTCCATTCGTTTCAGTGGAGCTCACAGAGCCGTTCGGCAGACTGGGCGTCAATATAGGGGCGCAAAACCTCGTCGTCGAGCAGTTGACTGAACCCGACGGCAGCCTTGCAGGCCTCCTATGCGGTGCTGAATCCGGCGGCGATTCACCCTTAGATCTGCAGGCGTTTCGCGAGCGCGACAGTGAAGCCGTTCAGTCAAGGCTCGCTCGGTGGGCCGCCGCATCGAACTCCGCGCTGCGCTGCCGAAGTTGCAGCGCCTTGAGGGACGCGGCGAAGGCTCGTTCGAACGCGGCAGCGTCCTTCGAGCGGATGCCGTAGAGCCGACTCACCCACTCCCCCACCTCGAGCCGGATCTGACTCCAGAACAGGCCGCGGGTGACGACGACAGCCTCAACGTTCTCAACCGCGCTCACAATAGCGACGCCACCCAGGGTGACCGTGACGGAGTCGCCGTGGAGTGCGAGTTTCCAGTCACCGGAGCTGGTGAGGGCCTTGCCCCAGGCGGATGGCTGCCAAGTCGGCGGCATGCTGGCTGTCCTCTCGCTAGCTCGGCGAGTTCGATCCGGTTGCAGGGCCCACGGCTGAATGGCCGTGCATTCCAACAATCGTCCTGAGTGCGCGAGGCGGGCTTCAGCCCGCACTTCGCACTCTAGTGAACACGTAGCCGGCCCGCGGCCCTCGGACAGGGCTGATTTAGGGAGGTTCTGGCGAATCAGAGCGCCACGGCCTTGATCGCCGCCGTGAAAGGTGAAAAGTAGAACGCTTGACCCGCCTGGCCGCCCATTGAGGTATCGACTCCCGGTCGCGCTCGCGACCGTCGTCGCATTTTGCGATTCTCAGCGGAACCAGGATGAGTTGAGGGCATAGTCGCGAGACATAGTGACGCGTCGATGCGACGACGATGGCCTGTTCAGGCTGGTCGAGCGCAGCGTGCAGGGCATCCGCTGAAATGTCGAAAAGGTTGGCGACGTCGACGAGGTCGGCCATCTCATCCGTGGTGAGGAGGCCGTCAGCCCAGGTGATGCGGGCGAGCGCGGCAAAATACTCGCCGTGCAGCAACTCGCAGCGGTGGCGGCTGAAACCGAGCTCCTCGGCAAGCTGCACAAGCGCCTGCGCTTCGTGGGCAGAGAGCTGCCGGTCAAGCAGGCAGCGGTCGAGCAGGGCGAGGTAGTCCTGCTGTTCGGCCGGCCCGGTGATCTCGGGCAGGCACATGCTGGTGCGCTCAAGAACGGCGGATGTTGTCTGCTCCGTCGCGAGTTCCGGGCCTGCGTACCACGGGCGCGACGGCAACGACACAGTTAGAAGATACGACTAGGCCAACGCGACCCACCCAGCCCGCTGATCGAGCCGGTCAAGATCCCCCTACGAACAACTGGACCTATTCTCTGCACGAGCCATTGACCTAGTGCCTTCGAGATGCGCTGCGGGCGATTGCTCAACCCCAGAGACGGCGGCAGTACACAGGAAAACGGCGGCGCTTACGCGACAGATCACCCCACGCCCGAGAGCACTGCGGTTGATGAAGGACTCTCACTGAACCCAGATCTGCCCGTCCGCGCTGATATGCACGGTGGCAACCTCAGTGCCCCGATTGAGACCCCCCGCCACGAATCCGGCGGTCTCGAAATCGGTGGCGACGAAACCGAACATGCAGCACCTGAGCCACGCGGGTGGTCCTTCGAATATACCGAGGTGACAGCACGCGCCGGCAACCCGCTGACAAGGCGCTAACGCTGTTCGGTTTTCAGTACTCACCGGCCGAAAATTGACGATCGCCATGAACGATGCGGTCGGCATAAAACGCTGGGACATCGGTAGGTGAAGGCGATGCTTTGCCTCACCTAGTACTTGCAATTGATTGGGCACATCATAAGGACGCGCGCAGGAACACTTTCAAACCACGCCCGCAACACCTGTCTGGCTTCTATCAGTGCACCCAAGATCACGAATCACAAGAATTAAGATTTTAGGACCGTATCGGCCGGCCCGAGTTCGCTAGTCTGGCTCAAAAGCAATCGGATGGGGAAAATGTGACAACGGCAAACCTCGATCCCTCATCCAACACAGATTTTATTGAGGGCACCGTCATCGAGGCGTGGGCAGATGATGCGAACGAGGAATCAGATTCAGTATGGACATCGGCCTCGAGCGCATCTCTTCAAGGCACGGACTGGACTGTTGAGACCCTTCTCAGCCAGCTCAGGCAAGGGAACATAGACATTTCTCCGGCTTTTCAGCGGCGAAGTGTCTGGAACGCCGTGAGAATGAGCCGGTTTATCGAGAGCATCTTTGTTGGATTCCCGATCCCCCAGCTCGTCCTTGCCTCCGACAAATCACGTCGAGGAGTTTTCATCGTATTAGACGGCAAGCAGCGATTGTCTGCAATGAGGCGTTTTGCACTTGACGTTGAAGTCGATGCACACCCGTTGAGATTGACCGGCCTTGATTTGCTCAAGCAATTTTAACGGGAACACGTTCAGCGAGTTGGCAGACAGCACGCAATTCGCTGACGACGTACGAATGTTCTTAAATACAACAATACGGACCGTCGTGATATCAAATTGGAGCGATGACTCGTATCTTAATCTCGTTTTCCATCGACTTAACACTGGCAGCGTTGCACTCTCATCACAGGAACTGAGACAAGCACTCTACCCTGGGGAATTTGCATCGCGAATAAATGAATTTGCCGCGACTAGCCGGTCCTTGCATGCAGCGCTACACACGACCGAAGCTGACTTTCGCATGCGCGATACAGAACTGGCACTTCGATTTGTGGCATTTAAGCTCAGATTGCCGGAGTACAGCGGAAACCTGAAAACATTCTTAGATAAGACCACGTCGCTCTACAACGATCAATGGGAGGACAACGCAAACGACGTCGAGGACGCACTAAAGTCCTTGGATTCAGGAATAGATGCCTCCTTGCAGATATTTGGAGCCGATGCCTTTAGGCGCTTTGTAGATGGCAGATATGAGTCGCTTTTCAACCGCGCCGTGTTCGACGTGCAGTGTCTCTATCTTTCCGCCCCGTCGTACGCGAAATTGGCCATGAAGAACCCGAAAAAAGTTAAACGCGCCTTTGAAACACTGTTGACCGAGGACCCGCAATTCGCCACAGCGGTGACGTCAACTACAAAAAGTCTTGGGGCCACGTTCTATCGCCTCGAGGCTTGGGGCAAAGCCTTCTTCAACGCGATTGAAATTCCTGCAAAGTTGCCCTTCCGTCAACAAGACGGCCGCATTGGTTGGGGAATAGAACTTGACTAGCAAGGAGATGGAACTCCTTCATGGACGGATCCAGAGCCTGAAAGATATCTTTCTCCCTACCAATTGGGATCCGATCGGCGACTATTCGCAGCATGTGAGAGAACAGGCCGCTGCATTTACTCTGATGGTTCATGCCGAAATTGAGTCGTATATCGAAATACGCGTATCACGCTATGCCGAGGCAAGGGAAAAGGCTTGGATTCTACGTAGGGAAGTGCACAAATCGTTGTTGGCATTTGTTCAAGTCGCCTTTACAGACGCGAACAAACAGGCAACAAAAGGTGATATTTCACTGGACGAATTGGTCAGGCTTGGACGCCGAATGCTCACATCTAGGATTGCAGGTAATCATGGGATCAAAGAACAAAACCTGCTGCGGCTCCTGCCGGCGATAGGAATTAAATTACGGGAACTTCCCCCGGGCCTTGCTCCAGACCTAACCTCCTTGGGCGCGACGCGCGGAGAGTATGCTCACACCTCAGGTCATTCACGCACTTTGGTCAACCCTCAAGATGAGTACAGCGCCGTAGCCCGAATCATATTAGCCTTGGGCGAATTTGATCAGCTGACAGATACAACTGCGGCGTGAACCGGCACCAATGGCTTCGTCGGTGACAGCGAACCAGTTCCTATGGCGTGAGCGATCAATCTACGTTGCTCTTTGATAGGCACAAGAAGCCAATCGAGGAAATTCATGCGAAGTTTCACGTCGGTCATTCTCACGCAGCCCAAACGACAAGCCTTAGCGATTCAATATTGATTTCGGAGTTACCCGACCGATCATAAGACGCAACTCTTCCGGTGAATAAGGAGGATTTCGACGATGAACCATGGAATGGCAGTTACTGCACAATGGAATCAAATCCCGCAGCGGATCAATCAAATAGCCCGGCGTAATCTGCGAAACAGGAACACGGTGGTGCACTTCCACAAAGTCGAGGCCAATATCGCCATAAGTGACAGCAAAATCTAGGTCGCACACCCAACAGGTGTATCCATAATGTCTCAGGCACATCAACCTGTTGACAGGACTGCGTTCGTATCGGTTGACCTCGATGGTCGATACTGCGCCCTCGGGGAGACCAACCGCGCCAATGTCCTGAAGTGCTTCAAATTCTAAGCACTCTATGATCAAGGCTAAACATTGACTACCGGCGGAGATCACTTTGTCATCGGGATCAGCCCGAACTCGAGGAATGCGAGCCGTGCACTCAATTTCAAGCGATTGCCACGTCTCAAAATCCATTGGCGCCGACATATCAAGTTCACTGCCATTGACATATATGTTGGTTCGAATGCCATAGCTTACCTCACCGTCGTGGATGATCGACTGCCAGGCCGCAGGATCCTGTGCAACAACAATACCCACGTGGCGGATCAGCGGTCCAGCAAAGGAATCTGCCACGAAGACAGCAATAGCTCGAGACGGAACTCGAGATAGCGAGACACTGAACGAACTGCCAAACGGAGCACCCTTAAGTCGGAGTCCTGACGAATGCGAACCGCCCCAGTTTACAAAGCACGATTCTAGGTCCACTCCAATAGCGGATTCAATACCATGAATAATATTATTGTTGAGTAGCGAAATCATCCGTGGCCACCTAAATAGGGTCAATCTCAGCTGGTTCAGGCAGATCCCTCATGAGCTTATTCAGGTTCATGCTTACTTCAGCTCGGAAATCGTCAAAGTTATCTTTCATCTCGTGAGTCGTGTTGTTCTGCTCTGCCTGAGCCAATGCAAAGAACAGATACTCGATCGCCTGCACGAGAGGGCTGTTCGTTGAGTTCGGTAAGTATGCCTTTCTGTACCAAGAGTGCCCCGTGTTCAGCGATACTCCGATTCCTTTGCCCGGTATATAACTTCCCTCCCAGAGAGAACCGTTCTCCAAATTGTCCTTCCGTTGAACAAAAACCGGGTTGGTATCGTCATTCGGAAAGATTGCGATGTGGCCCGTTGACATGCCCGCCGAGTCAAGTATCGTCAGCGACCCTTGGTTGCCAGTCAGAACGACCGAACCGTCATCTTGGCCTGCGATTACGGCAATATCGAGGCTTTTTAGGGCACTTGCGATAGTCCGTTCGCTGGGGCGCCCGGGACTATCCGCACCCCCTGCCGTTGTAGCCGCTTTCGCTTTACCCCGCCTGGATCGATTTATAGCCTCATTGCGGATAGGTGCTAAGTATTTGTTTAACTCCGACGAAAAATTGGCATCGAGGTGTACACCGGATTTTTTGATCCCAACGCCGAAAACATCATCGAGCTCGCCAGGAAATGAAAGTTCTATACGCAAGTTGTTCATGTGAGTCTCTGACGTGCCGACTAAGCCAAGCCAGCTAGGTCCGTCGATCAATCGATTCTCTCGGTAAAGAAAAATTCCTTGGCTCTGATTAGAAATCTTCACCGATGTCCCATACGCCTCGTCGTCGATTTCGTTTCGTGGAGGAAGAATATATGAACGACAGATGACACTTTGCTGGTCGCCGGAGGAACCTTCAAAGCGCCAATACTTCACCTCTCCTGGGTCCACAGGAGAAATCCATTTGGCGCAGAAAGGGTCCCAAGCAACCACAGGCACCGCGTTCACGTAGATCTTTACGTTTCGAGCCCTTTCGTCTTGTTCATCTAGAAAACGCTGAAAGACCATGGCGATATGCAACCGGAGTTTGCCAACCATGTCATCGACGAATCGTCGCGAGTTTACTGGGTCCTTGCCGTGCTTGGTCTTGAGAAGCCTGTCGACCTTCTCCCACAAAACCAAAGTTCCAGACGAGGGCGTTGCAAGGGAACCGAAGTTCGCAATCCTAGCCATCGCCTCATTGAATTCGTCCTCTTGATCAGGTTCTGCTGGTCCTTCGTCTAAGAGCCACTCGCCCCGCGCAGTCAGGACGTCGAGATCCCAAGTGGCAAAGTGTATTCGTTCCTCACCGGACTCCTCAGAAAGTGAGATGAGTGACAACTTGCGGCAGAATGCGGTTGAAGCAGTTTTCAACCCCATCCCAAATTTACTGAGACTATTGGGGGTGTTCTGCTGGTCGCTTCCATATTTCATCGCGTTCTCGAGACCGGTGCGATCCATTCCGCAGCCGTCATCAGCGATTCGCACGCTGAGCTGAAGCATTGAGTCGAGATCAATAGAAATGTGGACGATTCCTGCATCATTCGCTACGGAATTATCGACGATGTCCGATATGGAGGCGTTGAACGTGTATCCAGTGTCCCGCAGACCCTCCACAAGTCTGGAAGTGTTCGGTGCAACAATTTTTAATGCCATTTAGCAGCCTCTCCATCGTCTATCATTGTCCAACCGCCTCGCACAGCCCGCGATGTAACGTTCGTTGTTGAAGAGTGCACATCGCCATCATGGACTGTCGTAATGAGAACATCACCTTCAGACGTCCGCGTGAAAACAACGTGATCTCCTGGGGATGTTCCCATATCACGAAACATTTTCGTCATCCCTGTCAGACGATACTCGTTTCGTGTCCCACGGCCGTGAATTTTGTTGTTGTAGTGAACAAATCTTAGGTCCCAATATTCGCCTGTATCGGAATCCTTTACCGTCACAATGCACGACGGGTTGAATATCTTTGGATCAAGCGGGGGGAAGAACTCGAGTATTCGAGATGCGCCACTCTTCGGGACAACAATTCCGGCCTGATGCGAGCCGGTAATTCCTAACTCGTTGGCACTGATCTGCTTGCTGACGCTTTGGCTATACCCCTGTGCCATTTTCGTTTCCTTCTTTCTCTTTGATACCACTGTCAAATGCGTCCGCGAGATGCTGCTTCCAACTCGAGCGCTCTACCATTCTCTCTTCTACGCTATCGGCGTAGTAGAGATGATGCACGAAGACTGGCTTCATTTGCCGGCGTCTGTAGGACCGTGCGGTCGCTTGTTTTGTTACAGCCGGATTCCACTGAGGATTAAAGTGCACAACATGGTTCGCAGCGACTATATTCAAGCCCGTTCCGGCCGCTGTCGGATTTAGAATCAAGCACGCCGCTCGTTTGGTTTCCGTAAACTCATCGATAATTTGCATTCGATCAGGTACTGGTTTTCGACCATCCACTGTGGCTACGAACGCGTCGGGATACAAGTTCCGAACGGTAGCTGCCAATTGATCAATACTTCGCAAGTAGCTTGCAAAGACTAGAATCTTGTCGCCACCCGCGAATCCTTCCGCCAACAGGGAGAGCACGTGTTGAACCTTGGGCTTCTTTGCGAAATTATCATCGAAAGTTTCGCTGCTATGCGCGCAGATCATTTCGAGTTGTTTCTGATCAAGACCGTCTTTGGATTGATTTCGTACCCGAGCCATCAGCGCGCGATCTTCGTCGTCCATCTGAAGTGCAGTAAGAATCTCGACTCGATCTGGCAAATCGCGCGCAACCTCTACGACTCGCCTTCGCACAGTGACCTGTGCAGCGATACGGCCGAGGCGTTGCGCCGCCTCCTGTTGATTGTCAAAAGCTAACTCGAACTCATCTAACCCACCAAGAAGCTGTGGGATTACAAATTCGCTCAATGACCAAAGATCTCGAAGTGAGTTTTCAATAGGTGTACCAGTGACCGCGACCGACACATCGCGGATGAGCAGCTTCATGTATTTAGCTCGCTGCGAAGCCGGATTCCGAATTTGCTGAGCCTCATCGAGGACGACAATGTTCCAGCGCAAAGCGCCAATAAAGCCGAAGTCGTTGATGACTGTTTCATACGAAGTCACGACCACGTCGAACTCGTCGAGCCCCGAGGCCACTCCGGTTCGCTGCGGTCCAGAGTGATCAACGACCGCTAAGTCGGGTGCGAACTCTCGAAATTCTCTAAGCCAATTCGGGATCAACGAAGCGGGCGCCACGACGAGTGTTCTCGAGCGAGCGGGCCGGCTCAAAGCCAATGCAATCACTTGAATCGTTTTGCCTAGGCCCATTTCATCGGCCAGCAGACACCCCAGGCCATTGTCAGCAAGCAGTCTCAGCACTGACGAACCGACTATCTGGTAATCGTAGAGAGTCGCTCTGAGCGTAGGGGGAACTGGCAGCACTGCCTGGGTCTTCGCCCAATCCAGACCGTAATTGTTGTCAGACTCATCACGCAGAAAATGTTGTGCCAACGGTGTACTGAGCAGGCGAAGATAGCCGCCACCGGTCAGACGGCCCTTAAGCCTCGTTTCAATCCCTCCGAGAGAACGGTAGATGTCATCGAGCTCCACGCGGTTGAGGCGATGTACGGTCTTGCCGTCGATAACATAATCACTGGCGAGCGGATAGGGGCCGAAGACTCCGTCATTGTCGGTGAGAATTTTCCACTCTAATTGTCCCGGAAATGTCCCCGTGATCCGGAGCACTGCTCGCAAGGCGCGCCGAGAGAAGCGAAGCTCTGGAAGCTCCTGACGGATTGAACTGGAGCTTCCCAAGCTAACATCCGCAAATATCATCTCGGCGTTCGTTTTAGAAGAGTCCAACCATATTTCTCCCGCACGCGCCACCCAAGCCATCAATCAGCTCCAATGCGCGGGAGGGGAAGGGTTCGACCTCGTGCGCACCTGCCTAAGTATATTTGGCATAGGGAATCTTCCAAACTAGTTGAGATTTATAAAATGGCTTCGAAGGGCAGGATTTCTTACAGTCTCCTCACCCGTACAAGGGAGTCGAGTTGCGGTATATCAAACACATTCCTCGACCACACTCATTCTTGCAGACCTGACCAAAATTGTTGTGTCACATTTTCAATGGTCAGGGGCCGACAGCTACATATGGATGATGCTCTCGACGCCTCGGCACGAAGCGGGTGAGAGCTGAAAACTTGAGACGGTCAGCGCAACGGTGTGGTGTGTGTGATCAACTTTTTGTTAAAGGAATGAAAATGGGAAGGAAATCAAAGCCGCTCGAGCAACGGATAGCATTTGTCACGGCAGGTGCTTCGGGCACGTCACTTCGAAAGTCTGCGGTGCTAGCAGGGATATCTAGGTTCACCGCGTGTCTGTGGCTCAAGAGATCGGGTGGCGCGCGGCTACGGGCGACGAAGCCGTGTCGGGCGCTGCGGCTATCGCTCGATGAGCGCGAGAGCATCTCGCAAGGACTTGCCGTTCATCGGTCGTTGACAGCGATCGCCACTGAACTAGGCTGCGCCGTCCCAACCGTTTCGCGAGATGTACTGCGCGATGGTGGCTCGAACGGCTACCGGTCGGCCCAGTTGAACGTCTCGCCGCCGCTCGAACACGGTCACGACTGGGGGAACTCGCCTTCGATAATCGGCTCCGCCAGCACGTGGAATCCAAGCTCATTGTCTGCCGGTCTCCGCAACAGATCTCCACGCCGATGGTCTCGGAGATCCCAGACGACGAGCGTCTGGACGTCCCAAAGAGACCGTATAAACCTTCCTGTAGGTGCAGGTCTAGCCCGGTCTCCGTGGCCACTTGGTGCCAAGAGTGACGGAATCATCGCTGCGCTCATCGACACCGCACACATCGTGCCAGCGATGCGTCCGGTCCATATACGATGAGCGCGGAACAGGTGGCTCAATTTTCACCGCCGATGCTGGCTTGACTTTTCAACCGTCGATGGCAAGCATTGCGGGCCAGGGTGCCGGGATAATCGGCATATCGAATTCGGTATCGTCACCTCGGAGCCATCCTTCGAGCAGCTTAAGACAAGTCGCTGTGCTGTCCTTTCTCTGCAATCCGCATTCCCACACAGTTGCCACACGCCACCCACTAGCGAGGAGCTCGGCCCTTACGAACGAGTCCCGTAAACGATTAGCCTCTAGCTTTTGTCGCCAGAAGTCAGGGCGCGTCTTAGGCCACCGAAAGGTCGAGCACTGATGGCAGTGCCAAAAACAACCGTTGACAAAAATCGCCGCCTTGTATTTAGGGAGCACAATATCGGGCACACCGCACAGCTGTTGCACGTGAATTCGAAATCGAAATCCATCGTGATGTAACGCACTTCGCACAGTCATTTCAGGGGCCGTGTTCTTCGATCGGATAGCCGCCATATTTTTTCTGCGGGAAGGAGAAACGAACATCTATTTATTCCTGCTGTTGACCAACGAGTGCTCGATGCTCCTTCACGGCAATAATATGAGGCTTCATTATTCGGGCGATCTCTGCCATAACTGGCACTACGACGCTGTTGCCAAATTGACGGTACGCCTGCGTGTCGCTCACGGGGATTCTGAAGCTATCCGGGTAGCCCATGAGGCGGGCGCACTCTCGGGGGGTCAGACGTCTCGGCCGATTGTCTGCGCCTTGGCTCAGCAAAATCTCGGAACCATCTTTGTAATATCGTGCTGAGAGTGTGCGAGTCACGCTCTCTCCGGTAACGAGTCCGAACCCAAATCCATTTCCAGCAGCTTTGTGTTTGCGCGCGTAAGACTGAAGATATTCCCAAAGTTTCGGTGTGAGAGTGTATTTTTCGAGAACGGACGACGATGCGTGGTCGAAAAAGCGATTCCCATCACTCTCGATTAGAGCCTCGGTTCCGTCCGTCTTATGAAGAATGGATGACAGGACCGGGCGGTCGACCGGCAAATCCAGATCTGTCCAAGAAAATTTTGTCGGCGACGCAAAACCAACAATAATTATCCGTTCTCGGTGCTGAGGCGTAAAGTGTCCGCCGTCGATGATTTTGTAGTGAACTTCATAGTTAAGTTCGTCTCGCAATGTGGCCAGAATCACGCGGAAGGTGTTTCCTTTGTCGTGACTGAGCAAGTTCTTGACGTTCTCAAGCAAGAACGCAGCCGGACGTTTCTCAGCAATGATCCGGGCAACATCGAAGAATAGAGTACCTTGCGTCAAATCTCCAAAGCCGTGGGCACGACCCAAGGAATTCTTCTTACTGACGCCCGCAATGGAGAATGGTTGGCATGGGAAACCTGCAAGGAGCACGTCGTGGTTTGGCACTTTGGCGGCGTCGTAGGGGACGATATTGCCAACAAATTCATGCGTGTCCGGATAGTTCTCCAAATATGTCTTTTTAGAGAAGTCATTCCATTCGCTGGTGAAAACACAGTTTCCTCCGTGCATGGCGAAGCCAGTTCGAATGCCACCGATTCCTGCAAAGAGATCGGCTGTATCAAAGTCTTGCACCTCGGTTTGCGCCTGAACGGGATGGGAGATGGCTCGCAGGGCATGCTCAAGGTAGGCGGGAAATGTTGTCTCGCCCCGTTCCCACCGACCGACAGTCTTGTTACTCACGCTCAGCTTGTCTGCCAGCTCACGCTGTGAATATAGATGTCTGAGATTCGAAAGCAGGTTGGCCGCCGGGAGCGAAGCAGGCAGTTTTTGGGAGCGCATAGGGACAGTCTGTCCTATTTTTGACACAATTTTTTCTAAACCGACTGTGAGCGCCCACTCGATGCGGGCAGCGGCGCAGACATGATTGTAGATTCCGCACGCATGCTAGAGGTTCTCCTTGACGCTTGCGCACCATCCAACGGATTACCACCGACTCTGGTTCGGCGCGCAACGGCGCCATTGCCAAGAGGAAATCGTTCTGGATGCTTCGTCGGGTTTCTACAGGCATGGGGCCTGAAATGGCGTCCAGCCTGGACGTGTCTCGTAGGTCATCACGAAAACGCTTTCGAAGGTGGGCTTCGAAGAGTCCTCACTGCCAATGCTCTGTGTAGAACTTTGTATTGCTCCGAATAACTTGTTTGTTGCAAGAGCGAGCGCGTCGGTCTCAACCCGCGCTATCGGCTCGGCGAGCGGTGCCCACCTGTGCGTTTGGTGATGGCATCCACCCCCCTGATGAATTCTTGCTAAAACCAAAGGTGCAGGCAGTCGAGCTTCACGGGTAGGTCTTCCACGATGACGTGCCGGGCAGACTCGATCTTCTCGTTGTCGGCGCTCGCCGGACCCGTCCTAGCGAGCGGGCGACCGACATACGAGGCGCACAGCTTGTTGCGCTGGCCTGCGTGCGCCGAACGCAACGGGTTGACTTCGACATTCGGCGTTGAGGGTGAGGCGTTACGGTGCGCCAATAAGTCAGAGGAACAACTTGTTGTAGGGGCAAGCCGACGAAGACGGCGAGGGTGGCCGCTGTCGCAAAGCTGATCAGGGTCCGTGTCACGCGCCGCACTCGCGCAGTTCTCGCTTCGCCGTCGATCACAGCGAATTGTGTCAGCAGATTCGGACTCGGTGGTCACTTGGGCGCAGACCAAGTCGCCGGGGCATTGACTAGAGCAACGAGCTCCACCAGCTCGGATTCGGCAAAAGGCACGGCCGTTTCAAAAGCCAACATCGCAAATTGACCGCATCCAGAACATCAACGCGATCAGGCTTCTTCTTGATCGTGATCTGCCCCGGGGCTGACCAGCGCGATCACGGCCTGCGCTGCCGGGAGCTGCGGCATCCGCTTTCGAAGCATTTTCGTGACGCGAGCGGCCTCGAATTTCGAGTTGCGGAGGTAGGACTGCTTCTGGCCATTGACCATTATCGACCGTTCGGCGATCCAGATCTTCTTGCCACGATGGTGTTTGGTGTTGATCGTGAAGATTCCGCCCGGGCCGAGCACGAGATGGTCAATATCGGCGCCGGCTTTGCCGATCGGAAGNGGGAGGCGGCCGAGAATCTTGCCGACCTCGATCTCACCCTGAGCGCCGAGGTACCAGGCGACGCTTTCGGCGGCCAGCGGGGAGTATCCCCAGAACCGAGCGAAACGCGAGCGTGGCGGCACAGCTTGTTGCTGGCGGAGCAACTCTTCGATGACCGATTGGCCAGCGATCTGATCGCGCATACCCGGTGCCTGTGTTGTCATGTATCCCTCGATGGTTGAGTGCCTATCTAGCGGGCATGGCGTCGCTACCAAGAGTGGAGTCGGCCGCCGCCTAACCCTACGGGCAGGGGATCTTGGTGTACCGGCGACCTTTGTCGTCGACGGAGGTTCCGTTGTTGCCGTAGGCGCGGCATCCGGTGTACGTGTCGACGCTGGGAACCGCGGGCGCAACGTACGGTTCAACGTAAGGAGCGACATACGGTTGCTCGGCAGCCCGCTGGGCGGCAAGAGCTCTCGCGTCGGCAGCGGCCCGTGCGTCAGCGACAGCTTGTGCGTCGGCAGCGGCCCGTGCATCGGCAGCGGCTTTCGCTGCGGCTGCGGCGTCTGCGGCTGCCTGTGCCGCGGCCGCCGCCTCGCGCGCCACTGCGCCGGTCTCAGCCGTTACGAGCTTCTTGTGTATCGAACTCGCCTTGGTGTCCATGTTTCTCAAGCCCTTGCCGTAGCCGATCTTGGGCGTGGCCAGCAGGATGGACATGGCGATAGACGGCTGATCCAAATCGGCAAGGCGTTGCAGTGCCGCGATGCCGGCCATGAGTGCAGCGGCCCGCGCGACCAGCGCTGTCACCTCGCCGGATGGAGCGGTCGCGCTGTCGACCGCCGCGAGTTGCTGCGTCTCGGCTTTCAAGGCCTTGACCTGGGTGCGAATGGTGCAGTCCGTTGTCTTTGAATAGAGGCCCCGGAACTTCGTCTGAGCTATTTTCTGGGCGGCCTGCACGGTTTTGAAATTCTTGTCATTGGCACCGAAGGTGACCGCCATTCCATAGCCTTGTCGAGCGATTTCCTCACTGATGAACTTGTCGTCGGCAGTGTAGACAGCGGCCAGCGTGCGCCCGTAGCGATCGAGTCGCTCCCGGTCGTATTTCAGGGTGACCTTGGCCCCGACAGGGAGTAATGCAGTGAGGTAAGCCGAGGCTACTGGGCCTCCGCATTCCACGGGCTCGGTCGGGTCTTTTGTTTCGGGGGTGTCGATGTTGAGCAGGCGCACCCGCGTCTCTTTCGAATCTATTTTTAGCACCACGGTGTCGCCATCGATCACACGAACCACGACTGCGCGATCGTCTTTGGCGGCGTTAGCCGGCGCAGCAGTGAACGTGATTCCAGCGATTACCATCAACACGGTTGCGGCGGCTGAGGCCTTGGCAGACAACCAACGGTGACGATTTGAGCTCGACGATACGAATGACACGGTGCCCCCAATACGACTGCAGACAAGAACGATCGCCGTGCGGTGTCGAGCTCTGCAGTGATCCTGATTATGCCGGAGTTTATGTCGCCATGGACACGACTGTGCCCGCGCTACGCTACCGCCCGCACTTTTCCCTCTGGCTGGCCCTTGCAGGGGCCGGTGTGCTGATCAGCATCGCCCCGCGCGCCGGCGCGATCAGCACCATGAACAATTCGCTGAAGAGCGGGTTTCGGCGCGCTCTTCGTGACCGTCGCCCTACTGCTAGCGCTGGTGCACTCAAGGACTTTAGCCCGGCAGAACCGCTCACGCGAGTACCGCGGCGACTTGCTAGTATGCATCCGCTTGGTGGTCGGTACGGCGGATGCGCTCGGCGGGCTCTTTGTGCCAGAGCGCTTGCAGGCCTGGGTGATTCTCGGCCGGCGGCTGAACGCCATGGTCTACGTGTTCTGCGTGCAAACCGCGACCTCGCACGATGTCTACGACCAGCTGAATGTGGCCCAATGGGATTTCTACGTGGTGCCACGCAGCGATTTGGCCTTGACCAATCAGAACAGCCTCGGAATCGCGCGCGTGAAATCATTGTCCGGCGGCGCGACCGCCTGGGATGTTCTGAAAGCGGCGGTCACGGCTGCAGCGGTTGGTCAGGAGCGGGATGATGACGGGGATTGGTGGGGCGCGTAGGCCTGTCGGCGACCAGCCGCGGCGTCGACGCGGGAAACGGGCGGTTCGGATGGGTAGGGGCCGTCCTGAGCCAGCCTGTTTCGGACATTTTAACCCGTCGGCAGCAGGCGAGCATCCGTTTGGCTGGCCAGCTTGCGGTCAAATGTGTAGAGCGGCTGGTTCGACGTCACGTCTGCCGCCGTTACGAGATAGCAGTCTTCGAAGGACAATTTGGGATGCCCGACATACAGGGTCAGCGCGCGATCAAACAGTGACGCGTTGGCGACGATCTGGGGGAGATTCACGAGGCCATGAATAGCTTCTTGCTGCTGCTCTCGATTCAGTCCGTAGGCGCGGCCCAACACGAAGACTGTCTCGACGAGTGCGATGTCCGATACGAAAAACATGCCGCCCGTCTGAAGCAGGACCACAGCGGCGTCATGTTGCTCGGGCACATCGTTGAGTAGCAATCGGAGAACGACATTTGCATCCAAGGATGCGCTCAATTTGCGCGCTCGCCGTTCCGATGTTCCTGGTAATAGGCGTCGACGTCTGTCACGGGCTCGATGATGGTCGCGTAGCTAGAAATTAGCGCGCTGAGCGCTTCGATGCCTGCAACCGGCGCAATATTCATCGTGCCGGTCTTTTCGTCGATCGAGATTTCAAATCGATCACCCTGTTCGAGTCGCAGGGCCTTACGCACGGCCGCGGGAAGCGTTAGCTGCCCCTTGCTGCTCAACGTTACGACGGTCTTCATGTCTTACAGTTTATGACACGTAAGTCGATATGGCTACGGTCTGTCGTGCAGGCGTGGGTAAGAGCAAGCGCACTCGCGTCTCAGCTGCGTCGATGACCTTGGTTAGCGACGGAGGTTTTGTTGTTGCCGTAGGCGCGACGCCACGGCCAGTTCTGCTGCCGCAACCGATGCATCCGCTGCAGCACTGCATCGACGCGCACCTGCAATGCGCTGCCGTGTGCACGTGTCACTCTGGCTGCCCGCTGTACACGGCGACGCTCAGTACCGGATGGCGGGGCGGCTGGGAGGCTTTACTCAGGCGCGCTAGGCACACTTGAGGACCCAATCAAACAGAAAGGCCCCCAATGAGCAACCTCCAACGCATTCTGCGCATGGCATCGAAGGCCCTCGAGCAGAAGGGGCAGCCGTCTTCCGGCGGGTCGGGCAAGACAGATTGGCGCGATATGGTGCGCACCACAGCCGACAAGGTCACCGGAGACAGTCGGCCCCCAGCGAGCAACGTGCAGCGGAGTGCCGCTCCCCGTTCTGGGTCGAACACGTCGTCGGCGTTGAGCGCAGACGACCGCGCGGCCATCGCCCGCTACGATTACCTGCTGCAGACCGCAGAGCCCCAGCAGCTTGAACAGGTGCACCGCGATGCGTTCGCGCGGCTCACGCCGGCGCAACGAGACGAGGTCGACGCCCAGCTGCGCACCGAGCTGCCCGCCAACGAATACCCGGCATCGACCAGCCCCGAAGACCTGGCCCGGTCGGCCACCCGCGGCGAAGCTCAGAAGCCCGGCCTGCTGAAGAAACTGTTTGCCCGACCGTCCGGCCGAGGCACCGGCGGCGCCCTTGCCGGAGCGGGTGTCGCCGCCCTTGGACTCGGTGCTGGCGGGTTACTTGCAGCCGTCGCCGGTGGCGCGGTGCTCAGCAATGTGGCTGGCCCCCTTTTAGAACAAGCGGCCGGACTGGGCGTCGATTTCGAGGGCCTCGCCGGCGGACTCGAGGGCGTCACCGGTGGTCTCGAGGGAGTCACCCAGGGCGCCGCCGACGGGGCGGGCGAGTACGCGACCGGCCTCGGCGAGCAGGTGTCCGACCTGGGGTCGAACTTTGAGATCCCCGGTCTCTCGGCACTCGGCAGCTTTTTTAACCGCGAATAAGCAGTATCACCGAAGGTAGCGTCCTCGCCGGGCGACGTGCGAGGGCGTAGGCCTACGTTCGTCGGGCCATCGGAACGTTGGCACCCGCGATACGCTGGCGTGTGCAACTTTCCCTCTGGCTGGCCCTTGCGGGTGCCGGCGTACTGATCAGCTTCACCCCGGGCGCCGGCGCGATCAACACTATGAACAACTCGTTGACCAGCGGATTTCGGCGCTCGATCTGGGGAATCCTCGGGCAGCAGGCTGCGCTCATCGTGCACATCATCGTGGTCGCGCTCGGCGTGGGGGTACTCGTGGCCGGTTCCCCCGTGCTGTTCAACGTCATTCGCTATGCCGGTGCCGCCTACCTGGTGTATCTGGGCATCCGCTTGATTCTGCAGAAGCCCGGCTCCCAACGGGACCCGACCATGCCGGTGACCCGGGAGCCAGCCAGGTCGATGTTTCGCCGCGGCTTCTGGGTGAACCTGCTCAACCCCAAGGCACTCGTCTTCTTTCTCGCGTTCATGCCGCAATTCATTCGGCCGGAGCAGCCGCTGCTCCCCCAATACCTGGTGCTCACCGTCACCGTCGTACTGATCGACGTCGTCGTGATGTGGTTCTTCTTCGCGGTGGCGGCCAAATCGTTCCAGCGCTTCACCAACACCGCCCGCGGGCAGCTCATTCTCAACCGCACCTTCGGCGTGCTGTTCGTGACCGTCGCCCTGCTGCTGGCACTGGTGCACTGAGCGCCCATCGGCCGCACCATTCGGTTTCAGGAATCGCGGCCATACTTGCCGCTTTACGCGCGGCGAACAGATCGTCTGACCGGCCGGGCTGGCGAGCGTGCACCGTGAAATGGTTGCGCCTGGCCTTATCGCGCATTTCTGTTGATGACGTCTTCAGCGTCGGCCAGGCCTGTCCTCGATGAGAAAGCAATACGGTCGCGGCGTCGAGCCGCTGGGCGGGATCCGCTTCGGAGTAGGCGCGGCCGGTCGGTACGCTGGCAAGATGACGAACACCGACACACGACAACCGCGCCGCGCCATCAGGGCGGCAGCCGTGGGCTTCGGGGCCGTTGCGCTGTACGCGCTCGTCGGGGTTCTACAAATACTGGTGTGGAATCCGTTGGCGGCCGTACCGGGCGCGACGCTCGCGCAAATTCGGGCGAATATGACCCTCGCGAATGAACCGCTTGTCGCGAACGGCGTCGTCATCTGGGCGGCGATTGGGGTGGTGCTCGCCGCCGTGGTTCTCGTGGTGACGATCGTGCGACACATAGGTGCGAGCGGGCCGGTTGTGGCGGCCTATCTCGTTCTGCTCGTGTTCGCGGCTCCCGGGCATTTCTTTGTGGCTTTCGGGCCCGGCATGTCGATCGCCGACACGTTCATGATTTCGGGCGGGGATCACGCCCCGTGGGGTGTCGTGCTGTACCTGGTCAGTGCCGCCGCCCTGCTCGCCTTGATCGTGTTGATCATTGGCGCCGCGCGCGCGGCTGCCGCCCGAGACACCAACCGAGGCAGAATAGATGGATGAGCGATGCCGGCGACTTCGTGGACCGCACGCTGCAGTACGAAGCAACCTGGGAGCGGGCGGCTGAGGCAGAGGCCCGGTACGGGAACAAGCTCGAGTTCTACGGCGCCTCGGTGGGCGCCGTGCGGGGAACCATCCGCGACCTGGCCCGCCGGCATAAGAACATGAGCCACGACGAGGTGACCGCACTCAGTTCCGAGCTCTGGAACGTGCCGGTGTTCGAGCGCCGCCTCGCCGCGATCGTGCTGCTGCAATCGAACGTGACCCGGCTCGACAACACCGACCTCACCCGCATTGAGGGGTTTCTGCGCGGAGCGAGGCTGCCAGAACTCGCGGATCCGCTCACCTTCACCGTGGTGCTGCCCCTGGTGCAGGCGCTGACCGGCGCGAATCGTGCCCGAGCAAATGCCTCCCTGGCGCGGTGGGCCAGCGATGGTGACCCGTGGCTGCGCCGCGCGGCCCACGGCGTCGACACGAAAATCGCTCGGGTGTGACTACCGATATCACGGGGAACTCCTCATCGGGGTTGAGGTGCGCCGAGATCCGCGAGAAAGCCCCGGAACAGCAGGGCTTGGAGGGGTTTTACTGAGGCTGCGAATCGTCCCTAGCTGACGGGCACAGCGGGCGGCGTCTTTCGGGCGAGCACGAACGCGATGTACCCGGCTACGATCTGCACCGCGCCGACGATGATCCACAACGTCGTCTGCGGTAGAGCCGCGTAGAGCAGTCCGAAGGCGAGCGGGCCGGCGCCGCTGCCGACATAGGTACCGATCTGCACGACGCCGGTCGCGCTCGGGGTGGCCGGACCCGCCACCCGGGACACCACGAAGTGCGTGAGCCCCGGCCAGCCCCAGCCGATACCGAGGGCCAGCAGCATGCCCGCCACGAACGTCCACTGGGTGTCCACCGCCATGAGCAATACTCCGGCACCGCCGATGAACATCATGGCGGCCACGGTGGCGAGCGCGAACGTGCTGTTGGCCCGGTCGGCGATTCGGCCGACGATAACGCGCACGACGACGCTGAGCAGCCCGGCGACGCTCAACAGAATGCCGGCCCCGGCCAACGGCAGCCCGCGCTCGATGCCTGTGATCACCGCATACGCAGTCACGGCACCGGTGGCAGCCGCCGAGAGCGTGGTGACGCTGGCCATCAGCAGCAGGTATTTCATCAGCGGCGGGGTCAGCGGCACGTGCGAACCGCCGAGCCGGGGACGCGCGAGCTCCCCCCGCGGCACAGACCACCAGAACAGGCCTCCTACGGCGAGCGCGAACAGGCCGGCGAGGCCGAACCCCCAGTGCCAGCCCAAGGTGAGCGCGAGCGCCGGCACCGCCAGCCCGGCCAGGAACGCGGCAAACGGAATCGCCGACTGCTTGATGCCGAACGCGGTCGCGAGCATTCCGCGCCGCACCCGCAGGTTGATCAGCTGATTCGCGGCAGGATGGCTGATGCCGTTGCACACACCACCAACCGCGGCCCACACCAGCAGCCAGGCCCAGGACGGCACCAGAAAAGCCGATCCAATCAGGCTCAGCGCGCCGACCGCTACCCCGAACAACGTTGTGGAACGAATTCCCAACCAGGACACTACGCGCCCGGCGAGCACTGACATCATCGCGGCGGCGGCCCAATAACTGGCCACGGCCGCGCCCAGCACCCACTGCGGCGCCGGAATATCGAGCTGGATCCGCACGAACAGGGCGCCGAGCAAAAACACCGGAAGCCCGCCCGTGATGGTGGCGCCCATTGCGAGAACCACTGCGCGAGTGCCCGACTGGCGCCGGAACATCACTTGCGCACGAGCGCTCGCGTGTCGGCGCTGCCAGAACGGATGCTCGCCCCCACCTGACTGTGCAGCGGGGTGCCATTCGCTGAATCGACCGCGTCGGCGGGCACCACATCTAGCCACATTCTTCCATCGTAGGCCGGAGGACAGCATCGTCCGGGCCACACGACCGGCGAGGTCGGGGCATCCGATGAATAATCCATGCGCAGCCCTGGCACGCTGCGCAGGGCAGAATAAACGGATGAGCGACGCCGGCAACTTCGTGGATCGCACGCTGCCGTACGAGGCCACCCGGGAGCGGGCGGCCGAGGCGCAGGCCGGTACGCTTCAGTTCTATGGCGCCTCGGTAGGGGCTGGGCGGGGAACCAACGTTGACGATTACGGGGTGTGCACGAGCGCAGCGGGGTACTCGGCGGGCGGCATGCCCAGGTCCTGAGTTGCTCGCGCGTAGGCTGCGCATATGCGCGCAATCATCGTAAGCTCCTCCGGCGGGCCGGATGCCCTCACCCTCTCGACCCTGCCCGACCTGGAACTCGGGGCCCACGACATTCGAGTGGAGGTCGCTGCGGCGGGCGTGAACCGAGCGGATATCATGCAACGGCAGGGCCACTACCCCTCGCCCGCCGGCGCGCCCCAGTGGCCGGGGTTGGAGGTGTCTGGCGTGGTGATCGAGGTGGGCGACGACGTGACTCGGTTCGGCATCGGCGATCGCGTCTGCGCGCTGCTCTCTGGCGGCGGCTACGCCACCGAAGCCGTGGTGCACGAAGACCTGGCGTTGCTGGTGCCACTGTCGATGGACCTCATCGACGCCGCAGCCCTGCCGGAAGCCCTGGCCACCGTGTGGTCGAACGTATTCATGGCCGCTGAGCTCCAGCCCGGGGAAACGTTGCTCGTGCACGGCGGCGGAAGCGGAATCGGCACGACCACCATTCAGCTCGCCCGGCTGCTCGATGCGCGCGTGGCCGTGACGGCCGGGTCAGCCGAGAAACTCGCCGTGTGTGAGAGCCTCGGGGCAGAAGTCCTGATCAATTATCGGGAGCAGGACTTCGTCGCCGAGATCACCGCCGCGACCGACGGGCGGGGCGCCGACGTGATCCTCGACATCATGGGCGGCTCCTACGCGGCACGCAACATCGAGGCGGTCGCGGTGAACGGGCGCATCATGGTGATCGCCAACCAGAGTGGTGAACCGGCCACGTTCGACCCGTTTCGCCTCATGCAAAAGCGCGCCCGCTACTGGGGCACCACCCTGCGCGCGCGGTCGCACGCCGAAAAGGTCGCCATCATGCGTTCGCTCGAGTCGGCGGTCTGGCCGTGGATCGCCTCGGGCGAGTTTCGACCGGTGATCGACGATCGATTCTCATTCGCGAATGCAGCGGATGCGCACCGCCGGCTGGAAGCATCCGCTCACGTGGGCAAGATCGTGCTGGTGCCCTGACCGCGACGGGGCAGTGCCCGAAGAGGGGCCGCGCCGCTCGGCGCAACCCCTCTCTGGCCAGCCTCGACGACTACGCCGGCTTGTCGGCCAGCTCGGCCGCCGCGGCCGCACGTGCAGCTTTAGCCTCGGCCTTGGCAACGGCCGCGGTTGCCTTGAGGTCGGCGTCGATCGCGTCGACGAACGCAGTGTGCCTCCCACCGGGCAGCCAACCCTTGTTGACGACCTTCACCTGGAACAGGCAAGCTGTGAGCACCAGCACCACACCGATCAGCACGGTGAGAATTACACCGATGGCGGTGTTGCCACCAGACAGGCTCACACCGATGAGCGCACCGAACCAGCCGAAGTCGGTGTCGCCGAAGGTGCTGTTGGCGAAGCCGAAGCTACCCAGTACCAGCAGCAGGATGGCGGGCAGGATGGTGATGAGAATTCCATTGACGAAACCACCGACCATGGCACCGACGCGACCACCGGTGGCGTTGCCGTAGACACCGGCTCCACCACCCGTGAAGAAGTGGGGCACCATGCCGGGCAGAATCAGCGCGAGACCGAACACCGGGCCAAGCCAAATGGCCAGCACACCGAGGCTGAGCAGGCCGCCGGCGAAAGACGCGAGGAACCCGATGAGCACGGCGTTTGCCGCAAAGGGGAAGACGATCGGAATGTCGAGCGCCGGGCGCGCGCCGGGAACAACCTTTTCGGCGATACCTTGGAAGGCGGGCACGAGCTCGCCGAGAATGGTACGCACACCATAGAGAATGATGGCCACACCCACACCGAACTGCAGTGCCTGGGCGAAGGCAGCCATGATGAACGCGCCGGCATCGATGGAACCGAAGATGCCGAGGGCATCCGCTCGGGGAAGCGCGATGAGACCCCAGATGGCGAAGACCATGTAGATGGCAACCATCGAGACCGAGGTAGCCACCATGGAGTCACGCAGGAACCGCAGGTTCTGCGGAAAGTTGATGTGCTCGGTGCTTTTGCTGCGCTTGCCGACAGCCTGGCCGACGGCGCCGGCGGCGATGTAGCCGAGGGTGCCGAAGTGGCCAATGGCGATGGTGTCGTCGCCGGTGATGCGCTTGGTCCACGGCTGGGCGAAGGCCGGCATGACGACCATGATCACGCCGAGCAGGCCACCGCCGATGACGACGACGAGCCAGCTGAGCTCGGAACCGAAGCCAACCGAGAGCACGACCGCGAGCATCATGGCCATGAAGACCATGTGGTGTCCGGTGAGGAACACGTACTTGAGCGGTGTGAACCGGGCAAGCAGAAGCATCACGATGAATCCCACCACGAGCACGTAGGCGCTCGTCGCTCCGAATTCTTCGGCCGCTAGAGCGGTGATGACCTCGTTGGTGGGGATCACGCCCTGCGCGCCGGTGACCTTCAGAATAAGGTCCCCGAGGGGGGTCAGCGAGGCAACAACCACGCCGGCACCGGCGCCGAGAATGAGAAAGCCGAGGGCTGCCTTGAGGCTGCCGCCAATGATGGCGCCCGCCGGCCGGCGCAGGGCGATGAGCCCGACGGCGGTGATGATGCCCACGAGATAGGCCGGCACATTCAAAATCTGCTGGCCGATGAAATCCAGAATGACTAAGAACCACTCCATGTCGGGGCGCTCCCTCTCTTACTCAGTCGTGCGGTTGAAGAACGGATTATTCGAGTGCGCTGGTGAGCTTTTCGGTGATCTCGTCGAGGTCGAAGAAGTTGTCGATGACGATGACCTGGGCCTCGACGTCGCCGATTTCCTCGGCGAGCTCTTCGCTCGTGAGCACGATCTCTGCGTCGCGGGCCATGCCGCGGGCCACGCCGATATCAGCGGCCTCAACGTCGGCGTCGATGCCGAGCGTGCGCAGTACCTTTTCGGTGTTCATTTTCAGGAGAACGGATGTGCCGATCCCCATTCCGCAGACCGCGATGATCTTCATGAGTGTGCCTTTTCTGTGAGCAGTTCGGGGTTGGACAGGAGAGCGAGCACCTCGGCGGGCGAGCCTGCAGCTTTGAGCGCGGCGAGCAGGTCGGAGTTCATGAGTACCCCGGCGAGGGCCTGCATCATCTCGAGGTGGCCTTCATGGTCTGGGGCGGCCAGCCCGATGATGAGCGACACCGGGTCGTTCTTGTTGTGACCGAAGCTCACCGGTTCCTTGAGGGTGACCCAGCTGAGTCCGGCGCGCAGCACGGAGGGCGATGGCCGCGAGTGGGCGATGGCCAGGCCGGGCGCGATGACGATGTACGGGCCGAGCTTGTCGACGGCGGCGATCATTTCTGCCGTGTACTTGTCGGTAGTGACGCCGCCAGCCACGAGCGCATCGCCGGCCAGGGTGATCGCAGCCTGCCAATCAGCAGCGGCGACGTGCGTGCGAACGGACGCTTGGTCGAGGTCGGAAACGAGATTGACTGCCATGCGGTGACTCCTGATTCCGGCCTTCACACTGCAAGACCACATCGTCTGCGCCAAAATAATTAGTGCCGTGCCCAGAGCCTAATGCGAATTCGAAACTTTTGTCTACAAGTGATCCGAAGTCGGGGCGACAGACTCTAACGGGTGAGACGGCTGATGCGGTCGGCGTCGAAAAGAGCATCCTGGGCAATGAGCGAGGCGCCCAGCACACCCGCCTTGTTCCCGAGGCGACTCGGCTCCACAGTGAGGCCGGAGCCGGAAAACGCTCGCGCCTGCGCCAATAGCGCCTCGCGCAGCGACGACAGGTAGGGGTCACCGGCCTCGGCCAGCTGGCCACCGAGGACGATCATGGCGGGGTTCAGTAACCCAGCGACGTCGACGAGGGCCTGCCCAATCTCGGCGCCAGCCGCCGCGAGCAGCCGTACAGCGTCGGGTGAACCCATACGCGACAACGCCACGATGTCGCCGGTGGTGCGAATGCGATACCCGAGGGCATTGAGCTCGCGGCGAATGGCATAGCCGCTCGCGACCGCCTCGAGGCAGCCGTTCTGCCCGCAACTGCACAGCTCGGCGCCAAAGCGATAGCTGTGTGAGAAGTCGCCGGCACCGCCGCGGGCACCGCGGTAAACCCGGCCGTCGAGCACGAAGGCGCAGCCGATTCCGAGCCCCACCTTGAGCACGGTGAGGTCCTGGTGCTCGGGCCAGCCGAGCCGAGATTCCGCGACCGCCATGATGTTCACGTCACGGTCGACGGCGAAAATTGCAGTGAAGTCGGCCGGAAAATAGTTCTGCACGAGAACGTCGTTCCACTGCTCGTCGATCTGGGGGGCAGCGAGCCGGCCCGTGGCGGCATCCACTGGACCGGGTACGCCAATGCCGATCCCCCGCACCTCGGCGCGAGTCTTGCCGAGCTGGCGCAGCAGATAGTCGAAGACCTGGTTGGCCCAGGTGAAAACGGTGTCCGGGCCTTCCCAGAGACCGATGTCGGCTTCGTCTTCAATGAGAATCGTCGAAACCAGATCGGTGACGGCAACGCGGGTGTGCGAGCCGCCGATATCGACGCTGAGGAGCAGGCCGGCGTCTTTGTTGATCGCGAAACTTTCGGCCGGTCGGCCGCCGCGCGAGTCACTCTGGCCGGCCACGATGATGATGCCGGCCGCGAGCAGTTCGTCGAGCCGGCGAGCCAGCGTGATGCGTGACCAGCCGAGCTCGGCGATCAGTCCCGGCCGGGTGGTGGCCGTGCCCGCGCGAATGAAGTCGAGCACAACGCCCGACCCGGTCGACATGGCGTGTGCCACCAGGAACTCCTTTGATTGACTTAAGTATATTTATATACCAATGTGTGAAGTATGCCTGTGAAACCTCGCCGTGTCACCACCGATGTCGATGTTGATCGTGCCGCTGAAGCTCGGGCAGTGGCCGCCGCCATCGCCATTCCCGCCCATGTGGTGCAGTCGAAGGGACACGGACACGGGGGCACCGCGATGGCTCTCGCCCCACTCTCCCATGTGTTGTTCTCCCGCGTGATGCGCCACAGCCCGAGTAACCCGCATAGGGTGGCCCGCGATCGGTTCGTGCTCAGCGCCGGGCACGCCAGTCTGCTGCTCTACGTGCAGTTGTTTCTCACCGGCTACGGCCTCACCCTCGACGATATTGCGGCCAGTCGCAAACTGGGTTCACGTACCCCCGGGCATCCAGAGCACGGTCACACCGTAGGGGTGGAGATGAGCACCGGCCCGCTCGGGCAGGGTGTGGCGTCCGCTGTAGGAATGGCGATCGCCGCGCGCAAAGAGGCTGCCACGTTCACCCCCGCATCGGGCCTGCTCGACCACACCGTCTGGGCCCTCGCCGGCGACGGCTGCCTGCAGGAGGGCGTCTCGGCCGAGGCTTCCAGCCTCGCCGGCACACTCTGTCTCGACAATCTCGTGGTGATCTGGGACGACAACGGCGTGACGATCGACGGCCTGACGACGGATGCTTTCGACGAAGACGTGCTCGTCCGCTATCGCTCCTACGGCTGGCGGGTGCTGCAGATTGCCGACGCAACCGATCTCGACGAGATCGAACGAATATTGCGCCTCGCCGCCACTCGCACTGGTCGCCCCACCTTCGTAGCCGTGACCACTACCATCGGCGCACCCTCGGCGGAGTTCGGCGGGCAGCCGGCCGCGCACTCCGGCGGATTCGGCGCCGACGAGCTCGCCGCCGTCAAACGCACCCTCGGGTTCGATGGGGATGCCACCCTCGCGCAACTCGTCGCCCCCGAAGCGCTCACTTTCTGCCGCCGGGCCATGCAGCGCGGGCTCGATTTCGAAGCCGGCTGGGCCACAGATTTTGCCCAGTGGGCCGGTGAGAACCCCGACGCGGCCTCTACCTGGTTGGCTTTTCGCTCGGGCACCGACCAGACGGCTGCCACGGCCGCGCTCGATGCCGTAGAAGTCGCGGCACAGGACACCTTGGTGGCGACCCGCAAAACGAACGGGCAGGTCATCCAGGCGCTCGCGCCGGCGATGGCGCTCTGGGGCGGTTCGGCCGACCTGAGCGGCTCGACCAACGTGACCGTGCCGGGTACGGCCGTCTCGGCGACCAACCCCGGCGGGGATTTCCTGCACTTCGGCATTCGCGAGCACGCCATGGCCGCCATTCTGGGTGGCATCGCCCTGGCCGGACCGTGGCGTCCGTTCGGCTCGACCTACCTCGTCTTCAGCGACTACCTGCGCCCGGCGATGCGCCTCGCGGCACTCATGCGCCTGCCGGTCATCTACGTGTTCACCCACGATTCGGTCGCGGTCGGCGAAGACGGTCCGACCCACCAGCCCATCGAGCAGATCGCCTCGCTGCGCACGGTGCCACGGCTCGCCGTTATTCGACCAGCGGATGCCGCCGAAACCGTGGCCGTTTGGCGTCGCCTGGTCGCCCGCCCCGACGGGCCGGCGGCGCTCGTGCTCTCGCGTCAGGACGTGCCAGTCCTGGGATTTCGCAGCGGGCTTGATGCGGGCGTTGCTGCCGGAGGCTATGTGGCCTGGCAGAGCGGAACGGGGCGCGACCTGGCGTTGATTGCGACGGGCAGCGAGGTCTCCCTCGCCATTGCCGCGGCAAAGCGGCTCAGCACCGACGACCTGGCGGTGCGCGTGGTGTCGATGCCGTGCGTGGAGTGGTTTGCCGAGGCCGATCCTGTATATCGCGATGAGGTGCTGCCGCCCACGGTGCATGCCCGGGTGGCCGTCGAGGCTGGACGCAGCGATGGCTGGTGGCGCTGGGTCGGGTTGGAGGGTGAAGTCGTCGGCATCGATGAGTTTGGCGAATCGGGCAGCGGCACCGAAATCATGGCCGCGCGCGGTGTGACCGAGGATCATCTGGTAGCGGCCGCACTGCGCACGCTTGCGCGCAGCACCATCCGTTTGTAGACACCATCTCTCGAGCTATCGCTGTGGCCTGTCTTCGGCGCCCACGTCTTCTGAGGAAGTCGAATCTGTCACTCTGTGCCGCCGCAGGGTGAGTTATTTCAGTGCCGAGACGGTCGCCTGGCAGGCCCGAGTCGGGTCGGGTTCTCCCGGTGAGGCACGGACTGTGCACGTTCACGTGCACAGTCCGTGCCTCACCGGGCCAGCAAACCGGACGCGCGAGCAGTCCTCAAGCGGGCGCGTGCGATTCAGCGGGTGTAGTGCGACTCCTGCACCTCGTACACCGGGGTGTCGAGCCCCTCCATGCGTGCCTTGATCTGCAGTGCGAGATAGTTCGAGTAGTGCCGGCTCTGATGCAGGTTGCCGCCGTGAATCCAGAGTTGCGGCACGTTCGTGGGCTTCCACATGTTACGGAGCTCCCCCTCCCACGGCCCCGGATCCTTCGGGGTGTCGGAGCCGTAGCCCCAGCAACGGCCTACCTGGTCGGCGACCTCCGGTGACACCAGGTCGGCCAGCCATTCGTTCATGGAGCCGTACCCGGTGGCATACACGATCAGGTCCGCGTCTAGCTCGGTGCCGTCGGCGAGCACTACGGAGGTGGGCGTGATGTGATCGAGCTGACCCGATTTCACGGCGACCCGGCCGTCGATGAGCAGCTGCGATGCGCCCACGTCGATGTAATAGCCCGACCCGCGGCGCAGGTATTTCAGGAACAGGCCCGAGCCATCCGTTCCAAAATCCAAATCGAAACCAACGTCGCTGAGCTTCGAGTAGAAGTCAGCGTCACGCTGTGCCATCTGCTCGAAGACGGGGATCTGCGCGGACGGCAGAATGCGGTACGGCAACGAAGCAAAGAGCAGGTCGGCCTTCTCGGTGGTCACTCCGTTGGCCAGCGCCTCCTCGGAGTAGAGTCCGCCGAGCGCGAGGTCCATGAGCGAGTCGCTGCGGGAGATGTGTGTCGACGAGCGCTGCACCATGGTGACGTCAGCGCCATGCTCCCACAGGTCGGCGCAGATATCGTGGGCCGAGTTGTTCGACCCGATCACGACGGCCTTCCTGCCGGTGTAGTCGCCGCCGCCGGGGTGCTTCGAGGAATGGTGTTGTTCACCTGTGAAAGACCGGGCACCCGCAAAGACCGGCGTGTTCGGATACCCCGAGACGCCGAGCGCGAAGACCAGCTGCTTGGGGCGCAGCGTGACCGGCGTGCCGTCACGTACGACCTGAACCACCCACTCCTGGGAATCCTCGTCGAAGGTTGCCTTCGTGCATTCGGTGCTCGACCAGTAGTTGAGTTCCATGATGCTCGTGTAATGCTCGAGCCAGTCACCGATCTTGTCTTTCGAGGCGAAAACCGGCCAGTCCTCGGGAAACTTCAGGTAGGGCAGATGGTCGTACCACACCGGGTCATGCAGGTGCAGCGACTTGTACCGGTTACGCCACGAATCCCCAGCCCTGGCGTTCTTCTCGATCACGATCGTGGGAACACCGAGCCGGCGCATGCGGGCAGCCAGGCCGATGCCGCCCTGCCCGCCACCCACGATCACGCAGTACGGCTGTTCCTCGTAGCCGAGCCGCGCCTCCTGGGCGGTTTTCTCCTCGAGCCACGAGGTGCGGCCCTTCGCAATTTCGTGGGAGACGCCCTGCTCGCGGTTACGACCCTTCTTTTCTTCGAAACCCTTGAGTTCCTGCATTGTGGTGAGCAGTGTGTAGCACCGGCCATCGTGCAGGCGCAGGTGGGCGTACCCGCGGGCCTGGCCGGTTTCGAAGGTCACCCACGCTTCGGCAGCACCGGCATCCCCGGTCGCGGGTTCGGCGAGCGCCCAGTTGTGCGGGCGCACCTCGTCGAGGGTGGCGGCGAGCATCCGTTTGATATCGGCTTTGCCTTCGAGGGTCTTCAGGTTCCAGGTGAAGGACACGAAATCGCGCCAGTAGCAGTCGTCGGCGAACAGCGCCACGGCGCCGTCGATATCTCGGTTCTGCAGGGCCGTGTCGAACCGGGCGAGCCAGTTGTCGACCACGGTCGTCGGTGAATCGGGCATGTCACTCCTTTGTGAGCCAGCGGTAGGTCAGCCCCTCGTCGGACGCGACCTGTATGTTCAAGTACACGGCCACAGGGGTTACACCGGCGTTACACCCGGTGTTCCTGATCGGCGCCATCGTCGGATCCAATGGAGGAGACAGCGCATGCCCTACCGGCCGAGTACCCCCGTTCACACTGCTGGCCTGCGATTTTCCTGCCCCGAAGAATATGAACGGATGCTTCGCGCGGCCCACGAACGCGTTCACGCCGGTGCGCCACCGCCCGCGATCACCGCCGCCGTGTGGGAATCCTGGCAACGTTCCCTGGCCGCGGGCATCGACCCCGACCGGCACCTGCCTCGGCATCTGCACGAGGTAGCCGACGTCGTGGCGCTGCGCCGCGGGCATCCGCTGGAGACCGTGATGCCGGCGCTCCGCGAACTTCTGGCCGATGAGAGCACGGATGGGCAGCACCTGCTCGTGCTCACTGACGCTCGCGGCGAAGTACTGTGGCGGGTCGGCAGTCGCTCGGCCATGCGGCAGGCCGACGGGCTGGAATTCGTGGAGGGTGCCGACTGGTCCGAGGCCGGCGTGGGCACCAACGCCATCAGCGAAGTAGTGCTGAGCGGGCGCGCCGCGCAGTTGTTTTCGGCCGAACACCTCGTGCGCACGCACCACGAGTGGGCGTGTACGGCCTCACCCATTCGGGACCCGGATAGTGGCGTGGTGATCGGGGTTTTGAACGTGTCCGGGCCACTCAACACGGTCACGGCCGACAGCATGCGCATGATCAAGTGCGGGGTGCGGCTGGCCGAGGAGTTGTTGCGGGCGGCGCGACGAGAACCGGCGCGCAGGGCCGAGGCGGTGGCTGCCGGGCGATCATTGGTGGTTTCATCTGTCCTCTCGCTCGAGCTGCTCGGTGAGAGCCCATCGGTACTCAGCGCCGACGGCAGTCGGATGCCGTTGTCGCTACGCCGCGCGGAGATTCTGGCCCTGCTCGAGTCGCGGGAGCGCGGCTGGAGCGCCGACGAACTCGCCTATGCCGTTCATGGCGAGACCGGTTCCGCCGCGGCCATCCGTATCGAGATGCACCGTATTCGCCGGGTGCTCGGCGATGCGCTGGAATCTGCGCCCTATCGCCTCGCACCCAGTCTGCGCGGCTCGTCTGACTCGGCGCGGGTGTTACGACTGGTGCGCGGCGGGCAGGTGGCTGCTGCCCTCGCGGCGTACACCGCCCCGCTACTGGCCCGGTCGACCTGCCGGGCCATCGAACCGCTGCGCGCCGAGCTCACGAGCGCGGTGGGGGCATCCGTTCGCGCCAGTGGAAACGCCGAGCTGCTGCGTCTCTGGTGCGCAACCGAGATGGGCAGCGACGACCGCATCGCCGTGCCGGTCCTCGGCCAACTGGTCGGTTTCGCCGATGCCGCCTATCTGGCGTCGCTCGCCCGCCTCAGCCGCATCGACCTCGAGCTCGGCGGCTAGAGCGACAGGAATGGGTGCGTTTGAGCGGAAGTGCGGTGCGGCCCCGCGCCCGATGCCACTTAGGCTGCGGGGTTCAGGTCCAGAGAAATGGAGTCCGCAGCGGCGCGCAGAGCGGGAATGGCACGCTGCGCAAACGCATCATCGACCCGCGACACCGGCCCGGACACGCTGATGGCGGTGGGCGTCGGCGCATTCGGAACCCCCATCGCGAAGCAGCGCACACCGAGTTCCTGCTCGCCATCGTCGATGGAGTACCCGCGTTCCCGGATTTGAGCCAGGTCCACCAGTAGATCATCCACCGTTCCGATGCTCATGGTCGTGGGCGTCGGCATGCCTGTCCTGGCCATAATGGCGCGCACGGCGTCATCGCCCAGCTGCGCCAGAATCGCCTTGCCGACCCCGGTGGCGTGAGTGTGCGCGCGTCGGCCGACCTCCGTGAACATGCGCATGGAGTGTTTGGACGGAGCCTGGGCGATGTACAGCGCCATGTCGGCATCGAGAACGGCCATGTTCGCCGTCTCCCCGAGCTGATCGACCAGCGACCGAAGTTGCAGGCCGGCGAGAACGCCAAGCTGCTGGCTTGCTGCCGTTCCGAGGCGAATGAGTCCGGGGCCCAGGACGTACCGCCGATTGGCGAGCTGGCGGATGTACCCCTTGGCCATCAGCGTGCGCAGCAGTCGATGGATGGTGGGCAGCGGCAGGTCGGTAGAGGCCGCGAGCTCACTCAGCATCACCTCTCCACCGGCAGCCGTGATCAGCTCCAGGAGCTCGAAAACCCGTTCTACGGACTGCACACCGCTACCAGCGCCGCGTTCCGCCATCTGCCAGCCTCCAGACCGTGTGTGACAACGGATTTCTGCACTGCGAAAATCGTCGCCGGGTTCTTCAGAGTACACAGCAGTTGACGCGGGGCCGCACCGACCCTATTCTTTTCGTATAACAGAAACTAACTTCCACGATACGAAATTATCTGGAACGAAGTCACTGATTTGTCGACTCGAGCAAGGACGCCCATGCCGTACACCGTAAACTGCTCCATCCTGCTGACCGAGCTGCCGTTGCTCCAGCGCCCGGCCGCCGCCAAGGCCGCCGGCTTCGACGCGGTCGAGTTCTGGTGGCCCTTTGCCGCCGCGGTTCCCACCGAATCGGACATTGCCGACTTTGAGAACGCGATCACGGATGCCGATGTTCGGCTGACCGGTTTGAATTTCGCGGCCGGGGACATGCCGGCCGGAGACCGGGGCCTGGTCTCCTGGCCCGCCCGTTCCCACGAGTTCCGCGACAACCTGGCGGTCGCGGCCGGTATCGGCGGGCGCCTCGGCTGCACGTCCTTCAATGCCCTCTACGGAAACCGCATCGACGGCGTCGCCGCCGAGGAACAAGACGAGCTCGCTGTCGAAAACCTCTCCCTCGCCGCGCGATCCGTCGCCCCGATCGGTGGCACCGTGCTGCTGGAGCCGGTGAGCGGTGCACCGAGGTATCCCCTGCGAACGGCGGCCGACGTGCTGGCCGTCATCGACCGGGTACGCGCCGAGACCGGCGACACGAACATCAAATTGCTCGCCGACTTTTACCACCTCGCCGTCAACGGCGACGACGTCGACGCCGTGATCATCGAGCACGCACACGAATTCGGCCACATCCAGATTGCCGATGCACCGGGCCGCGGCGAACCAGGAACGGGCACGTTGCCGATTCAGGAGTGGCTCGCGCATAGTCAGGAGCTCGGCTACCAGGGCGTCATCGGGCTTGAGTACAAGACGGCCGCAGCAGATCCGTTCGCCTGGCTCGAAGCTGTCCAACCGACCACGCGCATTCACCACCAGTGAGAAAAGGACAACGAAAATGATCAATGTTGCCGTCATCGGCCTGGGAATCATGGGCCTTCCCATGGCGATCAATCTCGTCAAGGCCGGCCATAACGTCATCGGCTTCAACCGCAGTCCGGCACGGATCGATCAATTGGTCGCCGCGGGCGGCCGCGGCGCGGCCAACATCATCGAAGCCGTGCGGGAAGCCGATGTGGTCATCACGATGCTGCCCGACTCGCCCGATGTCGAAGACGTCGTCGACGGCCCGGACGGCGTCTTCGCCAACACCCCGGCCGACGCCACGTGGATTGACACCAGCACCATCCGTCCCGACGTCACCGTTCGCCTCGCCAATGCCGCACGGGAAGCCGGCCTCAAAGCCGTCGACGCCCCCGTCTCCGGCGGTGAGGCCGGGGCGATCGAGGGCACCCTGTCGATCATGGTCGGTGGGGATGCCGCCGACGTCGAGGCCGTTCGCGGCGTGCTCGACTCGATGGGCAGCACCGTTGTACACGTCGGTCCGGCCGGGTCCGGCCAGACGGTCAAGGCCGCTAACCAGCTCATCGTCGCCGGTACCATCCAGCTCGTCTCCGAGGCGCTCGTTTTTCTGGAGGCCCACTCGGTTGACACCCAGGCCGCCGTCACGGTTCTCGCCGGCGGATTGGCCGGTAATCGCATCCTGGACCGCAAGGCCGCCTCGATGCTGGAACGCCGCTTCGAACCGGGTTTCCGGGTCGACCTGCACCACAAGGACCTCGGCATCGTCACCGCCGCCGCCCGCGCCGCCGGTGTCGCCATTCCGCTGGGTGCGGTGGTGGCCCAGCTGATGGGCGCCCTGCGCGCCGAAGGCCACGGTTCGCTCGATCACTCGGCTCTGCTGTTACTGGTCGAGCAGATGTCCGGCCGCTCACACGTCGACCCACCAACTATTTAGCTCCAAGGAGAACCACATGTCTAAAATGCGTGCAGTCGACGTTGCCGTCGCCATCCTCGAGAAAGAGGGAGCTACCCAAACCTTCGGCGTTCCGGGCGCCGCCATCAACCCGTTCTACTCCGCTATGCGCGCCCATGGCGGCATCGACCACATCCTGGCCCGTCACGTCGAGGGCGCTTCGCACATGGCCGAGGGATTCACCCGCACCAAAGCCGGCAACATCGGCGTGTGTATCGGCACCTCCGGACCGGCCGGCACCGACATGATGACCGGGCTCTACTCCGCGTGGGCCGACTCCACGGCCATCCTCTGCATCACCGGCCAGGCGCCGGTGAGCAAGCTGCACAAGGAAGACTTCCAAGGCGTCGACATCGCCTCTATTGCGGCCCCCGTCACCAAAATGGCCGTCACCGTGCTCGAGGCCGGGCAGGTTCCCGGCGTCTTCCAGAAAGCGTTCTACCTGATGCGCTCCGGCCGCCCGGGCCCGGTGCTGATCGACTTGCCCATCGATGTGCAGCTCACGGAAATCGAGTTCGACATCGACACCTATGAGCCACTGGCGGTGGCCAGGCCCGCGGCATCGGTTGCCCAGCTGAAGAAGGCACTCGCGATGCTGCTGCAGGCCAAGCGCCCGGTGATCATCGCCGGTGGCGGCGTGATCAACGCGGATGCCTCAAGGGAGTTGGTGCAGCTCGCCGAGGTATTGAATATTCCGGTGATTCCCACGCTGATGGGCTGGGGCAGCATTCCGGACGACCACCGGCTCGCGGCCGGCATGGTGGGACTGATGACCTCGCACCGCTATGGCAATGCGACCATGCTCGAATCGGATTTCGTTCTCGGCATCGGTAACCGCTGGGCCAACCGGCACACTGGAGGCCTCGACACGTACACGAAGGGTCGCACGTTCATTCATATCGACATCGAACCCACCCAGATCGGGCGCATCTTCTCCCCCGACTTCGGCATCGTCTCCGATGCCGGGGCTGCCCTTCGCGGTCTGGTTGAACTCGCACGGCGCTACCAGGCCGAAGGCGGATTGCCCGATTGGGAGAGCTGGGTCGAGAGCTGCGTGCACCGCAAGAACACGATGCAGCGCAAGACCCACTTCGACAACCTACCGATGAAGCCGCAGCGCGTGTATGAGGAGATGAATCGGGCATTCGGCACCGAGACCCGATATGTGACCACGATCGGGCTCTCCCAGATTGCCGGGGCACAGTTTCTGAACGTGTTCCACCCGCGGCACTGGATCAATTGCGGCCAGGCCGGTCCCCTCGGCTGGACGCTGCCCGCCGCCCTCGGCGTAGCCGTGGCCGATCCGACGAAAACGGTCGTCGGGCTCAGCGGCGACTACGACTTTCAGTTCATGATCGAAGAACTGGCGGTGGGCGCCCAATTCCACATCCCGTACATCCATATCGTCGTGAACAACTCCTATCTCGGCCTGATCCGGCAGGCGCAGCGCCGGTTCGACATGGATTATCAGGTGTCGCTCGCCTTCGAGAACATCAACTCGCCCGAACTCGAGGGGTACGGCGTCGACCACGTCAAGGTGGCCGAGGGCCTCGGCTGCAAGGCCATCCGGGTGCGCGAAGCCGACGATCTGCAGGCAGCGTTCGCCCAGGCTCGGGAATGGATGGCCGAGTTCCGGGTACCCGTGGTCGTCGAGGTCATCCTCGAGCGGGTCACGAATATCTCCATGGCCGCCGCCGAGATCGACGCCGTGATCGAGTTCGAAGCCCTGGCTGAGACAGCGGCGGATGTACCCACCGCGCTGTCCTTTACGGCCTGACTCGCCCCATTGACTGAGTGCACGTGCAATTCACGAACAAAGGAGTTCTTGTGAGTACAACAACCGTTAGTGCCCAGACCGGCAGTCCCGTGTTCGGAGCCCTCCGCACGGCCGTGACCGATCCGGCCCGGGTGAAGACCCGGGCCATCGACCTCTACGCCAATGCCCACGATGCCTCGCACTTCCTGCTGATCCCGCAGGCGGTCGTGGTGGCCACGGACGCTGCGGAGGTCGGCGCGCTCCTGCGCGTTGCTGCCGCACAGGGTGTGCACCTCACGTTCCGGTCGGGAGGCACCAGCCTGAGCGGGCAGGCCATCACCGACGGGGTCCTGGTCGATGTGCGTCGCAACTTCAAAAACATCGAGGTGCTCGACGAGGGTCTGCGGGTGCGGGTGCAGCCGGGCGCCACCGTGCGGGCCGTGAACACCCGGCTGGCCAAGTACGGCCGCAAGTTCGGGCCCGACCCGGCGAGCGAGTCCGCCGCAACCATCGGCGGCGTCGTGGCCAACAATTCCTCCGGAATGGCGTGCGGTACCGTCGACAACACCTACCAGACCCTCGAATCGGTCGTCGTGGTGCTGCCTAGCGGCACCGTCGTCGACACCGGTGCAGCGGATGCCGACGATCAGCTCCACAAGCGGGAGCCGGTTTTATATAACGGCCTGCTCGAACTGGCACGGCGCACCCGGAGCAATCCGGCCTCCGTCGCCACCATTCGGCAGCAGTTCTCGATGAAGAACACCATGGGTTATGGCGTGAACTCTCTTCTGGACTTCGACCGGCCGGTGGACATGCTCGCGCACCTGATTGTGGGCAGCGAGGGCACGCTGGGCTTCGTGGCCGAGACGGTTTTTCGTACCGTGCCCAAACTGCCGCACGTGACGACGGCGCTGCTCGTGTTTCCCGGGCTCGAGGCCGCCACAGCCGCTCTGCCGGCCCTTGTGGCGACCGGCGCGGCCACCCTGGAACTGATGGACGCGTTATCGCTGACTGTGGGGCAGCAGATGCCCGGTGCCCCGGCCATCGTGCTCGACCTCGTTGTTCAGGAGCATGCCGCCCTCCTCGTGGAATACCACGCCGAGTCGTCCGAGAAACTGGCGCAGCTGCTCGAGACCGGCATGCAGACCGTCAACATGCTGGATCTCACCCTGCCGGCCGATTTCACGACCGATGCGGGCATTCGCGGCCAACTGTGGTACCTGCGCAAGGGGATCATCCCAGCCGTGGGCGGCACCCGGCCGCAGGGCACGAGCGCCCTGCTCGAAGACATCGTGGTCCCCGTGCCGGCGCTCGCCCGCACCTGCATGGAGCTCATGCGACTATTTGCCAAGTACGAATACGAGAATTCGATGATTTTCGGTCATGCCAAAGACGGCAACGTACACTTCATGCTCACCGACGATTTCGGCAGCCCGACCGGGCTGGAACGGTTCAGCCGGTTCACCGAAGACTTGGTCGACCTCGTACTCGGCGAGGGTGGTTCGCTCAAAGCCGAGCACGGCACCGGGCGCGTCATGGCACCCTACGTGCAACGCCAATACGGCGACGAGCTCTATGACGTCATGCGGCGCATCAAGGTATTGTTCGACCCGGCCGGCCTGCTCAACCCGGGTGTGCTCATCAATGACGACCCGAACGCGCACCTCAAAGATCTCAAGGCCATCCCAGCCGTGGCAAGCGAAGTAGACCGCTGCACCGAGTGTGGCTGGTGCGAACCGGTCTGCCCGAGCCGTAATGTGACGCTCACCCCCCGGCAACGCATCGTGTCGCTGCGTGCAATCGAACAGGCCCGGCTCGATGGCAATCTCGCCCTCGTGGCCGAGCTGGAGAAAGACTACGAGTACGACGCCGTACAGACCTGCGCCGCCGACGGCATGTGCCAGACAGCCTGCCCGGTGACGATCAACACCGGCGACCTCATGAAACGCCTGCGCCGAGATGACGCCAACCCGGTCGAGAAGGCCATCTGGAATGTTGCCGCGAAGAACTGGGGCGCCGTGACCCGGGTTGCCGGCGTGGCCTTGAGTGTGGTTCGCACGGTACCCGTCGACGTCATCCTCGTACCCAACAAGCTGGCCCGCGCCGTGCTCGGCACAGACGCCGTGCCCCTCTATTCCCCCGAACTGCCCGGTGGCGGCGCCAGCCGCAAACATCGGGCGGTGACGACTGCGCCTAAAGCACGCCCGTCCATCACAGTCGAAGAAAGCGAAACCAGACATGCGTAATCCACCGTCGGAAACCACCCGGCAGCGTACCGTGCCAACACATGCGCCGCAGGCTGTCTATTTTCCCGCTTGCGTGCAGACAATGTTCGGTCCGGCCACCACGGGAACTTGCGGCGTGCAGGTCGGCTTCGAGCAGTTGTGCGAACGCGCCGGTATCACCCTTCTCGTTCCGGCCGGAATCGACGCGCTGTGCTGCGGCACACCATGGTCGTCCAAGGGCATGGCCGACGGGCTCGCCACGATGAGCCAAAAAACCCTTGCCGTACTGCGCGCCGCCACCGGCGAGGGCGTCCTGCCCGTCATCTGTGATGCCTCCTCCTGTACCGAGGGCCTTCGCCACATCATCGAGGGCGATACCAGCGCGCGGCCCCTGACCGTCATCGACGCGGTGGAGTTCGCAGCCACCCACATTCTGCCGAGCCTGCCGGGGTATCAAAAAATCGAGTCTCTCGCGCTGCACCCCACCTGCTCCTCGACCCGAATGGGCATCAACCCGGCCCTCGACACCATCGCCGACGCCATCGCCGAACGCGTCGAGATCCCTGAGAATTGGGGGTGTTGCGCGTTCGCCGGCGACCGAGGAATGCTCCATCCTGAACTCACCGCATCTGCCACCCGCGCTCAGGCCGCGGACGTCGTCGCCATGGGCGCCACCGCCCACGCCTCCTGCAACCGCACCTGCGAACTCGGAATGACGCGTGCCACCGGCAAACCGTATCGCCACGTACTCGAAATCCTGGAGGAGGTGACGCGACCCTAGTGAGCTGAAGCTCCAACACGCACCACCACTTGAAAACAAAGGAGTTTTTCTGTGAAATTAGTCGATGCACCATTTCAGCAGATCATTGATCCGATCGCTGGATCCCTGGTCTTTTCGGCCATCTGCGCGGCCCTGCCCCTCATTCTTCTCTTCGTGCTGCTGGGCGTTTTCAAGGTCAAGGCGCACAAGGCCGCCCTGGCCAGCCTGCTGCTGTCCGTTATGCTCGCCCTGGTCGGCTGGCAGATGCCCCTCGGCCAGACACTCAGCGCCGTCGGAGCAGGAGCCGTCTACGGAGTGATCCCGATCCTGTGGATCCTGATCAACGCCCTGTGGATCTTCAAGCTGACCGTCGCGACCCCGTGGTTCGAGGTACTCGGACGCACCATCCGTTCCATTAGCGATGACATGCGGATTCTGTCGATCCTGATCGCCTTCTGCTTCGGCGCCCTGCTCGAGGCACTGGCTGGTTTCGGGGCACCGGTGGCCATCACTGCGGCCATGCTTCTGGCCGCCGGCATGAAACCGCTCAAATCGGCGATGGTGGCCCTCCTTGCAAACACTGCCCCGGTGGCTTTTGGATCGGTGGCGGCACCGATCATCGCCCTCAGCGGCGTCACTGGGCTCCCCATTCATGACCTCGCGTCGATGATCGGTCGGCAAACCCCGTTCATGGCCCTGCTGGTACCGCTCGTGTTGGTCTTCATCGTCGACGGCAAGCGCGGCGTGAAACAGACCTGGCCGGTGGCGGTAGTCGCCGGCGTTGTCTTCGCGGTGGCACAGTTTTTCGCCTCCAACTTTCTCGCCGTCGAACTTGTGGACGTGATTGCCGCCCTCGCAACCATCGCCGCCGTGCTGGCCATGTTGCGGTTCTGGCAGCCGCGCGAAACCATCGGATTGTCAGCGACAGCCACCAATTCACCCTTGGATGACTTGCGGGTGCGCACCGGCGCCGCCCACAACGGCGGTGCGCTGGCGGCTCGGGCCGGGGCGTCCGCTGCCGCTTCCTCCTTCGCTGTGGCAACGTCATCGATCGACGCGGCGCCGATGAAAACGATGCGGCCCGCCGCCCGCCAGGTCTGGACGGCCATCGCTCCCTACCTGATCATCATCGCGATCTTCTCGATTGCCCAAGTGCCGATAGTCAAGGCCTGGCTGACCGCTTTCGGCAGCGTGACGTTCCGGTGGCCGGGACTGGATGTGATCGACCCGGCCGGCAATCCGGTTGTCGCTCAGCTCTTCAAACTGGACCATCTCAAAGCAGCGGGCACATCCGTGCTGATCTCCGGTGCGGTCTTGATGGCCCTGTACAAGATCACGCCTCGCCAGGGACTGCGGATCTACCGGGAAACCCTGATGCAGCTGCGTTGGACCATCGTCACCGTCACCGCCGTACTCGCCCTGTCATTCGTGATGAATTTGTCCGGACAGGCCAGCACGCTGGGCGTCGCCCTCGCCTCCACCGGCGGTTTCTTCGCCCTACTCTCCCCTCTGCTGGGATGGATCGGTGTGGCGTTGACGGGATCCGACACCTCGTCCAACTCCCTGTTCGGGCAGTTGCAGGTCTCCGCCGCCAACTCGGCTGGCCTCTCGCCGGTCTTGATGGCTGCCGCGAATTCCTCAGCCGGGGTGCTGGGCAAGATGCTCTCGCTGCAAAATCTTGCAGTGGCCGCGGCTGCCGTGGGGCTCGCCGGGGCGGAGAGCGCGCTGCTCCGCAAGCTGATCGGTTGGAGTCTGGGCCTTCTCGTGCTGATGACCCTCTTGATCTGGCTGCAATCCACCCCCGTGCTCAGCTGGATGGTGCCCTGACGGCGGCGCTCACGACGCTCGACCTGCCCCGGCTGCCCCGGCTGCCTGCGCCGAATGCGCCGACGGTGCCGACGGTGCCGACGGCGAACTTTCGGGCTGGCTCGGGGCCGCTCCGGCGACGAGTACGCTCGAAATGTGTTGTCTCGCGATCTGATTCGGCTGTACCCCGAGCTCTACCACGTGGCCGCCGATGGAAGCTGGCCCGCCATCTGGCGGCACGGGCTGCTCAGTCCAGCCGCGCTCGTCACCCGATGGGGCGTCAAGCAGGGTGCCCCTCAGGCTGCCATTCTGGGCAAGCGCCGAGGCGAGTCGCGCGTGCTGGAGCATGCCCAATTCGGCACCGCGGTCATCCGTCACCAGAAGGCCATCCATGAGCCGTCGCTCGAAGACGCCCTCGAAGACATGACATTGGCCGAATGGTACGCGGCGCTGAACGACCGCGTCTTCTTTCACCTGCAGCCACGGCTGCTGCGCGACCTGCTGAATGCCCGCTCCTATCGCGACGATGCCCACACGGTGATCACCGTGAACACCAGGAGCCTGGTCGCTGCCCACGAAGACGAGATCGAGCTGAGCGCGATCAACTCCGGCTTCGCGCATCGGCACAACAAGGAGCCGCGCGGGCGGGGCACCTTCGAATCGATCGAAGACTACCGGCACCCGACCCGTTCTCACGCGGTGACCAAGGGACAGGACATCGCCGAACTCGCCATCGCGCGCGGGGTGCGCGACCTGCGCGACCACGTCGTACGCGTCGAGCGGATGCGCGAGGGCACGGTTCTCGAGCGCCTCGCCTGACCCATTGGCTCAGCGTACGGCGAGGTACTCCACGGCAGCGACGATGAGGGGCGATGTGCAGGCGGCGAGCAACGTCGCGGCCGCCGCGGCGGCGAGCACCGTGAACGTGGTACGCCGCGTTCGGGCGGCCGCGACCTGCTGTTCGAGTGCGGTGAACCGGGCGTGCAGGTGCGCTGGCGCAAGCCGCTGGGGAGCTGCTCGCCAGGTCGCGGGGTCGTCGATGAGCGCGGTGACCGCGGCCTGCTGTTCCGGGGTGAGCGTTCGCGGGCGCGCCACGAGCCACCGGCGCAGTCGCGGCGAATCGATGACTGTGACGGCATTGGGTTTGCGGTCAAGCAGAATTTTGTGCGGGTTGACCAGCACGATCATGGGTTCAACAACGCTCGCTGCCGGCATCACCGCCGCCAACAACGCGGTGATCTGGGCCGATTCAAACCGAGCATCACGCAGGTACGGCATGGCGTGGTTGCCGATGGGAATCGAGCGCGGCGACCCGGTCAGGTCGCGGTCCCAGTGAGTTTTCGCGTTGATCGAGAAGACCCCTCCCGGACCCACGACGAGGTGGTCGACCCAGAACGCCGTACTGCGAATGGGCAGGGAATGATAAACACTGTAGTCATCGGGCAGCCGTGTGAGAATGTCGCCGACAATCATCTCGGCCTGCGCAGCGCGAAGCCAGCCCAGTCCATTCGCATCGAGCGGCGCGACACCCAGGGTGCGTGCGAACCAGGACTGCGGCGGCCGGTCTTCGTGCTGGCGCAGCAGTTCCTCGACAACGGATTGACCGGCGAACCGACCCGGGGCTATGGACACCGGGGGCATGCTGCGCGCCACAGAGACTGCCGGCTCGTGATCATGAGCCTGCATTCCAGCACCAAGAGTTGTCATAGCCACGTTCACTTGCCTCACCACGGGTTCGAACCCCGTATCATCGTGCCACCGACACCTGCCGATTCCGTCCTAACAATCGGCTGCGCCACAGCTTTAGTTAGCAAATCGTAAGTAATACTCATTCACGCTCCGAGGCGACCCCGAGGCTGGTGCAAAGCATTTGCTGTCAATATAAGGTGGCGTCCCCTGCCGGGGCCTCCCCCACTAAGTAGGGCAACGTCGGCTAGCCTGAAATCACCCCACCGATTGGATTCACTCGTGAAACACCTGACTTTCACTGTTTGCGCGATCGCGGGACTCGCCTTCAGCGGCCTGGCCGTGCTTCTGCTGCTGGCCAACCTGCTCTCGAGTAACCAGTTCGTCGACGTGATCCTACCGGCCGCCGTGGTCTCGCTCGTCGTCGGTGGCGCTTTCTCGGTGCGCGCGCGACTGCTGTCGGCCAAGGGTCACGGCCCGACGAAGCGCGTGCGCTAGACCCCCACGCTACCGGGCTGGGGCAGGATCGTCGGACGAATACCCCAGGTCAGCGGGTTGTCGATCACGGCGGCGAGTTCCATTCGTTCGATCGGGCGTAGCACCTGTGGGCGTGCGACCAGCCAGTCGCCGAGCGCTGCAGCACCGAGCACCGGCACCGGCACCGATGGTGTCCGGCCAGAGGCCATTTTGGTCGGCCCGGCCGTGCCCAAACCCGACTTGACCCAACCCGAACGGCCGGTGATCCATAGCGCGCGGGTGCCCAGCAGCACGAGTGCGGGCTGCACCGCGGTGCGCAGCGGCAGTCGACCGCGCAGGAGCACCGTGAGGCGGTTGGCGCCGGCTGTGGCCACCGTGAGATCCGGCGAGCGCTGCCCGGCAACGAGCACAGTCTGTCGGTGCACCCAGGCGATCTGGCCGTCGAACAGTCGTGCATGCAGGGCAAGAACCCCGCCGGGGCCCACTAGCAGGCGCATCACGCCCGCGCCATCACCGCCGAACCTGGGTAACGTGAATGCGGCCCAGTTTTCGGGAAGCGCCGCGAGCAGCGTGTCGATGGCCGATTCACTGCGAGCTCTGGCCAACGCCAGGTCGATCGGCGTGACCGCAGGGCGGGGCGCATAGCCGGGCAGCCAGGCTGGTCCTACCAATGATCGTGGCGTTGCGGTGCGATTCGATTCGAGTGGTTCCGGGGGCGTCGAAGGACGCCGCCACGTGGAGAGTATATGAATCATCAGTGCTCCTCGCCGGGTTCTATATCTTGCCAGTGCCACCCCTGTCGCAAGACCCCCAGAATGGGGGACGTTTTTCGAAACGAATCTTGCCCCGTTGCGAGGCGCCCGCGCCACACCACGTATATTCGGAGGGTCGTGCCGTGCGGCCAGAAGGAGCATCATGACCGTTCGACGCTCGACCCGATCATTTCTGGTGATGGGGTTGGTCGTGGGTGTGCTCGGGGCGATCCTGGTGGGAACCGCGGTGGCGGGATCATCCGTCTCGTCGAACCTGGCCGTCCCGACAACCAGCGCGCTGCCAACAGCGACAGCCGAACCCGCACTGACGCCCGATTCGACGCCCGATTCGACCGCCGAAGCGACGGCCACGACCGACATCGCGGCCCTTTCCGTGCTGGAGACCCTGCCGGTGAAGGGGCGCGCGCCCCAGACCGGCTACGACCGCGAGGAAAGTTTCGGATCGGCCTGGCAAGACGTGGACCAGAACGGATGCGACACCCGCAACGACATCCTGGCCCGCGACCTGAGCGCCCTCGTGGTCGAGGGCGGCTGCGAGGTGCAGGGCGGCACCCTGCTCGGACCGTACACCGGCCTGACCATCACCTTCGTGCGCGGGCGGGCGACCTCGTCGCTCGTGCAGATCGACCACCTCGTGGCACTGTCCAATGCCTGGCAGACCGGAGCGCAGCAGCTGTCGCAGGAACAGCGGGTGGCGCTCGCCAATGATCCCCTCAATCTGCTCGCCGTTGACGGCGTGACCAATTCACGCAAGGGTGACGGCGACACGGCCACCTGGTTGCCGCCGCTGAAAACCTTCCGTTGCGCCTACGTAGCACGGCAGGTTTCGGTGAAGGCGACCTATGCGCTGTGGGTGACCGCCGCCGAACACGATGCGATGACGCGCATCCTGTCCAACTGCCCCAACGAACTCGCGACGACGACGACGACGACCCCGACGACGGACGCCGTCGTCGCGCCTACGTCGGCGCCGGTCGCCGAGACTCCGCGCGACGTCTATTTTCACAACTGCACCGCGGCCCGTGAGTCCGGTGCGGCCCCGGTTCACGTCGGTGACCCCGGCTACGGCGGCCATCTCGATCGCGACGGCGACGGCGCCGGCTGCGAATAGTCCCTCGCAGAAGCCGCTTTGCGCCGTGCGCTCGCATAGTGTCGCGCCACTTCTGCAGGGCTCGACCCTTTGGTTCCGGCGCGGCTACCGAGCGCTGGCAATCTGCGGAAGCAGCAGCAGCACATGCAGGGCACCAAGTGTGCTGAGAACTATTCCGAGTGTCATCCATCGCAGGCGGGTGTATCGCGCGTGGGCCACTTCTGCCTCGAGCTCGCTAAAGCGCTGCAGAATCTCAGCCGGCTTCAGTGCTGTGAGCGCCTGCCAGAGCGCGGGGTTCTCGACGAATCGGGTAATTTCCAACCGGTCTAGGGGGGCTAGTACGGAGGGGAGCCCCTGCAACCAGGTACACAGGTCGGTGGCCTCGATGATTTTTACCCGCGACGGCTGCGTCTGCACGGTCACACGTTTGGTATCGACGAGTACGACGACACCCCGTACCGACACTGTGCTCGGCATCCGCTTGGAAAGCAGGGTGGTGAGACTGACCGCCTCGAATTCGGCCTCCCTTATATACGGAATCTTTCGGGCGCCGACGAGTACGCTGCGTCCGGCGACCAGTACAGATTTGCGCGCCTGACGGTCAGAATGGAGGGCGAATACGCCGCCGGGTCCGATCACGAGGTGGTCGACGTCGGCGCCGCTGTCGCCCACCGGCAGGGAATGGAAGACGATCCATCCCCGAGGCAGCTCGGCCAGCGCGAGCCCCACGGCGATTTCCGCCCGGGCGGCGTCGAGGCAACGCACGCTGTCGGCGCCGAGCGGCGACCGACCGACCAGGCGCTCCAGCTTCCGGCGGGGGGCAACCAGCCGTTGCTCGAGGAGGAGCACTTCTATGATCGACTGCGCGGGGCACCGCAGTCGCATTATGGGCGCATCGATTGTCACGGTTCTCCTGTTCGGTGCTTGAATATAACCGCCCGGCAGCCAGTTGGAGCAGCCCCCGATCGGGCGGTGCGCACACCAGGTGCCTGAATTACCGCGTTCCGAGAACTTCGTACACCCCAGTACGGGGGGAGGCATCGGCCCGGATAGCCTGCCACCCCACGGGGTGTGCCACGATGACAGGGCCCGGTTGTTCGACAGCAACCCCACGGCACGACCAGCAAGGCATGTTGCCTCCAGTCGTAAAAATGTCCAGGGGAAGTCCATGATCGACAATGATCTGTCGCGCGCTGTCACAAACACGCAGGCCGCAGCGACGGCCGCCGTGGTCGCGTTCAATGCGAGCACGTCACCGGAGCTACCGGAGGGCCAGCAAACCTCCTTCACGACGAACGCCCGGGCGACCGCCGCTGCTTCGGCGACGTCCTACGCCACCCAGCAAGGAGTCAGCGAGCAGCGTCACATCAACTATCGGTTGTGGATGCAGTCGCTCGATGGTCAGAAATACTGTGATTGGGCTCCCCGAGCAGCCCTGCTGAGCCAGGCGATCGCCGCTCGCGATGAAGCCATCACCGCCGCCTGGCGGTTCGATGCCAGCCAGGTCATCTCGTCGGCACAGCGCGAAGCCTTCACCACGAGTCAGCTGGGCACGACCGCGTCTCGATCACAACGCTCGCGATCCATTCGTCGAGGTGGTGTCGCTCTTATGCTGCTGTCCCCGGTGGTCTGGGTCTTCGCCTACTTCTTTGTCCTGGTCACCGGCGGTCAAGTCAGCATGCAGGCGATCCTTCCCATCGCCTGGCTGCTGCTTGGCACCGGAGTGGTCTTCGCCGGAGTGCGCATGGCTCGCCCGCTGCCCCTGGACGACGCAAGCGCAACCGCGGCATCCGTTACGCGGGTAGCCCTGCTCGGTTTTGATCCGCTCAGCCAGCCGGCCCGACTTCCGCGGACGTGGACCGAGGATCCCAAGGTGGGTGAGCGCCTCGACCGATTCATGCGCGATGCCTACACGAATTTTCCGACGCCGGGCGAGCTTCCGGCCCTGCGCATCCCGGACGTACGATCGGGGCGCACCGAGGCGTCTATTCAGGTGCGGGCCGTGCTCGAACAGTTCGCCGCAACGGATGCGTTGAACCGCCTCTGACCGGCCGACCGCGCTGGCAGGTCAACGGCGCTTGCATGATCTTCCCGGGAATCGACTGGGGCTTGCGCCGGCATAAAAGGGGCGTACATTTCTTCGCTTATGCTGAACCAAGCAACTTGGGCACGGCCGTTCGGTCTCCGGCTTCTGGGGGCACCGACGTTAGGCACTTGCACCATGAATAAGAAGAATATTCTCATCGCTGCCGCCGCAGGCGTAGTTCTACTACTCGCCGGCGCCGGCACTGCCCTGGCCGTGAGCGGCAACGACAATGACGGCCCGCTCACCGGCGAGACCCTCGACCGCGCGAGCAATGCAGCCATGGCCGGGGTCGGCCCCGGCACCGTGACCAAGGCCGAACGCAATGATGACGGCGGAAGCGCCTATGACCTTGAGTTGCGCCTCGACGACGGCAGGACCGTCGACGTTGAGCTCAACGATGCATTCGATGTGGTGTGGGTTGGCGATTTCGACACTGACGACTCCGACAGTTCAAGCACCAGCAGCAGCTCATCCACGCCCGACGCCACCCCTAGCGCCGAAGCCGACACGAGTGCCATCGACCAGGCGGCGAGCGAGCGAGCCAGCGCTGAGGCCGCCGCTCTCGCTGCGATCGGCAGCGGCCGGGTGACCGACTTCGACCGGGACGACGACTGGAACCACCTCTACGAGGTTGAGGTCACCGTCGATGATGGCACCGACCGCGACGTCGACCTCGACGCCAACTTCGTCGTCGTCAGCATCGACGACGTGCAGCAGTAAGACCCGTTTTCGCGTGTGGCGCTGAGCGAATTCGCTCAGCGCCACACGCGTTCGACGTCGTTAGCGCTCGACCAGGATGCCGTCTTCGTCGCAGTAGACGGTGCGTCCGGGCGTGAAGACGACGCCAGCGATCTCGACGACAGCATCCGCTACACCGGCCCCGGTCTTGGAACTCTTACGCGGGTTACTGCCGAGGGCTTTCACCCCAAGGTCGAGGGCTCCAATAGCGATACGGTCACGCACGGCACCGTTGATGATCGCGCCGGACCAGCCGTTCGCCACGGCGAGGTCGGCGATCATGTCGCCCATGAGCGCCGTGTTGAGTGAGCCGCCGCCATCGATGACGAGCACCGCCCCATTACCCGGCGTGGACAGGATCGACTTGAGCAGCGCGTTGTCTTCGAAACAGGTGACGGTGCGGATGGGGCCGCTGAACCGGGCTCGTCCGCCGATCGTCTGAAACTGCAGGGGTACGGATTGCAGCTCGTCGCCACGCTCATCATACAAATCGGCGGTCAAAACGGTCATTGTTCCTCCAGGGTCTCGGTGCTTCCAGAGTAGGGCCCGGCCTCGTGCCTGCCGTAACCGTGCACACCTGCGCTCATAACCAACCCGAAGGCAGTGTCGAGATCGAGGGGTGGAAAGCATCCGTTATATGCATGCTGCCCTGGCTGAAAACCGCACCGTGCTGCGCCGCCGTGACCGCCCTCAAGGTGAGTGATGCCGCTGCCACCGTCGAGGGCGAGTTTCTGATCATCTCCTGCGGATGGTCGCTCCCCGGCGCTGGCGTAGCGTTAGTGCATGACCGCGCGCACGAGCCCTGCCAGGGTACGGGAATGAGAGCGCGGACCGCGTTCGGTGTGGCGCGCCTGGGATTGACCGCGACGGGACTCGTTGCCCTCATCGGATATTTTCAGTACACACTCGGCGTGTCCACGTTCGCGATCGCGAATTTCTTCAGCTATTTCACGGTGCAGAGCGCCATCGTATCGATTCTCGTCTTCATGTCGGCTGCCGTTGTCGCGCTGCGACGGCCGACCGACCCGGCCTGGCTCGACATGCTTCGGGCCATGGTCACGACCTATATTCTGGTTTCGGGCGTGGTCTACGGCATCATCGTCTGGCAGTCCTCCAGCGCGAACTACTCCATCGAGGTGCCGTGGTCGAGCCAGTTTCTGCACTTCGTGATTCCGGTATTCGCCCTCATCGACTGGGTCGTCGACCCGTATAAGGCCCGCCTGCCGTGGAAATATCTCGGTTGGGCCATCGTTTTTCCCGTGTTCTGGCTAGTCTTCACGCTCATTCGTGGGCCGATCGTGGGCTGGTACCCCTACTTTTTTCTCGACGCCCGGCAGGTGAACGGCCCCGGCGAGACCGTGTTGTACTGCTTGATCATCGTGATGATCATCACCGGAATTGCGGCGCTGCTCACGGGGATCACCCGGCTGAAGCGGATGCCGCGGCATCTTCTTCCGCCGTGGCGCAACTCTGCCTGAGCCTTCCGCTTTGGCTGCTTGACGTGTGGCTACTTGACGTTCGGCTACTTCGCGTCAGGCACCGCGAGGAACGGCTCGAGGCCGGTGAGCGCTGCCGCGAGAAAGGCGTCATCATCGAGCTCGGATAGCCTCGTCGCGTTTTCGGCGGCGACCAGGCCCATCAGAACGGGTTCGCCGGTGAGCGGCATCATGTTGATCCAAACCGGAAAGTCGGCGTCTTCGCCCACGATGGTCCAGAGCCTGGCCGACGTGTCCCAGAACGGCACGTCGAAGCGCAGCCAGATCTTATCGACCACGCCCATGCCAAGGGCGGCGATGGCACCTCGGTGAGAAAACGGCAGCGCCGGCGAGAATTCGATCGCCGCATCCTTCAGCACGCCAAGCGGCACGGTCACGATGACTCGATCGGCGGACAACGACTCACCGGTGCCGAGGCGCAGGCTCACGCCGTTGTTGTCGTGGGCCACACGGTTGACCACCTTGGAGAGCAACAGTTCGAGGCCTTCCGCATCGCTGTTGAGCAGGGTCGAGTATCCGCCGATCACGATTTGATCGTCGTCGGTACTCGCGATGTCGGTTGTGTACCAGGCCGATTGCTGGCTCGGGGTGGCCCCGGATTCGACCTTGAGTTTCGTAGCGATTTCGTACTCGAGCCAGTCGGCATCCGAGAGGCCTTCGGCGTTCGGGGTCTTCGACAGGCTGGCCTCGCCCGAATCGATCAGGGCGCGTTCGACCGAGACATCCTGCTGCTGACTGGCCGCCCAGCTGAGGGCGCCGGCTACGGCTTGAGCACCCAGCGGCGACACGTCCACGACAGCCCCGGCCCGGGTACGCACCTCTGGCGTGCGCGCGAACGGTAAGAGCCTCACCCCGAGGGCGGTCAGTTCGTCGTCCAGAAAATCCACCGACGTGCGATGCACGAACGAGGGACCCCGTTCGATCGGAAACGGCCAGTCGCCACTGACGGTGTCGATACGCCCGCCGATGCGGTCCCGCGCCTCGATGACGACCACGTTGAAGCCGTCGTCGACGAGTTGGCGAGCCGCCGTGATGCCGGCAATTCCGGCACCAATGACGGTGATGCGTTCTCCCGGGGCCGCGACGTCACGTACCTGGCTGGCCGCCAGCAGGCCAGAGGCACGCGCGCCCTGCACGGTTCCGGGCTCCTCAGCCGCGGTAGCTTCACCGGCGAAGAACACGCGGGCGTCGACGGACTGACCGAGGTCCACACGGTGCTCGGGAGTGGCTCCGACGGCGGCGTAGCTGAAGGATCCGCGGGAGAAGGGGTCGCTCGACCAGTTGGTGCGGGAGACCGTGAGCGGCTGGGGCACGATCGACGGTGTCAGCGTGGATGGTGTCACGGACGGTGATGGCACCGGCTGCGGCGTCACGCACGCTGCGAGCGCCAAGACCGAAAATCCCGACGCCGTGCCGAGCAGAAAAGTGCGCCGATTCACGATCGGTCTGTTTCAGAACGGCTGATCTCGGGCGCTCGCCCGTGGTTGTTCAGTACGGCGCCAGTCATGAGTCCAAACTACCGCAGACCGTGCGGGCTGACACTTTATCCTGAAGGTCGTTAGTCAGTCATCTGACCGACTGACCGGTGAACCGGCTGCGACCAGCCGGTACGAGCGCACCTGCCAGGGCCTCGCTCGTGAGTTGGGAGCCGGTCGCGATCCAGCCAGGGGCGACGGCGTTGGAGGTGATGCCGGCACCGGCTTCGTTGACGGCGAGGTCGAGGGCTCGGGTCAGCCCCACCAAGCGGGCCTTCGCCGCGGCGTAGGCGACATCGCCGCGACTCGCCATGATGGTTCCGCTCACGCTCGACACCGTCACAACGCTGCCCCAGCCGGCCGCGCGCGTGAAACTGGTCACGGTGCGCGTGGCGTGAAAGACCGTGGACAGGTTGCTGGCAAGGCCCCGATCCCACTCGGCGGGGCTGGTGAGAATGTCGCCGTGGCCCATCGCGGCGTCGCCGACGGCGTTGTTCACGAGAATCGTCGGCTTGTGCCCGCCCGCGGTGAGGGCCGCCTCCAGCCCCGCAGCGCCGGCGGCCGAGTCGCGGGTACAGACGATTCCAACGGCATCGAGGCCGTCGGCGGTGAGTTCTTCCGCGCGGTCGAATACCCGCGCCGTCGTTCCGGTGAGAATCACCCGGGCGCCGAGTTCACCGAGCATCCGTGCTGCAGCGAAGCCGATGCCGGTGGCGCTCCCCGCCCGGGTGACAAGCGCGGTGCGCCCGCCACCCCGTGCCCGGCGCCCCGCGCCCGACGCCCCGCGCCCGGCGCATAACTCCTGCAATTTGTGGCCGAATTTTCTGGGGCGTGTGCACATTGCAGGAGTTATGGGCGGGGCGGGGCCGCTGCCCTAGGCGGGCTGGGGCAACAACAGGAAGCCGTCGACGAGCAGCTCGCGTACCTTCGGCAGGAGTTCGACGGTGAGCGCTGCCTCGTCCGCCGCGAGCAGCTGGGCGAGAGCGCCAATGATGGCGCCGACGGCGAGGTCGCCGTCGCAGGCTCCGACCAGCCCGGCCAGGGCCGTGTCGAGGGGAACCGAGCGACCGAATCCGCTGCCCTGATGCAGGGTCATGAGCGTCGGATCCTGCTGACCGGGCCAGTAGTGGCGTTCCTCGGTGACGTCGGAGGCCACGGTGAGCCGCGTGCGCAACAGGAGCGCGTCCTCCGCTTGAACCTGCCAGTCGTGGGCGGCGAGGCACTCGGCGAGGTGCGCGCCGAGGCCGGCCGGGTTGTGGCCGAGGGCATCGGGCATCCGTTCGAGGCGACGCAGGGTGGGGGCGGCAAGACCCGCGTGAGGCAGCCGCAGCAGCAGGTAGCCGAACCCGACCCGGCGCACGCCGCGCGCGTCGAAGTCCTGTAACCAGGCGTCGTACAGCCGGTCGAAGTCGGGGCCGGGCCGGGTGCCGCCGTCGCGAATCCAGGTTTCGGCGTATTGGCCTGGCGATTGCACTTCGCGTTCGATGATCCAGGCGTCGAGTGCCGGCGAGGATGCCGCTGGTGCGGCCCCCGGGAATGTCGCGGGCGCGCCGGCCCCCGGGAGCGTCGCGGGCGTGAGCCAGCGCTCGAGCCGCTCGAAGGCATCCGTCTCGCCGTGGTATTCCCAATTGCCGAGCAGCTGCACGACGCCGCCGGGCGTGAGGTGGCTGGCGGCCCCGCGCACGACGGCCTCGACCAGCGCGTCGCCGACCATTCCGCCGTCGCGGTACTCGTAGCTCGGCACGCCCTCGGCCCGGGGGGTGATCACGAACGGCGGATTCGAGATGATGTGATCGAACTTCTCCCCCGCCACCGGCTCGAACAGGCTGCCGAACCGAAACTCGATATTGTCGATCTCGTTGAGCGTCGCGTTCAGCGCCGCGAGCTCGAGCGCCCGCACCGAGATATCGGTCGCAACGACATGCTCGGCGTTCCGGGAGGCATGCATGGCCTGGATTCCGCAGCCGGTGCCGATGTCGAGCGCGCGCTCCACCGGGTTCGGCATCATGAGTCCGCTCAGGGTGAGGGACGCCCCGCCGATGCCGAGAACATGGGTTTCGCCGAGCGCATGCCCAAGCGCCAGCTCCCCGAGATCGCTCACGATCCACCAGCTGTCGGCGCCGTGGGCGTCGATGAAGCTATACGGGCGCAGGTCGACGAGCGGGCGCACGCGCGAGTCATCGTCGGTGGCCACAAGACCAAGCTCCCGAGCGCCGGCAGCCCCGAGCGACGGCAGCGCGGCGTCGAGGTCAGCGACCGAAACCGGGTCACCGAGCAGGAACAGCCGGGCCAGGGTCGCGGCGGGCTCGTTTCGGCCGAGTTTGACAGCAAGGGCGGCGAGCGCCCGCCGGGCCGGAACCCGCTGGTTGCGGTGCAGCGCGGCATCCGCTTCGATCCCCCACAGGCCGGTCAGGCCGGGAACCGAGAAGTGGGCGGCAGCGAGGTCGGTGCGGAGGCGAGGTATGAGAGTTGCAGAAGTCACTCACCTATTCAACTCGATGAGCGGCCGGCGCCCGCACCAGTCACAGCCAGCGCATGGTGAACGCGCGGGCAACGACCTCGTTGGCCGGCGCCAACGTGAGTGAGCGCACGACGGCGTTGCGGGCGCGGAGCCGCGCACCGTGGGCGGGGCGGCCCATATTCATGTTGAATCCGGCCTGCAGGGCAGCGCGACGCCCTGCACTGCGACGGGTGCGGTCATATTTTGCCAAAACGGATGCCGCCGCCGCCGGATCGAGCAACGCCCGCTGCAGCGCCGGTGCGAGTGCAACGGCGTCGAGCCAGCCGAGATTCATGCCCTGCCCGCCGATCGGACTGATCTCGTGCGCCGCGTCCCCAACCAGCACGATGCGGCCCGCAGCGCGGGGACCGGACATCGGCCCGCCCGGAACGCGCAGCGATTTCGAATGCATGCGCCGGGCCAGCCTTTGCTGTACGGCGAACGCGCTGGCGGCCCCGAGGGGTTCGACCACACGCACCCCCGTTCGATGACGGATAAGCGCGGCCAGGTCGGCGCTGTCGGCATCCGTTGCGAGAAAATCGGTCATCGCCACCCAGCGGCGACGACCATCGGGCAGCGGAAACGACTCGACCACGCCACCGCGCTCGAAATAGAGCACCGCGCCGGCGTCGTCCGGATGCGTGCTCGTCGGGGCAGTGTCGACGAAGTCGCCCATGAGATAGGTTTCGCTGCGCCCGAGCTGCCGCCACGCGATGCCCGCCGCCTCGCGTACCCGGCTGCGCGCTCCGTCGGCCCCGATCACATAGCGAGCCTCGATCGGGCCGGAATCGGTGGACACCGCGACGGCGTCGCCGTGGTCGCGCACACCGGTCATCGTCACGCCGCTGCGATATCGTCCGGGCCGGAGCTCGTCGAACCGCGCGCGCAGCAGGGCCTCCGTCTCGTACTGCGGCAGGGCGACCACGAACGGATATCCCGGCGCTGCCCGTTCAAACGACAGCTGCCCGAGCTTACGGCCGTCGGAGCGCACCTCCCCCGCGCGAATGCGCACGGCTCGCTCAAGGAGGGCGTCGGCAACGCCGATTGCGGCGAGTGCCCGCAGCGACGGCGGGTGGATGCCGATCGCCCGCGAGCGCAGCGACGGCTGCGCACGCTGCTCGAGTACCTCGACGTCGAGCCCACCGACGGCCAGGACGCAGGCGAGCATCGTGCCCACCGGTCCCCCACCGACGATAAGCACGTCACGCATCCGATGTGCTTTCCGCCTCTGACGCCGAGTCAGGCCCTGATCGTTTGCCCGCAGGCCCTGGCGCATCCGGCGCAGGTGGCGCATCCGGCGCAGGTGGCGCTTCTTGCAGCGCGGACTCAGCCGCGGTCGTTGCCGGCTGCCTCGGAGCTTCCCAGCGCAGCTCCAACCGAGAGGGGAGGCCGCGCGACACGGTCCACTCGGCGGGCACAACCGCCCGCAATTCTTCGGCGGTATAGCTGCGTTGAATCGAGGTGAGCCCGTCGGGGCGTATGTAGGAGTGCCGAAAGAACGGCGACGTCGCCGCCGCGAACCCGAGGTAGGCGAAATTCGACCGCTCGAGGTCGGCGTGCAGCGCCCGGCGACGGGCGAGCGCCTCCGAATCCAAGAGCAACCCTTTCAGCTCGTCGACGCTCAAGTGGTGCAGCACGTGATTCGAGACCACGAAGTCGAAGCGCTCGCCGTCGGCTACGAGGTCAGAACTCAGCGCCCGCTGAAATGACAGCCCGACGATTTTCGGCTGACTGGTCGCGAACACGTGCGCGCGGGCATCCGGATCGATGCCGGTCACTTTGAGCCGCAGGCCGTCGCGCACGGCCCAGCGAGCCAGCGCCCGCGACACGTCGCCGCCCCCGGAGCCGACGTCGAGCAGTGTCATCTCGGTCGTCGTCGACAGAGCAGGGCGGATACTGCGGCGATAGATCTTCCACCAGCCAGACACGACTGCATTGACCACGCGAAAATCCTGATAGGTGCGGGTGAGCATGGCCGGGTCGCACAGCGGAGAATCCATGATTTCCACGGCCCTGTGCGCCCGCACGCGGAGCGAGGGAAGGGCCATTCAGCCCTCGATCACAGTCATCAGGCCGGACTCCACCGTGAGGCCGGGCCCGAACGCCATGGCGCAGACCCGTTCGCCATCGGCGGTGGCCGCGCCGTCGAGAATGGACTTCATCACGAACAGAATGGTCGCGCTGCTCATATTGCCGTTGGTGCGCAGAGTCTCTCGCGATGGATTCAGCTGGTCGGCGCGCAGTTCGAGCTTTGCTTCGGTCTTGTCGAGAATGCTTCGGCCGCCGGGGTGGATTGCCCAGTGCTCGATCACCGAGCTGAGCGAGGCCGGGGGCGCGAGGGTGAGAACATGGGCGGCCTCGCTACCTCCCGCAGCTGATTCGCTCGTTTCCTCGCGGAGCGGAGCCGCGAGCTGCGCGGTAATTGACGCATCGCGGGCGAACAGTGGGGCGAGGGCTCCCTCGATGTGCTCGTCGATGATGTGCGGCACATAAGTACTCAAAATCATCTCGAAGCCCTCATCGCCGATCTTCCACGCCATGTCGCCTTCGCCGACCGGGGTGATCACCGTTTCGAACAGGTCGAGGCCGAGGGCCTTCTCACCGGGCAGCGGGGCTCTGGCGCTAACGATGCCGGCGGCGGCACCGTCAGAAAATAGCGAGGAGGCAACGATGGTGTCCGGGTCGTTCGAGGTGCGCAGGTGCAGCGAGCAGAGTTCCGCGCTCACCACGAGCACGACCGCGTTCGGGTCAGCCTCGACGAACTGCTTTGCGGTGCGAAGGGCCGGCATTGCTGCGTAGCAGCCCATGAATCCCAGGTGGTAACGCTGGGTATTGGCCTTCAGCCCGAGCTCCCGCACCAGCATGTAGTCGGGGCCGGGCGCGTAGAACCCGGTGCAGGAGACGGTGACGACGTGGGTCACATCGTCGGGCCGGATGTCGGGGCAGGCGGCGAGCGCCCGGCGGCCAGCCTCAACGAAGAGTTTGGTGGCCTCGGTGATGTAGAGCTCGTTGCGCACTTTGGTGCTCGGCACCAGCAGAAGCTGCTGGCGCGCATCGAAGAAATGTGGTTCGGCCGCATCGTTGTCGATGGTGAGTTCGTCGATGACGGTGTGTCGGGTCTCGATGCCCGACACGTTGAAACTCGTGCTGACCAGCCGTTGAGCTAGTCGGCTCAGCCCCGGCTGGGCCGCGAAGATATCGCGCACCTGCTCTTGAATCAGAATCGTCGGGGGAACTACAGTCTGGATCGCTCTTAGCGTGACGGCCATGAGCCAGTGTCGCACGTGGCTCTGATTGAGTACACCCCTCGGCGATGAATCTAGTGCAGGCGGGCGAACAGCCGGGTTCCGCTGAGCGCGAGCAGCAGCCCGGCCGTCACGATGGCCGCCACTCCGCCCAGGTAGGCAATGACGGTTCCCAGCGTGCCGACGCGCTCGAACAGGCTGCTGTCCAACACGAGAGTCGCGATGAACGCCACGGCAGAGAACGCCCCACAGCCAATCGATACCCACCGAACAATGCGAACCGTCGAGTGGCGCAGCCCGGTGAATTCCCGGCGCCGGGCTGTCGGGGCCGGGGTCGCAGTACCGGCTCGCGTCACGATGCCCGGGCGCGGCCAGGCCAGAACCGCCCCGGCGAGGCACCCCCACAGGGCGACCCAGAGCAGGGCTGCGATGACGTCACTCGGTCGATGCCATTGGTTGGCGAGCGTTGCCACACCGGCCAGCACAGCGAAGGCTGTGCCCCAGCCCGCGACCATCGGGCGTAGGCGCGGGCTCGCGACCAGAAACACCACGAGAGCGGATGCCGCCGCCACCGTCGTATGCCCCGACGGGAATGAATTTCCGGCATACCCCTCGACCGCAAGGTCGGGCCGGGCCAGTATCCCGTATTTCAGCAGTTGCGCCGACGCCGTGGCCGCCGCCGCCGCGACCAGCGCAACGATCAGGGTGCGCCAGTTGCGGCGCACTCGCGCGATGATCGCAGTCAGGACCACCCCGAATACCACGGCGATATCCGGCACGGAGTCGAGCACCCGGCCAGTGAACGGCGTGATGCTGAGGCGACCGAATTCGGCGCCGTCATACGCGAGCTGGTCGGCCTCCTGGCCGGCGTGGCTGCGCACGAAGAACAGGTAGAGGCCAAAGAAGGCGAACGCGGTCAACGACGCCCCGACGAGGTACATCAGCGATCCCTGCCGGAGGGAGCTTCGCGGTAACCAATTGCGCACGGTCAAGCATGCCACGTGTTTCGGGGAGGTACGGTGTCGCCTGCGATCAGGCCGGGGCCGCAACACTAGCCCAGGCTGCACGTACCGCAAGGTCGAGACCCCCTGCCTGCCCGTCGGTGATCGCGGCCGGCTCCGTGAGGATGCGCGTCGCGTCGACGACGACGTTTACCTGGGCATGCATCCGCTTGCCGCCGCTAACGGCATCACCGATTGGAAAACCCGCGACAGCATCGCCTAACTCGTCGACGACACCGGAGAAATCGTAGCCGTTGCCGTTGCCGTAGTCGTTGCCGCCGGGCGAAACCGCCTCGTAGCGTGGTACAGCCGGGCCGCCAGCGTAGCGCCTTCACTGATCGAACGAACTTTTTCCCCATTTACCCCAGTGATGTTCGATTGATGTGTGGCGTACACCCGTTGTTCAAGAACTTCTGATCGAATAGTAGAAACAATCGTGACGACGCGCCAGATTGAGCACGCCCGCGACAAACGAATGGACGCTCTGTGAGCATTCGAACGGCTGAATTCCCCCGGCCGGACCACTTTCTGTTACATCTGAGCGACACCCACCTGCTGGCGGGGGGCTCGAAGCTTTATGGCAGCGTCAATGCTGAAATCCATCTGGCCGACCTTTTCGCCGAGGTCGAGGCCTCTGGCGCCCGCCCCGAGGCCATCGTCTTCACCGGCGATCTCGCCGACAAGGGCGAACCGGGCGCTTATGAACTGCTGCGTGCAATCGTCGAGCCGGCCGCTGAACGTCTTGGCGCCCGCGTTATCTGGGTGATGGGCAACCACGACAATCGCTCGGCGTTTCGCACTGAACTGCTCGACCAACTGCCCAGTGAATCGCCCATCGACCGGTCCTATGACCTCAATGGTTTGCGAATCATCACCCTTGATACGTCTGTTCCGGGCCACCACCACGGCGCCGTGACCAACCAGCAGCTGCTCTGGCTCGCCGAGGAACTGCGCGTGCCCGCGCCCGACGGCACCATTCTCGCCATGCACCACCCGCCGATTCCGAGCGTGCTCGACCTGGCCACCGCCGTCGAGTTGCGCGATCAGGAGCGTCTGGCCGAGGTACTGCGCGGTTCCGACGTGCGCAGCATCATCGCCGGTCACCTGCATTACTCGTCGATGGCGATGTTCGCGGGCATCCCCGTGTCGGTTTCGTCAGCGACCTGCTACACCCAGGACCTCAACGTTCCCGTCGGCGGCACCCTCGGCAGGGACGGTGCTCGCGCATTCAACCTGGTGCACGTCTTCCCGGGCACCGTGCTGCACTCCGTGGTGCCACTCGGCCAGCATCCAACGCTGGAATACGTCGATGCCGCCGAAAGCGCGCGTCGCCTGCACGCTTCCGGCGTCGAGACTACGCCGTCGGCAACTCTGCCCGCACTGCGCGAGCCCCCGATGACCAGGCCGATCCCGGTTCTGCGCTAGTCGCCGGGCTGGTCCGTTCCCACGGTGCCACGATCGGAAAGTACAGTTCCAGAAATTCGGTCACAGCGGCGCGGCGCACTTCGGTGGAGATTTCCGGGCGACTGCCGTCGTTCAGGCAGAACATGTCCTGATCGCGATGCTTGCGCAGGTGATTCATCTGTCGCAGGGCGATGCGCAGCGTCGTTTCGATATAAAGCGAGCGCGCCTGCGTCTGCGCGACCGCGCGACCAGTCATCAAGGCGTAGTAGTGATAGAGCGAGTTGGTGACCGAGATGTCGGTCGCCGAGCGGAACCGGCTGGCGGCTGTGCGGCTGAAGTCCTCGGGAAACTCCTGTTCCAGCTCAAGCAACACGCTCTTGCGCATGGGCGCCGGCGTGTGTTCGAGGTGCCGAGTGGTGACTTTGCCAAAGCGCCCCCGCAACAGCGCGCGATTCACCCGAGCGGCGTTCTCGAACCCACTGCGGGTCGGGTCGTTCTCGCCCAAACCGATACGAGTGGCTGCCTCTACGAATTTGGTCACCCCGCCCGGCGAGAAGAACAGCTCTGGACCGACCGGGCGACCGAAGAACATGTCGTCGTTCGAGTATAGAAAGTGCTCGGCCAGGCCCGGAATGTGGTGCAGCTGGCTTTCCACGGCGTGCGAATTATGAATGGGCAGCACGCTCGTGTCAACGAAGAAGTCTTCACTGCGCATGATCGTGACACGCGGATGCTCGGCCAGCCACTCCGGCGCGGGCGAATCGGTCGCGATGAAGATACGTCGAATCCACGGGGCGAACATATACACGCTCCGCAGCGCGTACTTGAGCTCGTCGATCTGGCGAAAACGGGCGTCGGAATCGTCTCCCTCGCCGATGACGTAGGCCTTCATACGCTTGGCACGTTCCCGCTGAAATTCGTCGCTCGACCCGTCGACCCAGCTGAACACAAGGTCGATGTCGAAAGAAACGTCGCTTGCGAGGTCGTCGAACATGTTCTGCAGGGTCAGCCAGGAGCGCCCATGCAGGTCGATCGTCGTTTCACGGGCTTCAGAGCGCGGCAGTCGGGTGCGCATGAGGGCGTTTTCCACGGGGGCGATTATTTCGTCTTCGCCGAAGCGCCACAATTCCAGCTGGAACGCGGTCTGGGCGCCATAGCGCAGGCGGCCGATCGGTTCGATACGCGGCCGGTAAACGCGAAACACGGAGGATTTGCGCAGCGTCATGAGAGCGCCGTCGGCAAGCAGAAATTGCTGGCTGACGTTGCCATCCTGCGGCTTGGCATAAAAGGGCTCGTTGGCGAACGCCCGGCTCAATACCTTGGTGATTTCCTTGCGTCGTTTGCGGTCGACGGCGATGACCGGCCGGTTGTGGTCGCCGCGCACAAGCAGAAAGTCGATGCCAGCAGCGGTGAGGGCGTCGTACACGGCCACGAGGTCCTTCACCATGGACTCGTGCGGCGTGTAGTGGCCGTTGATGAGGGCTATCTCGCCCTTGCGCACGACGAGATCGTCACGGTCGAAGCGACGGGTACGGGCATCCGGTGTTATCAACACCAACTCGGGTTCACTGCTGAGGGACAGGGTCGGAATCAGCCCGGTGTTGGTGGGGGGTTCAGGCTCGCTCGAGTCGAATCCGACGGAGTCGGGGCGAAAGGCGTCGGTGTCAAAAATGTCACCGTCGAAAGTATCGGCATAGCCCTGGTTGGGAGTCTCGGGTTGTGCCTTGGGGATATCGCGTGTCGCCATGGTCCTCCTTGAGAAAGTGGTGCACTCGATCGTGGACCAGCCAGGGCTGACACCGAGGAGTGCATCGAAATTGCCGGCGTGAATGATTCAGGGTGTTTCGCAGCGACGATCTTCTCGAGAAGCGACGAGGTTCTCGATGAGCGACTGGCGTTTTGTGAAACGCGGTGGCATTTGTACTTAGTGTACGTCTTGACGTTGGTAATTCGTTGCCGCGACCGGCCGCGCATGAACGGATGCTGTGGCACCCGTTCGGCCGGTTTAGCGGGGGTCAGAGCGCGGTGATACTGAAGAGGCCCCTGATCAGGGCCATCGACAAGATCGTCACCCGTTCACGAGCGAGGGTGAGCCGGTGAGGCCGGCCGGGCGGCGGCCGAACGCGTCGTGCGTGACCTTGCGGGCTGCGGTGAATCCGGCCCAGATGTTGATTTCGGAAACCATGACGGTTCTTTCTCCGGTTTCCCGGATATGGGACGGGTTCCCCGCCGTCAGTGCGTGGGCGCCGAACCGGGGTGTTGCCGTTCGGCCACAATGCGAGCGATCAGGTCGGTCGTCGCGGCCGGCATTGGTAGCTCGCCCGGTTCGGTCACCGGCAGCTGGCAGACGAAATCGCGGCAGAGATACGCGGTGGGCAGGCCGCTCGGCGCGGTGCGCTGGTCGAACAAGGCAAAGCCGGCGGCGGCGAAGGCCCGGGCCTGCGCCTCTGAAACGGATGCGACGACGTGCGCTGGATGCCGCCGCGCGAGATCGGGGAGAGTGACGGGGCGCGGTGTGACGGTCTGCTGGTTTTCGTCGCTTCGGTCGGGCGAGACGATAACGAGTTGCTCGATCGGGGTGCTCAGTTCGTCGAACAGGTGCAGTGCGGCGCCGAAGGCGAGCGGTTGCTGTGGCGCGAGTGAGGCCACCAGACTGAGGCCGGCCTGCGCGGCCCGGCGATAGCGATCGTCGCCGGTGAGGCGGTACAGCAGCACGGCGGCGTCGGCGCTCGCGGACAGTCCGGACGGGTAGGCACCTTCGGAGGGATCGACGGCGCTGACCAGCCCTTGCGCCCTGAGCACCGGATCCGCGCCGTGTGGCGGGCGGAAAACGGCGGATTGGTGCGTGCCACTGGCTCCGGCCCGAGCCGCTGATTGCGACGATTCGGCGGCGGAAGGGGCGTTTGATATCGTGCTGTCGAGCAGGCGGCGAGCCCGGCTGGCGTAGGTCACATCGCCGGTGACGAGTGCGAGTTCGAGGAGCCCCCGTGAGTACATGCCGTAGTCCTCCAGCGTGGCTTTGGCCGCTGACGTGCGGCCGGAGACAGCCCGACCGGCAGCAGTAGCGTCGGCAGCGATATCATCGGCAGCAGAGGCGTCGGCAGCGATACCGTCGGCAGCAGTACCGTCGTGGGCGGTGCGGTGCGCTTGGACCCGGGCTGCGTCTACACCGGCAACAGAGGCGCGCACGAGGGTACCGTCGGCGCGCTCGTGTTGCTCGTGCAGGTACTCAGCGGCACGACGGGCGGCGCTGATGAGGTCGGGGCGGTCGAAGACGAAACCGGCCCGGGCCAGGGCCTGGATGGCGAGGCCGTTCCAGCCAGTCAGCACCTTCTCGTCCAGTGCGGGAGGAATTTGCCGCTGGCGCTCACTCGCCTCGAGCGCGTAGTAGCCACCCTCGACCCGCACGCCATCAACCGTGCTCTCAGAGTCTTGCGCGCTGGCGAACCCGCCGCTCGGGAGCTGCATCACATCAGTGAGAAAACCTGCGACGCCCTCGGCCACGTGGCGAGCCCACGCCCCGCCGGTGAGCATCCAGGCGCGGGTGTAGAGGCCGAGCAGTTGAGCGTTGTCGTAGAGCATACGTTCGTAGTGCGGATCGCTCCAATCCCGGTTGACCGCGTAGCGAAAGAAGCCACCCTCGATCGGGTCCCTCAGCGGGGATGCACCCATGATCTTGAGCGTGCGCAGCGCAAGGTCGGTGCCGTCGCTTGGGGCCGCGCTACTCGGCGCGGCGTCGGGATCGGGCTCGGGCGCGGACGCGGACGCGGACGCCCTGCCGTGCCCGAGCAGAAAGGAGAGCGTCGGCGACGCCGGAAACTTCGGCGCGCCGCCGAAGCCGCCGAAAAGGGTGTCTTCGAAGCCGACGAGCTCCGCGACGGCGTGGTCGAGTTCTTCCGCGCTGGGTCGGGCGTCATCCGCGGAACCGTCCGCGCCGACCGACTCCGACCCCGCGGCAAGCTGCCGAGCCGATTCGGCGAGCACTTCCGCTACGCGAGCTGCGCCCGCCGTCACCTCCTCGCGGCGGGTGAGCCAGGCATCCGTCACCGCGGACAGTACGTCGCGAAATGATGGATGTCCCGGCTGACCGACCGGGGGAAAATACGTTCCGGCATGGAAGGCCTGCCCGTCGGGTGTGACGAACACGTTGAGTGGCCAGCCAAGGCCCTGCACGAAGGCGCTCGCGGCCGCGAGATAGCTCGCGTCGACATCGGGGTGTTCCTCGCGGTCCACCTTGATGCTCACGAAGTGCTCGTTGAGATAGTCGGCGATGTCTGGATCGCTGAAGCTTTCCCTGGCCATCACGTGGCACCAGTGGCAGGTCGAGTATCCAATCGATACGAGAACGGGCAGATCACGTTTTTTTGCCTCGACGAAGGCTTCGATGCCCCAGCTGTGCCAGTGCACCGGGTTTTCTGAGTGGGAACGCAGGTACGGACTGACGGCATCAACTAGGTGGTTGGGCATTCTTCCATTGTGCTCCGACCGCGCAGATTAGGGTACCCGCGCTCGGTCGCTACCTCAGCAAACGTGACGATAAATTAGCACACTGTAGCGAAAAATATTCTGGTGATGAATCAGAAATCCAATCATGTGCTCGCACAATATACCGTCGGACAATTTCATCTAGAAAAAATCGACATGAAATGTTTATTTGACAATCAAAACTTTGTTCGGGCAGGCTATCCCCGGATGCTTCGTGGTTCTCGTGTGGATTGGAGAAAGAGCGTCGAAATGGCGCGAGCGTGGCAACGACCCAGGAGACCCTGCAAGTGATGCGGGAGGGTATTACCGCCCAACGCGACGTTACAGAACAGTTGCGACTGATTGAGAGCCGGTTCAAGGCGATGGAGAAGACGCTCAACGACGTAGCGTAAGCGCTTGGGCGCGGCGATGCACCCGCACCCAGACGATGAACCCGATGACGGTGAACGCCCCGTAGAACAGGTACAGCACGGCGGAGGCGTAGTAGCCGGCGCTGATCAATAGCGGCACCCCGACGATGTCGACGGCCACCCAGATGAGCCAGAATTCGGTCCAGCCCTTGGCCATGCCGTAGGTCGCCAGCAGGGAGCCGGTGAAGATCCAGGCATCCGCCCAGACCGGCTCGAAGGAGCCGAGCGCGCGAAAGATCGGGGTGAGCACCAGCGTGCCAGCGACGAGGCCGAGACCCAGCAGAACACGCGTGCGATTGCTGGCCCAGTGTGGCACGACGGCCACTTGAACCGCGGAGTCGCGGCTGCGGCGCCACTGCACCCAACCAAAGATCGACACAACGATGAACATGATCTGGCGGCCAGCCTGCCCGAGCAGGTTCACCGGGTTGGGTGTACCGAAAACGGCGCCGAGGAACACGGTGAACAGCAGCGCATTGCCGATAATGCCCACCGGCCAGGCCCAGATCTTGCGACGCATGCCGCCGACCGCGCTCGCGATTCCGAACGCATTGCCGACGACCTCGCGCCAGAGAATGGTCTGGGTGCCGATCTGCAACTGGGCGTCGAACAGCCATTCAATCGGATTCATGGGATCTTTCTGCCTATCGGCGCAGACGCGCGCACCCGCGCCTCATAAAAACGCAACGCATCCCAATGTACGCCGCTGGCGGGTCGAATCCGGCCGGGCACACGGCCGTGGCCCCACCGACCATGAGTCGGCGGGGCCACGGCCTCACATGCATGCTGCGTACTAGTTAACCTCGTTGGGGTGCGCCGAGACGCGGCCGACGCGCTCCAGGGCGGAGATCATGGCGACCTCGGTGTGGGTGAGTTCGAAGTCGAAGACGTTGAAGTTCTCGGTCATGCGCTCCACCCGGTTCGACTTGGGGAACAGAATGTTGCCGACCTGCAGGTGCCAACGAATGACGACCTGTGCGGGCGACTTGCCGTGCGCGTCGGCAGCATCCGCTACTACTTGTTCCTCGAACAGCGGGTACTTGCCCTGGCCGAGCGGGCCCCACGCTTCGATTTTGATGCCATTCTCGCGGGCGAAAGCGCTGACTTCTGGCTGCTGGTGGGCCGGGTGCAGCTCGATCTGGTTGATGGCCGGCACGATGCTCGTCTCATGCAGCAGGCGGTCAAGGTGTGGCACCAGAAAGTTCGAGACGCCGATGGAGCGGGCCCGGCCAGACTCCTGAATCTTCTCGAGAGCTCTCCAGCTCTCGACGAATTTGTCGTTGGCCGGGGCCGGCCAGTGGATCAGGTAGAGGTCGACGTAATCGAGGCCGAGCTTCTCGAGACTCTCCTCGAACGCATCGAAGGCCGACTGGGTGCCCTGACGGTCGTTCCAGAGCTTGGTGGTGATGAACAGCTCGGAGCGGTCGATGTTGGAGGAAGCGAGGGCCTTGCCCACGCCCTCCTCGTTGCCGTAGACGGAGGCGGTGTCGATGTGGCGGTAGCCGACCGAGAGCGCGTCGGCCACGATGCGGGTGGTTTCGTCGGGTTCGACCTTGAACACGCCGAAACCGAGCTGCGGAATCGTGTGGCCGTCGTTGAGGGTGATGGTGGGAACAGATTTCGTCATCCCAGCAGCCTATTGGCTGGTGTTCTGCATCAACCCCCGTGAACACCTAATGTTCACTCACCGCGAAAGCAGCGATGCAGCCGACGTAATATTAAGTCTTCATGGAAACGCTGAATATCACCTTCCCGCCCGAACTGCCGGTCAGCCAGCGTCGGGACGACATCGCCCGCGCGATTCGCGATAACCAGGTCGTGATCGTCGCCGGGTCGACCGGGTCGGGCAAGACCACTCAGTTGCCCAAGATCTGTCTGGAGCTCGGCCGCAAGAACATCGGCCACACCCAGCCGCGCCGGCTCGCCGCGCGCACCATCGCCGAACGGATCGCCGAGGAGCTCGGGCAGGAAGTCGGGCAACTGGTCGGCTACCAGGTGCGGTTCACCGACAAGGTCGGCGCCGACACCCGCATCAAGTTGATGACCGACGGCATCCTCTTGAATGAGATTCACCGCGACCGCATGCTACGCAAGTACGACACGATCATCATTGACGAGGCGCACGAACGCAGCCTCAACATCGACTTTCTACTCGGCTACCTGCGGCAGTTGCTGCCCAAACGCCCCGATCTCAAGCTCATCATCACCTCGGCCACCATCGACCCGGCCAGTTTCGCGAAGCACTTCGCCGCCGCCGACGGCACCCCGGCACCGGTCGTCGAAGTGTCTGGCCGCACCTTTCCGGTCGAAATTCGCTACCGACCACTCGTCGCCGAGCCGGGAATCGACGACGATGACGACACGACCGACTCCGCTCCCCCGGTTGACCGCGACTACATCGAGGGCATCACCGCGGCTCTTGACGAGCTTGAACGGGAGTCGAACGGCGACGTTCTCGTCTTTCTTTCCGGCGAGACCGAGATTCGCGACGCCGCCGACGCGCTGCAGGGCAAGTACGCCTCCTCGGCCAGCCGTAACCCGACCGAGGTGTTGCCGCTTTACGGCCGTCTGTCGTCGGCCGACCAGCATCGGGTGTTCCAGCCGTCGACCGTGGCGGGGGTGAAACGACGCATCGTGCTCGCGACCAACGTGGCCGAAACCAGCCTGACCGTGCCGGGCATCCGCTATGTCATCGACGCGGGAACCGCGCGCATCAGCCGCTACAGCGTGCGCTCCAAGGTGCAACGACTACCGATCGAAGCGATCTCACAGGCCTCCGGTAACCAACGCAGCGGCCGCAGCGGGCGCACCAGCGACGGCATCGCGATTCGGCTGTACTCCGAAGAAGACTATATGCGCCGCCCGGAATATACCGAGCCCGAGATTTTGCGCACGAACCTCGCCGCCGTCATTTTGCAGATGATCTCGCTCGGCCTCGGCGACATCGCCTCGTTCCCGTTCCTGACTCCGCCGGACAGCCGCAATATCAAGGACGGCCTTGACCTGCTCGCCGAACTCGGCGCCATCGAGGCCGCGGGCACCGGGCGCACCAAGAGCGGTCGCGGCGCTGCCCGCGGTGAAACGGATGCCGCGGCGCCAGCCGTCACCACCGGCCCGGCCACCCCGCGCCTCACCCGTATCGGCCAGCAACTCGCGCAACTGCCGATCGACCCGCGCTTTGGCCGCATGGTGATCGAATCGAAGACGCAGGGCACCAGCCGGGAGGTCATGGCGATCGTGGCCGGACTCACCATCCAGGACCCGCGGGAGCGCCCGCTCGAGCGTCGCGCCCAGGCTGACCAGTTCCATGCCCGGTTCGCCGACCCCACGAGCGACTTTCTCAGCCTGCTCAACCTCTGGAACTACCTCGAGAAGCAGCAGTCCGAACTGGGTTCGAGTGCCTTTCGACGCCTGTGCAAGAACGAATACCTCAACTACCTGCGGGTGCGCGAGTGGCAGGACGTGCTGCGGCAGTTGCGCCAGCTGGCCAAGCCGCTCGGCCTGCACCTCGGTGAGCCGAGCGCGAACCCCGACGGCGTCCACCGTTCACTGCTCGCTGGGCTGCTCTCGCACATCGGCCTGAAAGACGTCGCGAAGAAGGACTACGTCGGCGCTCGAGCGCAGCGCTTTGTGCTCTTTCCCGGATCGACCCTGGCCAAGAAGCAGCCGAACGCGGTCATGAGCGCCGAACTGGTCGAGACCAGCCGGCTGTTCGCCCGCATGAACGCGGTCGTCGATCCAGCCTGGGCGGAACCGCTTGCCGGCAACCTGTGCAAGCGCAGCTACTCCGAACCGCACTGGGAGATGAAGCAGGGCGCCGCCGTGGTCTACGAACGAGTGACGCTGTACGGCGTGCCGATCGTGGCGCGCCGTCGGGTGCAGTTCTCGCGGATCGACGCGGCCTACGCCCGCGAGCTGTTCATTCGGCACGCGCTGGTCGCCGGGGAGTGGGACCGTGCCTCGGGGCCGCAATCGCCTGCGGCGGAGAAGGAAGCGGATCGCGGCGGTCGCGGGCCGTCGCGCAACGAACGCGTCGGCATCTCGGTCGATGGCAGCACAGCGTCGAGTGGGCGCGGTTCCGGCCGATCAGACGGCGCGCCCGCCGTCGGCTCGAGCGCGAGCCGTGGCGGACGGCCCGGCCAAACGGGAGACCCCGGCATGTGGGCGTTTGAACGCGCCAATGCACGGCTGCGGGAGGAACTGGCCGAGCTGGAGGAACGCACCCGGCGCCGGGACATCCTCTTTGATGACGAAGCCGTCTTCGACTTCTACCAGCGTCGTATTCCAGCCGAGGTGTCATCGACCAAGAGCTTCGAGGGCTGGTGGCGTACGGCCAGGTTCGACACCCCCGACCTGCTCACGATGACCGCCGACGCCCTCGTGGCCGAGGACTCCCCCGAAATCGACGAGGGACTCTTTCCGCCGAGCTGGCAGCAGGGCGACCAGCGCCTGAACCTTGGTTACCGCTTCGAGCCCGGCGAAGAAGATGACGGAGTGACCGTGCGTATTCCGCTCGCGTTACTGGCCCGCCTGTCACCGAACGGTTTCGACTGGCAGGTGCCCGGCCTTCGCGCCGAACTCGTGACGGCCATGATCAAGTCGCTGCCGAAAAGTATCCGGCGTAATGTCGTCCCCGCTGCCGACTGGGCCGCGCGGCTGCTGGGCGAACTGCCCGGCGAGCCCGGCATCGTCGAGGCCTTGCCGACAGCGGTGCCCGAAGCATCGTTCGCCGAGACGCTCGCGGCACTGATTCAGAAACTCACCTACGTGCCGGTCAGCATGCGCGATTTCGAGCTCGACCGACTTCCCGCGCACCTGCGCATGACCTTCGTCGTCACCGACGAGCGCGGTCGCACGGTCGCCGCCGACAAGGACCTCGCCGACCTGCAACGCCGGCTTGGCACCCGGGTGCGCGAGAGCGTCGCGAAGGCGACGAGCGCCGCTGCGCCGAGCAACGCGATCGAGCGCGGTGGCCTCACGACCTGGGACCTCGGTGAACTCCCCCGCTTTCTGGACACCAAGCAGGGTAACAATACGATTCGCGGGTATCCGACGCTCGTCGATGATGGGGCATCCGTTTCTATTCGCATGATGAGCACCGAGCTGGAGCAGGCCCGCGCTCTGCCCCGCGGCGTGCGCCGGCTGCTGCTGCTCGCGACGCCGTCACCCGCCGCGTACGTACAGCAGCACCTCACCGCCGCCGAAAAGCTCAGCCTCGCGACGAGCCCATACAAAACCACGCAGGCCCTGTTTGAGGATTGCCTGGCCGCCGCGGTCGACGACGTATTGTTTCGGGTGCGCCCCGACGGCCAGGTGTTCATGAAGGCGGAGTTCGACACCATCCGTGACCGGGTGTCCGGGGTGGTGATGGATTCCATGTTCGAAACGGTCGGATTGGTCGCCCGCATCCTCACCGCGCAGCGCCTGGCTGATAAGGCGCTCAAGGCCGCAACCAGCATGGCGCTGCTGCCGGGAATCAGCGATGCCCGCCAGCAGCTCACCGCCCTGGTCTATCCCGGCTTCGTCAGCGAAACCGGTCTCGCCCAGCTGCGCCACCTGCCGCGCTACCTCGGTGGCATCAGCGCCCGGGTACCCAAACTCGTCGACAACCCGAGCCGCGACCGGGTCTGGATGAACGAAACCCAGGCGGCCACCACCCGGTTCGAGAACGCTGGCGGTACCATGCCGCTCCAAGCGGATGCCGCGGCATCCGTTCTGCGCGCCCGCTGGATGATCGAGGAGCTGCGCATCAGCCTGTTCGCGCAGGAGCTCAGGGCTGCGGAGCCCGTCTCGCTGCAGCGCATTCAGAAGGCGCTCGCCGGATAGTTAGCGCTCCAGGCCCACCTTATGAACCCGGGCCCAGTCTATAAACTGGGCCCGGGGACGGGGCCCGGGCCCCGTCCGGTGGTGCAAGTGCGGGTGCAAGTGCGGGTGCGGGGCTAGAGCACCTTGGAAAGGAAGGCCTGGGTGCGGTGGTGCTGCGGGTTGGCGAGCACCTCGGTGGGCACGCCGCTCTCGACGACGACTCCGCCGTCCATGAAGACCAGCGAATCGGCGACCTCGCGGGCAAAACCCATCTCATGGGTGACCACGATCATGGTCATGCCGTCGCGGGCCAGGCCCTGCATGACGTCGAGCACCTCGCCGACGAGCTCGGGGTCGAGCGCGCTGGTGGGCTCGTCGAACAGCATGAGCTTGGGCTCCATCGCCAGGGCGCGGGCGATCGCGACCCGCTGCTGCTGGCCGCCGGAGAGGTGCGCCGGGTAGTAGTCAGCGCGTTCGGCGAGACCGACCCGTGCCAGTAGAGCCCGGGCGTTGGCCTCGACCCCGGCCTTCGACAGGCCCTTGACCCGGATGGGTGCCTCCATCACGTTCTCCAGAGCGGTCATGTGTGGAAACAGGTTGAACCGCTGGAACACCATGCCGATGTCCCGGCGCTGCCGGGCCGCTTCCCTCGGGTGCATCTCGTAGAGCTTGTCATTGGTCTCGCGGTAGCCGATGAGCTCTCCGTCGACGCTGAGCCGCCCGGACGAGACGACTTCGAGATGGTTGATGCACCGCAGAAAGGTGGACTTGCCCGAACCGCTGGGGCCGACCAGGCACATGACCTCGCCGCGCTTGACCTCGAGCGAGATGCTCTTGAGCACCTCGTTGGAGCCGAAGCTCTTGGAGACGCGGTCGGCGACGACCATGGGTGTGTCGAGCATCAGCGATCTCCCTGGGGCGGGTCGGTGGGGGGCAGCACCACGGTGGGTTGGCCGCTGCCGACGACCGGGGTGGCCCCCGTGAGCGACGCGGCCGCGTCATCCGCTTTCTTGTCTGGGCGACGGTCGCCAATACCGCGGGCGAACCGCTTTTCGAGGAAGTACTGGCCGACCATGAGAATAGACGTGAAGAACAGGTACCAGATCGACGCGACGATGAGCATCGGCACTGTTTCGAAGGTCACTGCGGCGATGTCGCGGGAACGTGTGTAGAGCTCGAGGGTGAACGGAATGGCCGTCACCAGCGAGGTGGTCTTGAGCATCGAGATGACCTCGTTGCCGGCCGGCGGAATGATCACTCGCATCGACTGGGGAACGATGATGCGCACCATGGTCTGGAACCAGCTCATACCGAGCGCGGTCGCCGCTTCTTCCTGCCCGCTGTCGACCGAGAGCAGGCCGGCGCGCACAATCTCGGCCATATAGGCCGCCTCGTTCAGGGCCAGTCCCACGATGGCGAGAATGAACGCGCTCAGCGCGACGCGGGTCGGAAAAGACACCCACGGTTCGGTGAAGGGCAACCCGATGTCGATGGTCTGGTAGATCGTACCGATCAGGCCCCAGAATGCGAGTTGAACGTACACCGGGGTACCACGGAAGATCCAGAGATAGACCCAGGCGATACTGCTGACGACCGTGTTGGGTGAGAGCCGCATGATGGCGAGGGTCACTCCGAGGATGATCGCGATGACCATGGAGTAGACCGTCAGTTGCAGGGTGATGAACGCCGCCTGCGAGATGCGCTGGTCGAACAGGTACTTGCCGACCGCCGGCCAGTCGTAGGCCGGGCGCATCGCCGCATCGGCGACGAACAGCGCAACGATGAGCAGTAACACGACCGCGAAGATGTTGCGCCATGGGTGGCGCAGGCGGATGGCCTTGATACCGGGCTCGGTCTCGACGCCGGTCTCGGTCATGTGAGTCATGATGTGGGTCGCTTACTCTTTCTAGCCTTTGGAGGCGACGTTGATCGTGATGGTGTCGATGCCACCATCGGCGACACCCCACGCGTCGAGGATCTTGCCGTAGGAGCCGTCATCGACCATGGACTGCAGGGCGGCCTGCACGGCCGCCGTCAGCTCGGATCCCTTGTCGACGGTGATTCCGTACGGCGCCGTGTCGAAGCTCTCGCCGGCGGGCTCCAGCTCGCCGTCGGCCTTGCTGATGGCGTAGAGAGTGACCGGCGAGTCGGCGCTGAGGGCATCGGCCTTGCCGAGCACGACCGCATTGGTCGCTTCGTCCTGGGAGCCGTAGGGCAGCACGTCGATGGGCTCCTTGCCGGCGGCGACGCAGGCCGCGTTCTTGGCGGGCAGCTCGTCGGTCTCTTCAACCGTGTTGTCCTGCACGGCGACGGTCAGACCGCAGGCATTGTCGGGGTCGACGGTGTTGCCAACGGGCGCGGCCCAAAGAATTCCGGCGTTGTAGTAGTTGACGAAGTCAACCTGTTTCTCGCGCTCGAGGTTGTCGGTGAAGGAGGATTCGCCAATGTCGACGGTGCCACCGGTGATGCTCGGGATGATGGTGTCGAACGACGCGATCTGATACTTGGTGGTGAGGCCGAGCTTGGCGGCGATACCGTCGGCGAGCTCGATACCCCAGCCGATCGGTGCACCGGACGGGTCCTTGAACTCGTTCGGCGGGTAGGCCGCGTCCGTTCCGACGACGAGTACCCCTGCACTTTTGATGTCCGCGGGGAGCAGCGCGACCGCGGCGGGATCCGCTTCAATGGTGCTTGCCGCATCGGGCGTCGTCGTGGCTGCAGGAGTGGAGTTGTCGACACAGCCGGTCAGCAGCACTACGGCAACGGCAGCGAATGCTGGAATAAGATATCGTGCGCGCATGGCACTTCCTTCTCTAGATGGTCGAAAATGCGCGAGTTCGCCGATGAACCCACACGCGGGTAAGACCTATCGAGCTTAGTGCACGCGCGGCGCGGTAAATTCGAGCGTTTACCCCACGGTGAAATTTTGACGAGCGGATGCGGCGGATCTATCGCACGAAACGTGCCCAACCGCAGACCGAACATTTTGTACACGCCGCCGGGTCGCTGGTCGAAGCCGAGGCCAAGGGATGCCACAGCAAGCCGGCGCTGCGGCATCCGTTTCGAAAACAGTCCTACTCGACTGCGGCTGCGAGCAGCGCGACGTAGTCTTTTAGGCCCCAGGACAACGACAGACCCGTGGGCGGGGAGACCGAGGCGATGAAGGCCGCGCCGACCGGGGATGCGACCGTGCCGGCCTGCACCTGCGGCATGGCCTGCGCGTAGCTCGCGGCAAGGAACGCGTCGGATTCCTCCGGGGTGGAACCGAAGTTCACCAGCAGGTCGCTGCCGAGCTGGTCGAGCTGTTCGTAGCTGAGCGTGTAATAGAAGCTCGCCTCGTCGGTTGCGAGCTCATCGACGGCGGGCGCGCTGACGAAGCCGAGGTCGAGGGTGAAATCGACGCGCGGGTCGTGCTTCTTGTAGACGTAGAAGGTGCCGGCGCTGTCACTCGTGAGGGCGATGGTCTTGCCGGCGAATTCGGGGTGCGCGGCGGCCTGGTCAGCGATTTCGGTGTCGATCGACGCGAGCAGGGCGGTTGCTTCGTCGGTCTTGCCGAGCGCGGTTCCGGTGATCTCGATCAGATCGCGCCACGGGGTGGCCCAGGCGTCGCCCGGGTAGGCGACAACGGGGGCGATCTTGCTGAGCAGGTCATATTCCTGCTCGGTGATGCCGGAGTAGGCGGCGAGAATCACGTCGGGGGCTGCTGCTGCGATGTCTTCATAGGGCGGCTCCTGGGTATCGGGCAGCACGAGGGGAATCTTTTCACCCTGGAGAGCCTCGGCGATCCACGGCAGCACGCCGTTCTCGTCGCCACCGTAGCTCTGGAACGGGATAGCCACCGGGATCACGCCGAGCGCGATCGCGTCGTCGGCGCTGCCCCATCCCCAGGCCACCACGCGGGCGGGCTGCGAGTCGATCGTGGTTTCACCGAAGGCATGCTCGATGGTGACGGGAAAGCTGCCGGATGCCGCGGCGTCGACAGGGGCAGCCGTATCGTTGGCGGCCGTGCAACCACTCAGGCCCAGGGCAAGGATGCTCGCTGCGGCAACAAGCGTGACGGTCAGGCGTCGGGACACGAATTTCTCCAGTCGTCGGGAGCGGGCGACAGGGTGCCCCGCCAATATAAGGTTAGCCTAACCTAATTTCTAATGTGCTGACGCTGAAGAGCAGGGACGTTCAGCCTCGGTGAGCCCGGCGGAACAAGTCCGTGGAACCGTCCGATCGGCACGACCATGGGCGCACCGCAGACCGGGTCGGACACAATCGTGGCGTCGAGGTCGAAGGCGTTGCGCACGATGTCGGCGTTGAGCGTCTCGGCGGGCGTTCCGTTGGCCACGATACGTCCGGCGCACATGACGACGAGGTGGTCGGCGTAGCGGGCGGCCAGGTTGAGGTCGTGCAGCACCATCACGACGGTCGTGCCGCGCTCACGGTTGCGCTCGAGCAGAAGGTCGAGCACCTCGATCTGGTGGGTCACGTCGAGAAACGTGGTCGGTTCGTCGAGCAGCAGAATCTCGGGGTCCTGCGCGAGCGCCATGGCGATCCAGACGCGCTGGCGCTGTCCGCCGGAGAGGTCTTCGAGGCGGCGCGCGGCGAGTTCGTGAGTGTTGGTGGCGGCCATTGCTGCGGCGACGATCGCGTCGTCGGTGCTCGACCACTGCCGAAACCACCCCTGGTGCGGGTAGCGGCCGCGGCTGATGAGGTCTGCCACGGTGATGCCGTCAGGTGCGATGGGCTGTTGCGGCAGCAGGCCCACGACGGTCGCGACCTTCTTTGCGGGGAGCGCGGCGATGTTGCGCCCGCCCAGGGTGACCTGGCCGGTATCCGGTTTCAGCAGGCGCGCGAGACCTTTGAGCAGGGTGGATTTGCCCGAGGCGTTGGCTCCGACGATGACCGTGACAGCACCTTGAACGATTTCAAGGTCGAGGTTTTCAATGATGGGTGTGTGGTCATAGCCGAGACTGACATTCTCGGCGCGCAGTAGGTGGGTCATCAGGCGCTCTTTCCGGTTGTGTTGCTGGTGGCGAGCAGCCAGAGCAGGTACGGGGCGCCGATGGCTCCCGTGATGATCCCGGCTGGTAGTTCGAGCTGCCCGGGCAGCAGGTGTTGGGCGGTGAAGTCGGCGACGGTCGTGATGAGCGCTCCGATAAGCGCCGTGGGAATCAGGGCCAGACCGCCGGTGCCGAGCAGGCGCCGGGCGATCGGTGCCGCCACGAACGCCACGAAGGCGAGCGGTCCGACGGCGGCGGTCGCCGTCGCGGCGAGCGCGACAGCGACCACGAGCAGCACGAGCCTGGTGCGTTCAGCACCGACGCCGAGGCTCGTGGCGAGGTCATCGCCGAGTTGCAGTACGCGCAGTCGGCCGCTCAGAATACGAATGACGGGCAGCAGCGCGAGTAACACGACGGCCACGACCGCGATGTCGTGCCATCCGGCGCCACTGACGCTGCCGACCAACCAGAGCAGGGCGCCCTGGGCGTCGTTGAGATCGGCGCGGGACAATAAGTAGCCGAGCAGGCCCTGCACCATGAACGCGACGCCAACGCCGATGAGCACGAAGCGGTCGCCGACCACGCCGCCGCGGCGCGCCAGCAGGTAGATGGCGCCGGCAACGATGCTGGCGCCGGCAAACGCAGCGAGGGAAGTGGCGACGCTTCCGAAACCGAGGATGAGCATGCCGAACACCGCGGCGGCGCTCGCTCCCCCGGTGACCCCGATGATGTCGGGGCTCGCGAGCGGATTGCGCAGCACGGTCTGGAACAGCGCGCCGGAGATCGCGAACGCTACCCCGACCAGCACGGCGAGGGTCAGCCGGGGTAAGCGCAGCGAGAGCACGATGAAGTTCTCGCTTTGGGTGCCCTGACCGGTGAGGGTGCGCAGTAGATCGGGCACGCTCAGCGAGTACGCGCCGACCGCCAGGCTGAGGGCGGCCACGAGAACGAGGGCACCGAGCAGCGCGAGCACGAGCCGCCGCTCGCGCCTGCTCTGCCGGGCGCGCGCGTAGCTGAGCGGCGCGACATCCGTTTGTATTTTACTGCGGGTGGTCATCACAGACCGGCCAGCTTCACACGGCGCACCAGGGCGATGAGTACCGGTGCCCCCAGGAACGCGACGACGAGGCCGGCCTCGATCTCCCCCGGCTGGGCGATGATGCGGCCGAGTACGTCCGCCGTGACGAGCAGGGTGGGCCCGAAGAAAGCGGAGAACGCGATGATGAGCCGGTAGTCGGGGCCGGTGATCCAGCGGGCCACGTGCGGCACGGCGAGGCCGACGAACACGATCGGACCGGCCATCGCGGTCGCCGAGCCACACAGCAGAACGATCGCGACGGCGCAGACGATGCGGGCAGTGACCAGATTCTGGCCGAGACCACGGGCGAGATCGTCGCCGAGAGCGAGGGTATTGAGCATGCGGGCCGCCACGATGGCGAGAATCGTCCCCACCAGGATGAACGGGGCCAACGGTAGGGCGGCGTCGAGGCCGCGGGCGACGAGTGAGCCGGCCGCCCAGAATCGGTAGCGGTCGAAAGCCTCGGAGTCGGCCAATAGCACGATCGTGATGAGCGAGGTGAACGCTGCCGTCAGCGCGGTTCCGGCGAGGGCGAGCTTCACCGGCGTCGCGCCTTCACGGCCGAGCGATCCGATCAGGTACACGATCGTTGCCGCAACGGCGGCGCCGGCGAAGGCTAACCAGACGTAGCCGAGCGAGGACGTCACGCCGAACCAGGCGATGCCGGCAACGACGAACAGGGAGGCTCCGGCATTGACGCCGAGTAGGCCGGGGTCGGCGAGCGGGTTGCGGGTGACGCCCTGCATGAGGGCGCCGGCCAGGCCGAGGGCGAGGCCGGCCAGTAGGCCCACGACCGTGCGCGGCACGCGCAGGTCGAGGATGACGGTGTGGTCGGTCAGGGTGCGGTTCGGGTTGAACAGCGCGCTCCACACGGTGCCCGGGGAGATCTCGCGGGTGCCGACAAGGAGTGACGCGGCGATGCTGAGCCCCAGCAGCACGAGGGCCATGATGAAGCCGATGACGACGCGACGCGGGTGAACGCGGGCCGGCGCCGGTGCAGCGGGTGCAGGTCGTTCGAGAGCCAGGGTCATTGAGCTGCGGACCGGCCCAGCCGCCAGTAACCCATGAAAGCCACCCGTGAACGGTCGATGCCGGTCTCGCTCACCAGAAAACGTCGAAGCAGTTTGATCATGCCGGATTCGCCTGCAAGCCAGGCGTAGAAACCGGTGCCGCTCCCGTTGTTCGGTGATTCCCAGAGCGGGTCGCAGTCCACGTCGACCTCGGCGAGCGGCTGCGCGTGTGCGGCGACCGCCAGATTGATGAGCGCGCCGTTGTCGGCGACCCAGTCGCGCACGGCTTCATCCAGGCGTTCTCCATGCGGCGCTTTGTTGCGGGCCAGCCACGTGATCTCGCAACCGGTCGGTAACACGAGGGGTAGAGCATCCGCTTCGACAGGCACTTCGATGAAGGCGCGGGCACGACGGCCAGCGGGCAGGCTCTCGAGGATGCTGCAGATAGCGGGGGCGGCGGATTCATCACCGGCCAGCAGCAGGTCGGTCGCGTGGGCCGGGTGCCAGTCGAGGCCGATCGCACGCTCCGGGCTGCGTTCGTCGGGGCCGACGATGACAACGTCACTCCCGATGGACGCAGCCTGCAGCCAGCGCGCGGCCGGCCCGAGGGCGCCGTGTCCGGCGTGGGTCACGAAATCCACATCGATTTCGCGCTGTTCGGGGCGCACTGCTCGAATCGTGTAGGTGCGAAGGGGGTTACGTTCGGCGTCGGGCAACGCACGCCAGCGGTCATACCAGGTGCCGTCGGCGCCGGCGCGATCATCATCTGCGCCGATATCACAGAGGCCGCAGCCGGGCAGCGGCAACACTATTTTGATGCGCTGGTCGAGCCCTGCAGTGCCGAAAGTATCGAACTGCGCACCGAAAAACGTCACCCGGGTGAAATGATCACTCAGCGAGCGGATGCCGACCACGGTGCCCCGGTAGGGCCGGTAAGCCGGGCGGTCAGTGACCGCCCGGGCTCCCAAGCCGGTCCGAATCGGTAAGGTAAGCATTACCTAAGTATGGCATGCCTTGCCTTACAGTGGGCTTTGCATAAGGACCCAGCATGGCCACCCGTCTCCCCCGGTTTCACTGCCCCGGTCTGATCGCCCCAGTTGCGACGCCCCGGTTTTCGACGCGCACGACTCTAGACTGAAATCATTGTGAAAAGTTACTGGACGCTCCTGCGCACACCCGGCGTGTCCCGCCTGATCGGCGCGCAGCTGACGGCCCGTTTTCCGTTCGGCATGCTCTCGCTCGCTTTTCTCATTCACATCGAGCAGATCTTTGATTCCTACGGCGCTGCGGGGCTGGTTCTCGGGGCAATGAGCATCGGTCAGGCCATCGCGGGCCCCCTCACCAGCCGTCTGATGGGACAGCTCGGCATGCGCCCGGTGATCATCGCGACCATGTTCATCTGCGCGGTGTCGATCGTCGTCATGGCGCTGGTTCCGCTGTCGGTGCTGAGCCTCATGCTCATCGGATTCGTGGCCGGCCTGTCAACGCCGCCGATTCAGCCGGCCGTGCGCACCATTTATCCCAAAATCGTCAACTCTCGCCAGCTCACCCCGCTGTTCTCACTCGACGCCTCGGCGCAGGAGATCATCTGGGTGCTCGGCCCCGTCATCGCGACCTTCGTGGCGCTCCAGGTTTCGACGACCGCGGGCATCCTGCTCGCCGCATTCTTTCTGGTCGCGGGCGGAATCTGGTTCGTCTCCCTTCCGGAGGTGGGGCGGGTGCGCATTCCGCGCAGCCGCCGCAAGCTCGGTGTGGTGCTGAAGAAGCCCGCAGTGCTGCTCAGCACTATCGTCGGGTTCACCCTCGTAGCCGCCTGCGCCGCCGTCGAAGCCGGAGTGGTCGCGGTGTTCGGGCACGGCAGCGCCGACGCTGGCTGGGTGCTGGGCATCTTCGCCATCGGCTCCCTGATCGGCGGGCTCGCGCTCGGCCATTCCCCGATCGGACCGTGGGCACTGGCCGCCCGCATGCTGATCGTCACGATCGGACTCGCCCTGGCGAGCCTGTGGCTCACCTTCTGGTGGCTGTCCCTGGCCTTGCTCGTGGCCGGGGTCGGCATCGCTCCAGCCTTCGCGGTCTTGTTCGGCATCGTCTCGGCGAGCGTGAAGTTCAGCGACACCGCCGAAGCCTACGGCTGGGTCGGTACCGGCCAGCTGATCGGCGCCGCTATGGGATCGGCCATCGCGGGCTTTTCCATCGACCACTCCGGACCGGTCTCCGCGATCTATGTCGCAGCGGGCTTCGCCGCCCTCGGCTGCATCATTCCCGCACTCGGTCGCCGCTGGCACCCCGACCTGCGCGGCCGGGATATCAGCCCCATCCCCGATACCGAGCCCATTCAGGTGCAGGTTTCCTAGCCCAGTTCTCCTAGCATGAAGGCATGAACTCACTCACCCTCAACGACGGCCACCTGATTCCCCAGCTCGGTCTCGGGGTGTACAAGGTAGCGGATGACCTGGCCGCCGAGACCGTGCAGGTCGCGCTCGACGCCGGGTACCGTCACGTCGACACCGCCGCGCTCTACGAGAACGAGGTCGGCGTCGGGCAGGGACTCACGCGTTCCGGCGTGCCTCGGGAAGACGTATTCGTGACGACCAAGGTCTGGAATGACCGCCACGGCTACGCCGAAACTGTGAAAGCCTTCGACGAGAGCCTCGCCAAGCTGGGCCTGGACTACGTCGACCTATACCTGATCCACTGGCCGGCCCCGAAGCAGAACCGCTATGTCGACACCTATCGCGCCCTCGAAGCGATCCGCGCCACGGGCCGGGCCCGCTCGATCGGCGTTTCCAATTTTCACCCGCACCACCTCGACCGGCTCCTGGCCGAGACCGAGGTCGTGCCCGTGCTCAACCAAGTGGAGTTGCACCCGTGGTTGCCGCAAACCAAGGTGCGCGTGTATGACGCGGCCCGCGGCATCCGGACCGAAGCGTGGTCACCCCTGGCCCGAGGGCGCGCGATCGGCAACCCGATCCTCGACGCGATCGGCGCCAGGCACGGCAAGTCGGCGGCGCAGATCGTGATCGCCTGGCACCTGTCGCTCGGCAACATTGTCATTCCCAAGTCGGTCACACCGGCGCGCATTCGCGCCAACATTGACGTGTTCGACATTGTGCTCGACCCGCAGGACCTTGCCGCGATTGCGGCACTCGACAGCGGCGAGCGCACCGGTAAGGACCCCGACGACCTCGACTGAGCGGCCGCGGGCCGAGCCCGGAACCGCGGGAGGTGGTCGCAGGCCCGACCGCTCATCAATCCATGTTGCAACCGGCATCGAACCAGTGACGGGGTTCCCGGTCTGCACAACGGGCCCCAGCCAAACGAGATACACAATGAATCAAAACCCGTAGACGGACCGTACTCCGTTCATAGTGGATTGCAAGGTTTGGTCATCACGGCTAGTGGTTCTCCCGCCGCTCTGCCGAATCACGTCATGCGCGGCGACTGCAGCCATGATCCTGCCGGCGGCCCACCAGCTGACTCCGCGGCCTGCGAGCTGCGTGCCTGCAGGCGCGATCGATCCGAAGCCGGCCTGTCGACAGCCGCCGCGACTCTGACGCATTGGAGTGACCGGCTGATCCCGGGCTCAACCGGGGCCGGTCGCATTCACCAGCGCGGGTGAATCTGCTCCCGCAGGAGCCGGTCGTAGATGTCCTGAACGCCCTCGTTGAAGGCGACGCCGAGCGGCTCGGCCATACCGGCCGCGGCATTGGCCTGCGCTTGCGCGACCGAGCGGGCTCCCGGGATGACGGCGCTCACGCCGTCGATCTGGGCGACCCAGGCCAGTGCGGCCTGCGCCGGGGTGAGGCCAGCCGGAGCCAGGGCAGCGAATTCGGTGGCGGCCTGCAGGCCGACCTCGAAGTCGACGCCGGAGAAGGTCTCACCGACGTCGAAGTGGCTGCCGTCGCGGTTGTAATTGCGGTGGTCGCTGTCGGCGAACACGGTCTCGCGGGAATATTTGCCGGTCAGCAGCCCGCTGGCCAGCGGAACCCGGGCGATGATACCGACTCCGGCGGCGCGCGCAGCCGGCAGCACCTCGTCGAGCGGCTTGAGCCGAAAAGCGTTCAGGATGATCTGCACCGTGGCGACGCCCGGGCGGCTGATCGCGGCGAGGGCCTGGTCGCAGGTCTCCACGCTCACACCATAATTTTTGATGACGCCCTCGCCAACGAGGGTGTCGAGCGCGTCGTAGACCTCACCGGATTCAAAGACCGCGCCTGGCGGGCAGTGCAGTTGCACGAGGTCGAGGGTGTCCATGCCGAGGTTGGTCCGCGACCGGTCGGTCCACTCGCGAAAATTGGCCAGCACGAAATTCTCCGGCAGCTGCTCGACCCGGCGACCCATTTTGGTGGCGACGGTGATTTCAGCACCGGAAGCGTCATTCGCAAGAAACTGCCCGATCAAACGCTCGCTGCGGCCGTCACCGTAGACATCCGCTGTGTCGAAGAAGGTGATTCCGGCATCAACGGATGCCGCGAGCACAGCAACCCCATCGGCGTCAGTCACGGCGCCCCAGTCACCCCCGAGCTGCCAGGTTCCGAGACTGATCACGGAAACAGTGCGGTCGGTTCTTCCGAGGATTCGTTTTTGCATGCCCCCAGCTTAGGCACGGGCGCCCCGTTTTGTGACGGCGGCGAAGCTACGGGCGCCACCCTCGCGACCGCAGCGCCGCATCAACGGCATCACGCACCCATTCCTTCGACGACCCCTTCCGCACCGTGATCACCATCCAGCCCGCCTCACGCAGATCGTGCAGGCGTTCGGCATCGCGGTTGTACTGCACGTCGTCGGTGCGGTGCTGCTCCCCGTCGTATTCCACCAAAACCTTATAGCGAAAGTAGACGAGGTCGCCGCGCACGCGTCGCTTACCGAGCGGCAGTGGAATATCCATGTTTGTTTCCGGTTCGGGAAACTCACACATCAGAAGAAACAGGCGCAGGAAAGTTTCCCGCCTGGATTCAACGCGAGGCCGAATCAGTGCCTCAGCCGCGCGCAATCGCAGGGCGCCCCGATGCCCCGCGTACTGCGCAACCCGCGCGGCGATCTCCACGGCCGTCGCAAGTCCAAGCTCGGCGCGCAGTAGATGATCTCCAGCGGCCACCAGATCGTTCAATTCCAGAACGGATGCCAACTGGCACCACGCCGAAATCGGCGCGAGCACCGGAATCCCGCCGACGGTGCCCACTCCAGGAAGATTCGCCACATGATGTCCGATGACCCCCGCTGCTCGCGGAGCCCGATCCGGGTCCACCACTGTCACGTGGATACGCAGGTCAGCCTCGAGTCCTGCTGGCAGAGGTACCCCGTACAGGCGGGCAGCAGTGGCATGGCTGAAAAAGGCGCCTGCAGGCATCCGTTGTTGAAATGCCCGGCAACGGTCTTGCAGGTTCTGAACGCTGCCACCCGCAACGCAGATTCCCCAGAACGGATGATCAACATCGCGCGACCGCAGGCGCTTAGCCGAGATGGCCGCTGCCAGCGCCTCGGCACAGGTGAACGCTCCGGACTCGAAGCCGGGAGGGAGGGAAGTTTGGATATGCATGGCCTGACAGTGCCACGGTCGGCGGCCGGCCCGGCAGTTATCCACAGGGTTGCAGGCAGTCCTCCGCGATCTCGCCCCGCAACCTCGCGTGAGCCACGCGAGATGCCACCTTTAGCCCGAAGAGCACTGCCCGACCCAGGCGAGATGCCACCTTTAGCCCCATGAGCACTGCCCGACCCAGGCGAGGCGCCACCTTTAGCCCCATGAAAGCTCACCATGGGGCCAAAAGTGGCACCTCACCAAGATCAAGGGACCAGAGATGGCACCTCGCGCCACCACTGGTGCGCGAGAGGGCGCCGGGCACGCGGGTGACGCTGTGCTACCGACTCCCGATGCGCTCCGCGATCAGCGGACCGCCGGTGTGCACGGGCTCCCCCGGATCATCGATGCGCCAGGCACCAGCAACGGCCTCGAGCGCCCGGGCGAACCGCGCCGGCTCGTCGGCACTGAGGGTGAAGAGCGGCTGGCCTTCGACGACGGTGTCACCGGGCTTGGCGTGCAGGTCGATTCCGGCGGCATGCTGCACGGGATCCTGCTTGCGCGCCCGGCCAGCCCCAAGCCGCCAGGCGCCGATGCCGAAGGGCAGTGCCTGCTGTTCGACCAGCACGCCGCTCCTCTCGGCGAGCACGACGTGGGTTTCGCGGGCGACCGGCAACGCGGCATCCGGGTCGCCGCCCTGCGCCCGAATCACCGCACGCCACTTATCCATGGCCCGGCCGTCCGTGAGGGCTGCTCCCACGTCGACGCCGGTGATTCCGGCCAGGGACAGCATCTCCTCGGCGAGAGCCACCGTGAGCTCGACCACGTCGGAAGGTCCGCCGCCGGCGAGCACCTCGACCGACTCACGCACCTCGTTGGCGTTACCGATCGCACGTCCCAGCGGCACGTTCATGTTGGTCAGCAGAGCGGATGTCGCCACCCCGGCATCTTCGCCGAGCTCCACCATCGTGCGGGCCAGTTCCCGCGACCGCTCGATGTCTTTGAGAAAGGCGCCGGAGCCGAACTTCACGTCGAGCACGAGCGCACGGGTGCCCTCGGCGATCTTCTTGGACATGATCGACGACGCGATCAGCGGAATCGACTCGACCGTGCCGGTGATGTCGCGCAGGGCGTAGAGCTTGCCGTCGGCCGGGGCCAGGCCGCTGCCGGCCGCGCACACCACGCCGCCGATCTCCTGCAACTGCTTCCGCATCTCAATGTTGGTGAGGTTGGCGCGCCAGCCCGGTATGGACTCGAGCTTGTCGAGGGTGCCGCCGGTGTGGCCGAGGCCACGGCCGGAGAGCTGTGGAACGGCCGCGCCGAACACCGCGACGAGCGGCATCAGCGGCAGGGTGATCTTGTCGCCGACACCGCCGGTGGAGTGCTTGTCGGTGGTCGGCTTGCCGAGGCCATCGAAGCTCATGCGTTCACCGCTCGCGAGCATGGCCATGGTGAGGGCGCGAATCTCGTGACGGCTCATGCCGTTCAGAAAGATGGCCATGGTCATGGCGGCCATCTGCTCGTCGCCGACAAAACCACGCGTGTAGGCGTCGATGAGCCAGTTGATCTGCGGCTCGCTGAGCTCACCGCGATCGCGCTTGGTGTGAATGAGGTCGACGGCGTCAAACGCTTCGATGGCGGTCATGGCGTGGACTCCTTGGCAGCGCGGTAGTCGGCGAGTTGGCGAGGCCCGAACGCATCCGGAAGCACCTCGTCGATGGTCTTGACCCCCGACACCGTTTCGAGCAGCATGCCCGGAGCGGAGTGTTCGTAGAGCAGCTGCCGGCAACGACCGCACGGCATGAGGATGTTGCCATTGCCGTCGACGCAGGTGAACGCGACGAGCTGGCCGCCGCCGCTGCGGTGCAGCGCCGACACCAGACCGCACTCGGCGCAGAGGGTGAGGCCGTAGGAGGCGTTCTCCACGTTGCATCCGCTGATGACTCGCCCGTCTGTGACGAGCGCGGCGACGCCGACCGGAAACTTCGAGTACGGCACGTAGGCCGTCTTCATGGCGGCGAGGGCGACCTCGCGCAGGGCGGCCCAGTCGACCAAGTCGGCCCCGGTCATGATTTTATATACGGTTTGCCGGATGCTGCCGGGCCCCGCGACTTGCCTACGAGGCCGGCCACGGCAAATATCGTCACGAGGTAGGGCAGCATGAGCATGAACTCGCTCGGCACGGGCGAACCGATAATGCTCAGCACGTTCTGCAGATTGCTCGCGAAGCCGAACAACAGAGCGGCGAGGGTGGCGCGGATGGGATCCCAGCGGCCGAAGATCACCGCGGCGAGGGCGATGAACCCGGCTCCGGCCGTCATCTCCTTGCCAAACGCTCCCACCGAGCCCAGGGTGAAGTAGGCGCCACCGAGACCCGCGATGGCGCCGGCCAGCGACACGTTCCAGAAGCGGGTGGCCGCCACATTGATGCCGACGGTATCGGCGGCCTGCGGATGTTCCCCCACGGCGCGGAGGCGCAGGCCCCACTTGGTGTGGAAAATACCGTAATACACCGCCGCAACGGACACGTACATGATGTACACGATGAGCGTCTGGCGAAAGAACACCGGTCCGATAACAGGGATTTCACTCAGCAGCGGGATGTTGATGCGGTCGAAGCGCGGAGGCTGGTTGAGCCGGTCCGAGTTCGGAGCCAGAAGCTGCGAGAACAGAAAGCCGGTGAAGCCCGTGACGAGCACATTGAGCACGACACCGACAATAACCTGGTCGACGAAATACTTGATGGAGAACGCAGCGAGCACGAATGAAACGAGCACGCCGGCGGCCATGGCGGCGAACAGGCCGGCGATGGCCGAACCGGTGAGCGAGGCCACGAGTGCTGACGTGAAAGCACCGGCGAGCAGCTGGCCCTCGATAGCGACATTGACCACGCCGACGCGCTCAGAAATGACTCCGCCAAGGGCGCCGAAGATCAGCGGAACGGCGAGGCTGAGCGAGCCGAACAACAGGCCGGGAACCGGGATGGTGTTTCCCGCGGATGCCCAGGCCAAAAAGCCGACCAGGAAAAGGAACGCGAACACACTGATCGACCAGATCGGCGTCTTCTTCGACGAGCGCACGAGCCACGAGCTCCAGCCGGTGATCAGGGCGAGGAGGAGGGTGACGACGATGCCGGTGGCCCGCGTCGGCAGCTCGACCTCGGGCAGCTGGAGGAGGTCGGTCGAGGTCGAGAGACGCATGGTGCTTATCCCGTCCCTGGCGAAAACGACGAGCAGCAGGATGCCAAGGGCCGTGAAGATCGCGAGGGCGATCGGTGCTTTCCAGCTCACCAGGGTCGTGTCCCCGCTCAGGGCTGACGGGGTGCGTGGAACGCTGGGGGCAATGACGCTCATTTAGCTGCCGCCTCTTTGGTGATGATGGGCCGTTGGCGGCGGGGAAGGGCGCCGGGTGTGGGCAGACGGAAGATAGTGCGCACGAGCGGCGGCGCGGCGATGAAGAGCACGATGAGGGACTGCACCACGAGCACAATGTCAATCGGCACGCCCTCGGCGGCCTGCATCGAGAACCCACCGGCCTTGAAAGCACCGAAGAGGATGCCGGCGGCGAAGACACCCCACGGTTTGGAACGACCGAGCAGGGCGACCGTGATCGCGTCGAAGCCGATTCCGGAGTCGATTCCGGCGCCGAAACCGCTCGTCGTGGTACCGAGCACCTGGTTGATTCCGGCCAGTCCGACGAGGCCACCGGAGAACAACATGGCGTAGACGTACATGCGCTGCACGCTGATGCCCGCGACCCGCGCGGCGTTGGGGTTCTCACCCACGGCGCGAAACTGGAAGCCAATGTTGGAGCGGCTGAGTAGCCACCAGGTGAACACCGTCGCACCGATCACCAGCACGAAGCCGAAGTGCAGATTGTAGTTTGGTCCGAGCAGGTCGGGAAAGATAGCGGTCGGTTGAGTGGCGGGGCTCTGCGGGTTGTTCGAGCCGGGTGTCTTGAGAAACCCGTCGCGCAGGAGGTAGCTGACGAGGTAGAAAGCAACGTAGTTGAGCATGATGGTCGTGATCACTTCGTGGGCGCCGGTACGGGCCTTCAATAGGCCCACCAGACCGCCCCAGAGCGCGCCGCCGAGGATGCCAGCCACAAGCGCGGCAACGAGGTGGATGCCGTAGGGCAGGTCGACGGCGAAGGCTACCCAGCCGCCAATGGCCGCGGCGATGAGCATCTGCCCGCGCCCACCGATGTTGAACAAGCCCACCCGGAAGCCGAGGGCCACGCCGAGCCCCGCCGCGATCAGCGGCGTGGCGAAGGTGAGCGTCTCCGTGAGGGGCTTGATGCCGTCGGCGAAATCGGGGCGGCGAAAGTTGTAAATCGACCCTTGGAACAGGGCGGAGTACGCACCGCTCACGGCCTGCCAGATGGCGGAGACGGTATCAGCGGGGCGCGAGAAAAAGTAGCCGGACGCGGCCTGCACGTCTTTATTGGTGAACGCGATCATCACCGCGCCCACCACGAGTGCGAGCAGGACGGCGAGCACCGAGATGAGGGCGCTCCCCGTGGTGATTTCCCGGAATGCGTTGTGCCAGCGCGACTGTTCCGGCGTGTGGGGAGCTGGGCCGCGCGTCGTGGAGTCGGGAGTGCCTGCTGCTGGGGTGCTCGGGGCGGGAGTCTGACTGTCGCTCATGCGGCAGCTCCTTCTGTACGTGGCGTGTCGGTGTCGGGCGTATTCGTGGGACCGGCCGGGTTGGGCACTTCGCCGGCCATCATGAGCCCGAGCACGGAGCGAGGGGTCAGGCCGGGCACGATACCGACGATGCGACCGCGGTACATAACCATGATGCGGTCGGCCAGTGCCGCCACCTCGTCGAGCTCGGTGGAGATCACGATGACCGGCGTGCCCGCATCCCGGGTGGCAACGATGCGATCGTGCACGAACTCGATGGAACCCACGTCAAGCCCACGGGTGGGCTGGGCGGCGATGAACAGGCGCAGGGAGCGGCTGAGCTCGCGGGCGAGCACGACCTTCTGCTGGTTGCCGCCGGAGAGTCGAGCGACGGGAGTGTCGATTCCCTGCGACCGCACGTCGAACTCGGCGACTTTCTCGGTGGCGAAGCGGGAGAGGTACTCGAGCTGTACGTTGAAACGCTTGACGAACGGCTCGGTGTGCGAGCGGTCGAGCATGAGGTTCTCGGCGATGGTGAACTCGCCGACCAGGCCATCTTCGGTTCGGTCCTCCGGCACGAAGCCAACGCCGGCATCGAGCACTTGACGTACCGTGCGGCCGCGCAGGCTTACGCCGTCGAGGGTGATCCCGCCGGTGACCCGCGGCTGGAGCCCCATCAGGGCCTCGGTCAGTTCAGTCTGGCCGTTTCCCTGCACCCCGGCAATGGCGAGGATCTCGCCGACAGCGACCGTGAAGCTCACATCGTCGACGACGACGTGGCCCAGCGCATCGTGCACCGTGAGGTTGGTCACGACCAGGGCCGCCTCACCGGGCGCGGCCTCGGTCTTCTCCACGGTGAGGTCGACCGCGCGGCCCACCATCAGCGTGGCCAATTCCTCGTTGCTCGCGGTAGGGCTGGCTTCGCCCACGACCGCGCCGAGGCGGATGACCGTGATACGGTCGGCGACTTCGCGCACTTCCCGCAGTTTGTGCGTAATGAAGACGATGGACGTGCCCGTGCTCTTCAACTGGCGCATGATCGCCATGAGCTCATCGGTCTCCTGCGGGGTGAGCACGGCAGTGGGCTCGTCGAAAACGAGCACCTTCGCGTCCCGGGAGAGCGCCTTGATGATCTCTACCCGCTGCTGCACGCCAACGGGCAGGTCTTCCACGAGCGCGTCGGGGTCAACGTCGAATCCGAACCGTTCCGAGATCTCACGCACGCGCTTGCGGGCGGCGGGAAGATCGAGGCGGCCGCCGGAGCGCGTTTCCTCGTGTCCGAGCATCACGTTCTCGGCGACGGTAAAGACGGGGATGAGCATGAAATGCTGGTGCACCATCCCGATGCCCGCGTTCATGGCGTCTCCGGGCCCGCTGAAGTGCTGGGCCACACCGTCGAGCAGGATCTCGCCCTCTTCGGCCCGGTACAGGCCGTAGAGCACGTTCATCAGGGTGGATTTGCCGGCGCCGTTCTCGCCGAGCAGCGCGTGAATTTCACCAGCCTCGACGGTGAGGCTGATTCGGTCATTGGCAACCAGGGCGCCGAACCTCTTGGTGATGCCGCGGAGTTCGAGCTTCATGAGTCCAATTCTATTGAGCGGACGCCGCCAGCAACGCGGCGACTCAGTTCAGCGGGGCCGGGTGACGAGGAGACTCTGTCGCACCGGCACCCGCGGTCGGGAACGCGGAACGACGCCGGGGAGGCCAGCGTGAGCTGTCCTCCCCGGCGTCGTCGGTGTTTTACTTCGGTGTGGCGGGTGACTCGACCACGATCGCGCCGCTGATGATGTCGGCGGTAATGGCGTCGATCTCGGTCATGATTGCCGGGTCGACCTTGGACTCCCACTCGTGCAGGGGCGCGAGGAGCACTCCCTTGTTCTCCAGGGTGCCGACGTAAGCCTCCGAGGTGTAGTCACCCTTGGAGGCGTCCACGGTGATCCTCTTGGCGGCATCCGTCATCTGCTTCATGACCGAGGTGAGGTACATGGAGGCGAACTCGGGCGAAGTCTCGAAGAGGTCGGAGTCGACGCCGATGATGGCGACGTCCTTGCCGGAATCTTGGATTGCCTGCGCGGTGCCCTGGAAGAGCGGTCCGGCGACGGGCAGGATGATGTCAGCGCCCGCGTCGATGAGGCCCTGGCTGATGGTCTTGCCCTTGGCGATGTCGTCGAAGCTGCCTGCAAACAAGCCCGCTTGCGCGGCCTTGTCCCAGCCGAGAACCTTGACGTCTGCGCCCTTGACCTCGTTGTAGTGCGCGACGCCGTCGACGAAGCCGTCCATGAAGATGGTGACGGAGGGGAACTGCTGTCCGCCGTAGGTGCCGACGGTTCCGGTCTTGGTGGTGCCGGCGGCGAGGTAGCCCGCGAGGTAGGCGGCCTGGGCGGTGTCGTAGAGCACCGGCTTCACGTTGTCGAGCACGAGCGGACTGAAGTCATCGTTGGAGATCGCCGAGTCGATCAGCGCAAACTGCACGTCGGGGTTGGCTTTGGCCGCATCGCGGGTGGCGTTGGCCAGCGCAAACCCTACGTCGAGGATGAAGTTGCAGCCCTGATCGACCATGCTGCTCACGTTGCTCACGTACTGGTCGGCCGACTTGGATTCCGCCTGCTTGAACTCCACGCCGATTTCGTCGGCGGCCTGGCTTATGCCCTCAAAGCTCGACTGGTTGAACGACTTGTCGTCGAAGCCTCCGAAGTCCGACACGATGCAGGGCAGAAAGTCGCTGGCGGCGGCAGAGTTGGTGTTGTCGGTCGTAGCGGGCGCCTGAGCACAGGCGGCCAGCATCGCCACGGTACCGAACATTGCAAGACCGGCAAGTGCGGCCTTACGGGTCGAAATTGTCAAGAGGACCTCCAGGGTGCTGCCCAGCGAGATCGCACGGGCGTGGTGCGATCCACGTTACCCAATGTGACGGTGCGCGGATGAGCATTGTGGGTGCGCGCGCGAGTCGTTACCAAGCCGCGACATTGCCGAGACGACTTTCCCCCTATTGGGGTGTGCTGGGGCCTTCTACGGCGATGATCCCGGCTACGATCGCGGCTCTGATCTGGTCGAGCTCGGCACTCAGTTCAGGCGTGACCCGCGAGGCCAGGTCGTGGAAGTCGGCGATCTCGACGCCGCCGTTCTTCAACGTACCCACGAAAGCCGTGTTGTCGAAGGTACCGTCAAGGTCGGACCCGATGGTTTCCACAACAGCGGCCGAAGTGTTCTTCAGCACACTCGTGAGTACGACGGACTGGAATTGTGCCGGCAAGGTGACATAGCCATCGTTATCGACCCAAATAATAGAGACTCCCGGTGTTTCAACGGCGGCGGCGGCGGCGCCCTGCCCAACCTGGCCGGCCACCGGCAAAATGATGTCAGCGCCCTGGTCGATGAACGCCTGGGCAAAGGCCTTGCCCTTGTTGACGTCTTCGAAATCGCCGGTGAAGCTGCCGTCCTGGGTGTCCTTGTTCCAGCCGAGCACCTGCACCGCAGCTGTGTGCTTATCGTTGTACATGGCGACGCCGTCGACGAAACCGTCCATGAACAGGGTGACGGGCGGCTGGTTGCCACCACCGAACGTGGCCACAATGCCGGTCTTGCTCACGCCGGCCGCAAGGTAGCCGGCCAGAAAGGACGCCTGCGCGGTGTCGAAGACGATCGGTTTCACGTTGGGCGCATCGACGACCTCGTCGACGATCGCGAAGTGTACGTCGGGGTTGGCCGTCGCCTCGGCGAGCGTGGCATCGGCGAGTTCAAAGCCGACGGTGAGAACGAACTGGCATCCGGTCGCAACGGCCTGACTCACATTGGGTGCCAGATCGGTCTCCGACGTCGACACGATCGCCTCGGTATCGATACTGTACTTCGTCGCCGCCTCCTGCAGCCCTTCCCAGCTGGACTGGTTGAAGGACCGGTCGTCGAGACCACCCGAGTTCGTGACCATACGGGCGCAGTAGTCCGGCGCTGTTGCATCCGTTGTCGCGGTCGGTGTCGGCGCCTGCGCGCAACCGGCCAGCAGCAGAGCGGATGCCGCGAGAGCAGAAACAGCAATCAAGTGACGCATAAAGACACTCCCTTTAGCATGAACTGGAATTCTACTCAGTGCGAGCCGAACACCGGTACAGGTTTAGAGCACGTCGCTCGAACCCGAGAGCTTCAGCGCGTCGACGACCGCCTTGACCTTCTGGGCGTTCGCACTCGTGGTGACCAGCAACGCGTCAGGCGTGTCGATCACGACGATATCTTCGACGCCGATCAGCGCGATCATGCGGCCGGTGTGGCTGACCACGATGCCGCTCGACGAGTCGGCGAGCACCCGTGCTCCCTCGCCGAGGATGGCCAGGTTGGCCTTGCGCCCGCCCGAATGCAGCTTGGCGATCGAGGCGAAGTCGCCCACGTCGTCCCAGTCGAACTGGCCGGGAATCACCACGAGCTTGCCGGCGGCGGCGGCCGGCTCAGCGACCGAGTAGTCGATGGCGATCTTCTTCAGGCGCGGCCAGACTTGGTCGACGACGGCGCCGCGGGCCGGGGTATCCCAGGCGGCAGCCAGTTCGATGAGCCCGGCGTACAGCTCGGGCTCGGCCGCCTCAATCTCGGCCAGCAGGTGGTCGGCACGGGCAATGAAGATGCCGGCGTTCCACAAGTAATGGCCGTCGGCGAGGTAACGCTCCGCAACATCGGGGCTGGGCTTTTCGACGAAGGAGTCAACGGCCAGGGCGCTCGGTGCCCCATCGATCGCCAGAGGAGCAGCGCTTTTGATATAACCGAAACCGATCGCGGGCTCGGTCGGCTGAATGCCGATCGTGACGATATAGCCGGCATCCGCTGCGACAACCGCCTCCAGCAACGCCGAGCGAAACAGCGCGTCGCCCTTGATGACATGGTCGGCGGGGAACGACCCGATGATCACGCCGGGTTCACGCAGCTGCAAGATAGCCGCAGCGAGGCCGATCGCGGCGGTCGAGTCGCGCGGTTCGCTCTCGAGTACGACGTTCGGGTCGGTCAGTTCGGGCAACTGCTGTTCAACGGCAGCACGGTGCGCCCGCCCGGTGACCACCATGATGCGCTGCTCGCTCGAAAGCGGAACGAGGCGATCCCAGGTGTCGCGCAGCAGGGTGTGCCCAGACCCCGTGAGGTCGTGCAAAAATTTGGGGGCATCCGCTCGCGACAGCGGCCACAGTCGGGAGCCGATGCCGCCGGCGGGAATCACACTGTACAAGCGGTCGATGGGCTCAGAGGACGTAATCATGGGCCCAGACTATCCGGCGCCCGCACTACGACGGCGCGAGACCACTGTTCATGCGCCCGTTACTCGGCGGCAATGCTCGTTGTTTACTCTCAGACCATGCGGATCGCAGTAATCAGCGAAAGTTTTCTCCCCACCGTCAGCGGTGTGACCACGAGCGTCTGCCGGGTGCTCGAGCACCTGGCCGCCGCCGGTCACGAGGCCATGGTCATCGCCCCCCACGGCGCCCCCGTCGAGTATGCCGGTTTTCCGGTGCACACCGTCTCGGCGGTCAACTACCGTGAGTTTCCGGTCGGCATGCCGAGCCCGCAGGTGCAGAAGTTGCTCGCTGACTTTCGCCCCGATGTCCTGCACGCAGCCTCCCCGTTTCTGCTCGGCGCCCAGGGCATCAGCGCCGCCAACCGGCTCGACATTCCCTCCGTCGCGATCTTTCAGACGGATGTCGCCGGCTACGCGCACCGAAACCACCTCGGCCCCGCCACCGCCCTGGCCTGGCGGTTCGTGAAGTGGGTGCACGAGGGCGCCACCCGCACTCTCGTGCCGTCGTCGTCGTCGATGGCTGCCCTGCTGCGCCTCGGCGTTCCCCGCCTGGCGATGTGGACTCGCGGAGTCGATCTCGCCGGGTTCCACCCGAATCTGAAGAATGACCCGGCGGTCGCCGCCCTGCGGGAACGAATTGCGCCGCAGCACGACGCCTTCACGCGCAATGGCGCTGAGCCTGACGTGATTGTCGGGTATGTCGGCCGGATGGCGCCGGAGAAGCAGGTGGAGCGACTGCGTGCGCTGCGCGGGGTGCCGGGCATTCGTTTAGCTCTCGTCGGAGACGGGCCGAGCGTCCCTTCGATTCGGCGCGCTCTCTCGGGTATGCCCGTCACCTGGCTGGGACGCCTGTCGGGCCGCGAACTTGCCATTGCCTACGCGAGCTTTGACGTATTCGTGCACGCGGGTACCGAAGAAACCTTTGGTCAGACGCTGCAGGAGGCGCACGCCGCCGGCCTGCCCGTCGTGGCCCCGCACGCTGGCGGACCGATCGACCTCGTGACGCACGGCGTGAACGGGTACCTGTTTCGACCGGACGACGACTACGACCTGCGGCACTGGGTGTACCAGCTCGCACGTGATCCGATGTTGCGGGCACGCATGGGCGAAGCCGGGCGACGCACAGTGCTTGGGCGCTCCTGGCCGACGGTCTGCGCCGAACTGGTCGAGTACTACGAGCAAGTCGTCGACGAGCGACTGGCCGTGCGCGCCGGTACGCACATACCACCCTCGATGCAACGTTAGGGCAACCTAACTGACACGAGCGGGCGGCACGCTTGTAGAATAATGGCATGTGCTTATAGCGCATTCTCGGTCTCACTAAAGAGCCATTATTCAGCCAGGGAGGGTTGTTCATGCCACAGACGGCAGGAACCCTAGATTCTCAGCAGAAGACGACGTCACGTCGCCCCGCCGGCACCCTGTATCGGGGCAACACGGGGATGTGGTCGTGGGTATTGCACCGCATCACGGGCGTCGCGATTTTCTTCTTTCTGCTCGTTCATATTCTCGACACGGCGCTCGTGCGGGTCAGTCCCGAAGCGTACAACGCGGTTATCGCGCAGTACCAGACGCCGATCATGGGCCTCGGTGAGGTCGCACTCGTCGGAGCCATCGTCTTCCACGCGTTCAACGGGCTGCGGATCATTCTGATCGACTTCTGGAACGCCAAGTACCAGCGGGTGCTGTTCTACGTCGTCATCGGCCTGTGGGTCGTCACCATGCTGGGCTTCGTGCCGCGCCACCTCATCAACGTATTCAGCCACTAGGGGGCGACATTATGACTTCAACAATCGAAGCTCCCCGCAGCCCATACAGCCACTCCACCAAGAAGAGCGGTGTCAACTGGGAAAAGTGGGGCTGGATCTACATGCGTGTCTCCGGCGTCGTGCTGGTCGTGCTCATCTTCGGCCACCTGTTCGTCAACCTCATGATCGGCGAGGGCGTCAGCGCCCTGAACTTCGCGTTCGTGGCCGGCAAGCTGACCAACCCGTTCTGGATGGTCTGGGATGTCATCATGCTCTGGCTCGCCCTGATTCACGGCGGCAACGGTATGCGCACCCTCGTCAATGACTACGCGACCTCGCGAATCAGCCGCGGCATCCTCAAGGTTGCCATTCTGGTCAGTGTTGTCTCGTTGATCGTGCTCGGCACCCTCGTGGTGTTCACCTTCGATCCCTGCCCCGCCGGTGCGCCCGCCGACCTCGTTGCCTCGTTCTGTACGTCCCTCTAGGAGCTGCACACACACATATGACTTCTTCTACTTCACCCGCCGTTCCCAATCCGGCTCCGGAGTCCACCGTCGTAGACGGCGTGCACTACCACCAGCACGACATCGTCATTGTGGGAGCGGGTGGGGCTGGTATGCGTGCCGCCATCGAAGCCGGCCCCCACGCCAGTACAGCGGTCATCTCCAAGCTCTACCCGACGCGTTCGCACACCGGTGCGGCACAGGGCGGCATGGCCGCGGCCCTGGCCAACGTCGAGGAAGACAACTGGGAATGGCACACCTTCGACACGATCAAGGGCGGCGACTACCTGGTCGACCAGGACGCTGCCGAGATCCTGGCCAAGGAAGCCATCGACGCGGTCATCGACCTCGAAAACATGGGCCTGCCGTTCAACCGTACGCCGGAGGGCAAGATCGACCAGCGTCGTTTCGGCGGCCACACCCGCGACCACGGCAAGAGCCCGGTTCGCCGCTCCTGCTATGCCGCCGACCGCACCGGCCACATGATTCTGCAGACGCTGTACCAGAACTGCGTCAAGCGCGGCATTAACTTCTTCAACGAGTACTACGTGCTCGACCTCGTCATGACCAGCGTCGACGGCGTCGACCAGCCATCGGCCGTGGTCGCCCTCGACCTGTCGAGCGGCGAGTTGCACGTTTTCCAGGGCAAGGCGTTCATCTTCGCCACCGGCGGTTTCGGAAAAATCTACAAGACCACCTCGAACGCGCACACCCTCACCGGTGACGGCGTCGGTATCGTCTGGCGCAAGGGCCTTCCGCTCGAGGACATGGAGTTCTTCCAGTTCCACCCGACCGGCCTGGCCGGGCTGGGCATCCTCTTGACTGAGGGAGCCCGCGGTGAGGGCGCCATTTTGCGGAACGCCTCCGGAGAGCGCTTCATGGAACGCTACGCGCCGACCATCAAGGACCTCGCCCCGCGTGACATCGTCTCGCGCTGCATGCTCAAGGAGGTTGCTGAGGGTCGCGGCGCCGGGCCGGAGAAAGACTACCTGTACCTCGACTGCACGCACCTCGGCAAGGAACTGCTCGAGACCAAGCTGCCCGACATCACCGAGTTCGCCCGCACCTATCTCGGCGTTGACCCGGTCACCGAACCGGTGCCGGTCATGCCGACCGCGCACTATGCGATGGGCGGAATCCCCACCAACGTGAAGGCCGAAGTCTGGCGCAACAACGAAGAGGTCGTTCCCGGCTTATACGCCGCCGGCGAATGCGCCTGCGTCTCGGTGCACGGCTCCAATCGCCTCGGCACCAACTCGCTGCTGGACATCAACGTGTTCGGAAAGCGTGCTGGCAACAACGCGGTCGAGTACGTCAAGACGGCCTCGTTCACGCCCCTGCCGGAAGACCCGGCCAAAGAGGTGCGCGAACTGCTGGAAGGCATCCGCTCATCGACTGGAACCGAACGCATTGCCGTGCTGCGTAAGATTCTGCAGGAGGAGATGGACAAGAAGGCCCAGGTGTTCCGCACCGACGAGTCCCTCGCCGAGGTCACCGAGACCATCCACCTGCTGCGTGAGCGTTACAAGAACATCGGCGTGCAAGACAAGGGCCGACGGTTCAATACCGACCTGCTCGAGGCGGTCGAACTCGGTTTCTTGCTCGACCTCGCTGAGGTTGTCGTCTACTCCGCCCGCAACCGCAAGGAAAGCCGCGGCGGACACCAGCGTGAGGATTACCTCGTGCGCGACGACGAGAACTACCTCAAGCACACCATGGCCTACCTCAAGGGTGACGCCATGAGCGCGGATGCCGCCGACCACATCAAACTCGACTGGAAACCGGTTGTCATCACCCGTTACCAGCCGATGGAGAGGAAGTACTAGTGAGTTCCGCCACGATTGATCAGAAGCCCGTCGTTCCCGAGGAGATCAAGTCCTTCACGGTGACGCTCATTATTCGTCGGTTCAACCCGGAGGTCGACGACGAGCCGCACTGGCAGGATTTCGATGTGCAGCTTTACCCGACCGACCGCGTGCTCGACGCGCTGCACAAGATCAAGTGGGAACAGGACGGGTCGCTGACCTTCCGTCGCTCGTGCGCACACGGCGTCTGCGGCTCGGATGCCATGCGCATCAACGGCCGCAATCGTCTCGCTTGCAAAACGCTCATGAAGGACCTCGACGTCACGAAGCCCATCTACGTGGAGGCCATCAAGGGCTTGCCGCTGGAGAAGGACCTCATCGTCGACATGGAGCCGTTCTTCGACTCGTTCAAGGCGGTGCAGCCGTTCCTCATGAACAGCGTCACCCCGGTCAAGGGCAAGGAACGCATCCAGACGGTCGCCCAGCGCGCCCGTTTCGACGACACCACCAAGTGCATTCTGTGTGCAGCGTGCACGTCGAGCTGCCCGGTGTTCTGGACCGACGGCCAGTACTTCGGCCCGGCCGCGATCGTCAACGCGCACCGCTTCATCTTCGACTCCCGCGATGAGAATGCGGCCGTGCGCCTCGACATTCTCAACGACAAGGAGGGCGTGTGGCGCTGCCGCACGACCTTCAACTGCACGGAGGCCTGCCCCCGCGGCATCCAAGTGACCCAGGCCATCTCCGAGGTCAAGCAGGCCATCATGCGCGGCAAGGCGTAACTGTCACCCAGGCCCGCTGGCGGGCCTCGATCTCATTCACTTCAAACGTGACACCGTGGCCGAAAGTCACTTTCAGTCTACGTATTGAGGGAAAAGCGCAACGGGTCGCTGCGAATGAGTTCGAGGCCGCGGTGGATTGCGCCCAGCCCGACGGCGCGAGCGCCCAGCGGAGAAGCTACGAGCGTTGGAACCTGACCGTGCATGAACGCCGCCAGAATGGGCTCGGCCCGCTCAATCAACAGGTCCGCAGCCGGAGCAATGGCCCCGCCGATGATGATGCGTTCTGTGTCCAACAGGCCACCCAGCACCGCACACACCCGGGCGAGACGCGCCGCTAACCGGTCGACGATACCCACTGCGGTCGCATCGCCAGCTCGAGCGGCCGCGAACACGTCCAAAGCCTCCACCTGGCCCGCGGCGAGCGGACTCGTGATCGGGATTGTGCCCTTGACCCGTGCCGCGTCAGTCCAGGCCACCGCGAGTCGACCCAGTCCATCGGCAGATCCAACGCCATCGACGAGGTCGAGAAGGTGAAGCTCGCCGACTCCACCCCGGGCACCCCGCACGAGGGCTCCGTTCGCCATGACCCCCGCGCCGAACCGGGCTCCGGAGAGCAGATTCACGAAGGAGGATACCCCGGCTCCTGCCCCGATCGCGCCCTCCGCAATTGCCGCCAGGTTTGCGTCGTTCTCTACCACGACGCTCCAGCCACGCTGGCCGAACAGCTGTGCGAAACCCGGATTCATCCGTGCCCAGAAGCCGTCATCTCCCCGCGGTGACACACCGTTTTCGTCCGTGGGTGCAGGGACGCCGATGACTGCGGCGAGCACGGATCGCTCCGATGCGCCGGCGCCGTCGACGGCCAGATTCACGGCCCTTTCCACGGCGCGCCGCCGGTCGAGAGCGCTATCCGATCGAGGGGTGATCGGCTCGGGCGATGACGCCAGCACGCTACCTTGCAGGTCGGTCACCCAAGCCGAAACATGATGTTGCCCAGCGTCGACCGCGACAACGTGGGCAGCGCTGCTGCGGAAAGCGTAACGCCTCGCTGGCCGGCCTTTGCTGTACGCCCCGGCCTCGCGGGTGTCACTCAATTCGTGAATCCACCCCTTCACGATGAGCTCGTCACATACCCGTAAAACGGTTGATCTGGTCAGCCCGGAGGCAACGATTGCGTCGCTCGCGGTGAAGGCACCCGTGTCCCAGGCAAACTGCACGACTCGTCCGGCGTTGATACGTCGCAGCAATTGCGTCGACACCGCGCCAAGTGATTGCTCCATTGATGTGACTTTACCGATCCTGAAAACGAAACTGGCTTTTTCTAACTAAATCTATATCCTAGATTTAGTACTGGTTGTTTATCGGCCGGTGCGCTGCGATTCATCTAGGAGACAAAGACGTGTTCTCGAAAATTCTCACCCCGCGACGGCGATGTTCTTGCCTTTCCCCGTTCTCGCCCTGTCCCAGGTCACCCTCACCGGACTCGTCGGGCTGGATAACCCGATCGGCGTGGCCATATTGCACGTCATGTTTCAGCTGTCGTTCAGCATCCTGCTCTTCACGGCTTTCCTCCGGTCACTCCCCGAGGAGCTCGAAGAAAGCGCGCGGCTCGATGGGGCGACGACGGGGCAAGTCTTTTGGAAAATCGTGTTTCCGCTTTTGGCACCGATGAGCGCTACCGTCGGAATTTTCGCGTTCCTCGTGTCGTGGAACGACTTCATGATGCCATCGCTCATCACGTCCGATCCGTCGTTACAGACTCTCCCCGTTCTGCAAAGCATCTTCCAGACGCAGTTCAGCAACAACTACAACGTTGCGTTCGCTTCATACCTCCTCGCCCTGGCTCCCGCAATCATCGTCTACCTCTTCACGCAGCGCTGGGTGATGTCCGGAGTCACGCAAGGCGCCATCAAATAACGACCTGACCAACCACCCTCACAAAGGAAATCATGACCAACGTCCTCGACGCCCAACCCGACACGATCGATGCCAACAGCGCCGCCGCCTGGTGGCGACAGGCGGCCGTTTACCAGATCTACCCACGCTCATTCGCGGATTCGAACGGCGACGCCATCGGCGATCTGCCCGGCATCACGACGCGGGTTCCCTATCTTCAGACCCTTGGAGTGGACGCGGTCTGGCTCAGTCCGTTCTATCCATCCGCCCTCGCCGACGGCGGCTACGACGTCGACGACTACCGCGACGTCGACCCCAAACTGGGAACCCTCGCCGATTTCGACGACATGGTCACGGCACTCCATGACGCCGGGTTGCGCCTCATCGTCGATATCGTGCCCAACCACACGTCAAACCGACACGAATGGTTCCGCGAGGCGCTGGCGTCACCCCGCGGATCCGCGGCCCGCGCTCGATACATCTTCCGCGACGGCCTCGGCACAAACGGTACTCAGCCACCCGCCGATTGGACGTCCACGTTCGGCGGCCCGGCGTGGGAACCCGTTGGTGACGGCCAGTGGTACCTGCACTACTTCGCGCCGGAACAACCCGACCTCAATTGGAAGAACAGCGAGGTTCGAGCAGATTTCGTGCACACACTGCGATTTTGGTCGGATCGGGGTGTCGACGGCTTCCGTATCGATGTTGCACACGGTCTCGCGAAAGATCTCCCTCAGTCGCTACCGTCACAGGCCGACCTCGACGCCCCGCACGAAGCTGGGTCGCATCCCATGTGGGACCGTGACGACGTGCACGATATCTATGCCGAGTGGCGCACGGTGTTCAACTCCTATGACCCTCCTCGCACCGCCGTCGCTGAGGCGTGGGTCATCCCCTCCCGCCGCGCCCGCTATGCCAGTGCAGAAGGTCTCGGGCAGGCCTTCAACTTCGACCTCCTCGAAGCGGATTTCGACGCCACGGCGTTCCGTGATGTCATCACGTTCAACCTCGAGCTGGCTGCAGAGTCTGGATCGTCGACGACGTGGGTATTCTCCAATCACGACGTCGTCCGCCACGCGACGCGTTATGGCCTTCCTCCTCGTGCCGGAAGTACCGTGAAACAAGGCACGGAATGGCTACTCAGCGGCGGAACAACGCCGGCCCTCGACGCCGAACTCGGACTTCGTCGAGCTCGCGCAGCCACGCTGCTCGAACTGGCGCTGCCGGGATCTTCCTACCTGTATCAAGGAGAAGAACTCGGCTTGCTCGAGGTCGCTGATATCCCAGCCGATGACCGCCAGGACCCCGTGTTCTTCCGGAGTCAGGGTATCGATGTCGGACGCGACGGATGCCGCGTTCCGCTGCCCTGGTCGAAAACAGGTCCCTCATTCGGATTCGGTGCCGGTGCCGCGCACCTACCCCAACCGGCGTGGTTCCACGGCCTGTCCGTGGAGGCACAGGAACACGACACGAATTCAACGCTGACCCTGTACCGCCGGGCGCTCGAGCTGCGCCGCGAGTTCCAGACGGACGAGCGTCTCGAATGGATCGACACCGAACTACCCGATGTTTTGGCGTTCAGCCGGCCAAACGGGTGGACCAGCGTGACAAACTTCGGCGTCGCACCGGTCGCGCTGCCAGAGGGCACCGTCCTGGTGACCAGCTCGCCCCTGACTGCTGGATTACTTCCCGGCGCAGCGACCGCTTGGCTGCTCCGGTAGGACACCCACGCACTGCCGGGTGCGTCAGTCACTCTTCGCTGGTGAACGAGGCGTCCTCGTCGTTAAGCTGTAGCTCGTGGAAGAGTTTCTGGCGCGCATCCAAGCGTGGCGTCCGGTGCGGGTGTTCGCCCACTTCACCAATGTGGGTGGCGGCATCCTCGCCGGCGGGATGTCGTACCAGGCCATCTTCGCCATCTTTGCGGCAGTCTGGGTAGGGTTCTCCATCGCCGGCCTGTTTCTTACCGCGAATCAGGGACTGCTGAACGCCTTGTACGCGATCATCAACCAGTCGGTTCCGGGCCTGATCGGCACCGACGCCATCATCGATCCGAAGGTACTCGCCACCGCCGGCGTACTCACCTGGACCGGCGCCATTGCCCTGGCGGGATTGCTCCTGACCGCCCTCGGCTGGCTCTCGACCACCGCACAGGCGGTGCGCACCGTCTTCGGGATGCCCCCACAAACCACATTCTTCATCTGGGTCAAGCTGCGCGAGCTCGGCCTGGGGCTGATCTTCGGGCTCGCCCTGGTCGTGTCAGCGCTCGTCTCCCTCGCGAGTACCGCGCTGCTCGGCGCCCTGTTTCGCCTCTTTCAGATTGCGCAGGATTCGTTCTTCTACGAGGCGTCTGCTCGCGGCATCGGCCTGGCCGTCGTACTCGTCATCGACACGCTCACCCTCGCCGGCCTGTTCCGGGTGCTGTCACGGGTGCGTATTCCGGTGCGACGGCTGTTCGCCGGGGCACTGCTCGGCGGTGTCGCCCTCGGACTATTGAAAATTCTCGGTGGAGTGCTCCTCGGTGGCGCCAGCCGCAACCCACTGCTGGCAACCTTCGCCGTGATCATCGGTCTGCTGGTCTGGTTCAACCTCGTGAGTTCCGTGACACTCATCGCCGCCTCGTGGATCGCGGTCGGCATGGCCGACGCGGGCATTCCGCCGCACACACTCAGCGCCGACGAGGCTGCCAACCGGCACGAGAAACGGATGCGGGACGCCCTCCGATTGACCGCGCAGGCCGAGCTCACAGCAGCCCAGGCCGGCCTCGATACATCGCCGTGGTATGCCCGGTGGGCCGCCGGCCGCCGCCTGAAGGCGGCGAAAGCGCGGGTGGCGGAGTACGCCCTGGCCGATTCGGCAGATGCGCGCTAACTAGACTTGACCCATGTCTTCTGCCAAACCGCTCCGCATTGCCAGCATCAACACAAACGGGGTACGAGCCGCGTACCGCAAGGGAATGGGCGACTGGCTGAACAAGCGCGACGTGGACATCCTGGCCATCCAGGAGGTGCGCGCCTCGACCGAAGACCTCGAGGGTCTGCTGGGGCCGGACTGGAATATTCTGCACGACGCCGCCACCGCCAAGGGCCGGGCCGGTGTCGCCCTGGCCAGCCGGGCCACGGCATCCATTCATCGCGTCGCTCTCGGCGCTGAAGAATTCGACAGCGCCGGCCGCTGGCTCGAGGCGGACTACGAGGTCAACGGACAGATCGTCACCGTCGTGAGCACCTACGTGCACTCCGGCGAGACCGACACCCCGAAGCAGATCGAGAAGTATAAATTTCTCGATGCCATGATTGCCCGGATGCCTGAGCTGACCGAGCACAGCCCGCTCGCTCTCGTGCTCGGCGACCTCAACGTGGGCCATCGCACGCTCGACATCAAGAACTGGCGCGGCAACAAGAAGCACGCGGGTTTCCTGCCGGAGGAGCGTGAGTATTTCGACCGTATCCTCGGCGGCGAAGGCGAGCCGGAGTACAACACGGGGGCGGGACTCGGCTGGGTGGACGTCGGCCGTAAGTGGGCCGGCGAGGTTGAAGGACCGTACACCTGGTGGTCGCAGCGCGGGCAGGCTTTCGATACCGATACCGGGTGGCGCCTGGATTACCATCTGGCCAGCCCGAAGCTGGCGGCATCCGTTCTGAATTATGCGGTCGACCGGGCCGCTGCGTACGACCAGCGCTGGAGCGACCACTCCCCCGTCGTGGTCGACTATGACCTCGCGAAGGAAGCACACTCATGACCAAACCCCGCCTGTATTCGGGTATGCAGCCCTCGGCCGAGTCCCTGCAGATCGGCAACTACATCGGCGCGCTTTTGAACTGGAAGTCGCTGCAGCAGACGCACGACGCGTTCTTCTCCATCGTCGACCTGCACGCCATCACCGTCGCCCAGGAGCCGGCCAAGCTACGCGAGAACACGCGTGGCACGGCGGCGCAGTACATTGCGGCCGGTATCGACCCGTCGGCGTCAACGCTGTACGTGCAGTCGCACGTCGCCGCGCACGCCCAGCTGGCCTGGGTGCTCAACACCATCACCGGGTTCGGTGAGGCGAGTCGCATGACGCAGTTCAAGGACAAGTCCGTGCGGCACGGCGCCGACGCTACGTCGGTTGGCCTGTTCGCCTACCCGACGCTGATGGCGGCGGATATCCTGCTGTACCAAACCGAGGTGGTGCCGGTCGGGGAAGACCAGCGCCAGCACGTGGAACTCACCCGCGACCTCGCCCTGCGCTTCAACTCACGCTTCGGCGACACCTTCACGATTCCCGAAGTGGCGATCGTGAAGGAGACCGCGAAGATCTACGACCTGCAGAATCCCACGTCGAAAATGTCGAAGTCCGCCGAGTCGCACGCGGGCATCATCTGGCTGCTCGATGAGCCCGGCGTCACCAAGAAGAAGATCATGCGGGCCGTGACGGATGCCGACGGCGGCGTAATCTTCGACCGCGAGAACAAGCCCGGTGTGGCCAACCTGCTCACGATCTACTCCGTGCTGGCCGGCGAATCGATCGAGTCGATCGAGAACGAATACGCTGGCCGTGGGTATGGTGACCTGAAAAAGGGGCTTGTCGAGGTGGTTCTGGGTACCTTCGACCCGATCCGCCAGCGCGTGGCCGAGCTGCTGGATGACCCGGCCGAGCTCGACCGGGTTCTCGCGTCCAACGCGGCCCGGGCCTCTGATGTTGCCAATGAGACCCTGGCCACCGTCTACGACCGCGTCGGTTTTCTCCCCCCTCGCTAATGCAGCCGTTCTCGCTCTCCTCCCCGCTGGCACTACTTGATGCGCCCGTCGTCGGAGACGTTGACCGGGTCTTCGAGTACTGCCAGGACCCGCTTTTTGAGCGCTACCTGACCGTTCCGTGGCCCTACCATCTGGAGCACGCCGAAGGTTTCCTCGCTGAGTATGTCCCCTCCGGATGGATGTCGGATCGGGAATATACCTGGGCGTTGCGGGACCCTGCCGGCCCAGACCTGCTGGGCGTGATCTGTCTGCGCTTGAGCGGGGAATCCGTCGCGGCGGACGCATCCGTTCACCGGGTGGGCTCCATCGGCTTCTGGCTGGGCGCCCCGTACCGGGGCTGCGGCCTCATACCCGAAGCTCAGCGGCTCGTCGCCGATTGGGCGTTCGCGGCAGGAATCATCGACGTGTTGCACTGGGAATGCCTGGTCGGAAACGTCGCGTCGGCCCGAGCGGCATGGAAGTCGGGATTTCGATATTCCGGCACGGGGCCATCCGTCACCGCCTACCGGGACGGAACCTTCCCCGACTCCTGGCACGGCCACCTCGCAGCCGGCGATGACCGCAGCCGGCAGCCCGGCTGGCCAGCAGCGGCCCTCGCCCGATGACCGTGCCGCGCGTCGTACTGTTCGACCTCGACGACACCCTGTTCGCTCACCGGGACGCGGTCGCTGCCGGTATTCTGCTCCACCTCGACCGGGTCGGCGGTGCCTTCGCGACCGCCGACCGGAAAGCGGCGACGGTGGTGTGGAGTGCGCTCGAGGAGGAGCACTATCACTCCTACCTCGCGGGCACTCTCACCTTTGCCGGCCAGCGCCGCGCCCGCGCCCAGGATTTCACGGCCTCGTTCGGCATCGTGCTGACCGACGCCGAAGCAGATGCGTGGTTTGACGAATATTTCGAAAGCTACCGGTCCCGGTGGCAGCTGCATGACGATGCGCTCCCCTGCTTCGATGCGCTGGCCGAGGTGATTCCCGCGGTGCGCTTTGGCCTCATCACGAATGGCGACCCGGTTTTTCAGGGCGAGAAGATTCGTCGCGTCGGCTTGGCTGACCGGTTCGAGCATGTCATCGCCTCGGGCGCGCTCAGCTTTGCCAAGCCCGACACGCGCATCTTCGAGCACGCCTGCGCGCTGTTTGGCGTGCCCGTCGAGGAAGCGGTTTACGTGGGAGATCGGCTGCGCACGGATGCCCTGGGCGCGGCCGCTGCGGGGCTGACGGGGGTCTGGCTGGACCGCGCCGGCGCATCCGCTGCCGCCGATGGCGTTGGCGTTGGCGTTGGCGAAGGCGTTGGCGAAGGCGTTGCCGTTGGCGAAGGCGTTGGCGTTGGCGAAGGCGTTGCCGTTGGCGAAGGCGTTGGCGTTGCCGAAGGCGTTGGCGTTGCCGATGGCGTTGCCGACACAGACGATGCCACACGCCTCGGAGTTCTCCGCATCGACACTCTCGCCAGCCTGCCGGGCCTGTTTGCTGCCCACCCGGGAGCATAACTCCTGCAAATTGCAGCCTGTGCTCGATAAGGCCCCGAATTGTGGGCCTTGTATTTTGGGTCATTCGAAATTTGCAGGAGTTATGCGCCGCGGATTCCCGTTGCTTGGGCGGCAGTGAAGACTCGGGGGCTCCCATACCGGCAAATGTCGACGAGCTTCTGAATTGCCCGAAGCACGCCCTCCGGATCGAACATGATGTCCTGATACAGCACGCGGAGCGTCACATAGCCGAGGGTTGCCAGCAACCGGTCTCGGGTGCGGTCGCGAATGTGCTCCTCCCAGGCTTTGTGATGACTCTGACTGTCCGCCTCAACGACTACACAGCCCTCAACCAGGACATCGACGCGGCCGACCCGGTCGATGTGCACCTGAATGTCACAGCGGTACCCGGCGGACCGGAACAGGTCGCGTAGAACGGACTCCTGGCCGGCATCCACTCGCGCATCGATGCGGGACCGCAGCCCGCCATGCTTATCGGGGACATGGGCGAAGATCTCATCGAGGTCAGCTCCCCGAATCTTATGCTCGTGCAGGGCTGTGTCGAGCGCCGCGAGAGCGAAGCGAGGTTCCTGGCACTGGATGATCTGGGCGAGGGCGTCGCGGGGCCCGACGCAGTACTCGGTGCCATCAGTTCTGTCGATGAGCGGCCACCAGTGCAGCTCGACGCCGTCCCGCGGGGCGGCCGCCAGCGGAACGTGACGACTTTGGGGACTGCGCAGGCGGGAGCCCTCCCGCGGGATATGCACGTGGGTGAATTGCGTGTCGAAGGCAAAGAAGCCGATCTCCCGGGCCGCCGAAACGCAGGCTTCGCGCCCGCCGATGCGAACCGCCTCGAGCGTGTGTCGATCGGTTCCCGGCAGAGCGTAGTGATCGCGGCGGACTCGGATGAGCGTATTGCTACGCACTGCCGCCGTGATGTGTTTGGCTCGCATGCCGCTGTTCAATAGGTCTTGTCGGCTGACGATGCGGCACTGGCCAGCGAGGGAGGTCAGAAATGGGTTCATGCAGACGATCGTCGTCATTTTCCAGTCACTAAGACCTCCCCGCAACCAATCTGGGGACAGCGCTTGCAGCCGCCTGTGCATAACTTTTCCGTGCTTACTTTTCCGTGATCACTCTTTCGTGTCGTACCTCTCGCCTAAGCGCATAACTCCTGCAATCTCCGTACTCGTCCGCAATCTAACCCGGAAGCACTCGGGTCGGCCGGACGGAGAGATCAAATTGCAGGAGTTACGCGATTGGGCCATCCCAAAGTGACAACGATCACCCAGAAGGGCGATCGAGCCGTGTTCACCGATCACCGATCACCGATCACGGATCACCGATCACCGGCAGTCACCGAGGCATAACTCCTGCAGTCACCGAGGCATAACTCCTGCAGATTGCACTGGCTGTGTCTACGGACCGCCAAAACACGGACCAGCAAAAATTTATCGCGGCAGATTGCAGGAGTTATGCGCCCCGGGAGGGGGAAGCGGCGGGCGGGGAGGGAGGTGTGAACTACTTCACGTCCTCGTCGACCCAATCGAGGGTCTTCGTGACGGCCTTCTTCCAGTTGCGCAGGAGACGAGCAGCTTCCTTTGGCTCCATGGATGGCTCCCAGCGGGCGTCTTCCTGCCAGTTGGAGCGCAGGTCGTCGAGGTCGCTCCAGAAGCCCACGGCGAGGCCGGCCGCGTAGGCGGCGCCGAGCGCGGTGGTCTCGGCGACGACCGGGCGCACGACGGGCACGCCGATGATGTCGGCCTGGAACTGCATGAGCAGGTCGTTGACCGTGGCACCGCCGTCGACCTTGAGCTCGGTCAGCGGCACCCCGGAGTCCGCGTTGACCGCGTCGAGCACCTCTCGCGTCTGATACGCGATGGCCTCGAGCGCCGCCCGGGCGATGTGGCCCTTGTTCACGTAGCGCGTGAGTCCCACGAGCGCCCCGCGCGCGTCCGACCGCCAGTACGGCGCGAACAGGCCGGAGAAGGCCGGCACGAAGTAGGCCCCACCATTGTCGTCGACCGTCTTGGCTAGGTCTTCGATCTCGGAGGCGTCCTTGATGATGCCGAGCTGGTCACGCATCCACTGCACGAGCGAGCCGGTCACCGCGATCGAACCCTCGAGCGCGTAGTGCACCGGGGCATCGCCGAGCTTGTACCCCACGGTGGTGAGCAGGCCGTTCTTCGAGTGGATGATCTCGGTGCCGGTGTTGAAGATCAGAAAGTTTCCGGTGCCGTAGGTGTTCTTCGCTTCGCCCTGGTCGAAAGCAGCCTGGCCGAAGGTCGCGGCCTGCTGGTCGCCGAGGATGCCGGCTATCGGCACCTCGCGCAGCAGGCTGTGTCCGCTGGCAGTGCCGTACACCTCTGAGGACGACTTGATCTCGGGCAACATCGACTTCGGCACATTGAAAATGCTGAGAATCTCGTCATCCCACTGCAGAGTTTTGAGGTCCATGAACATGGTGCGGCTCGCATTGGTGACGTCGGTTGCGTGCACGCCGCCCTCGGTGCCGCCGGTCAGGTTCCACAGCACCCAGGAATCGGTGGTGCCGAACAGAAGGTCGCCGGCATCCGCTTTAGCGCGTGCTCCCTCGACGTTTTCCAGGATCCAGACGATCTTGGTCCCGGAGAAGTAGGTCGCCAGCGGCAGGCCGACGGTCGACTTGAACCGCTCGACGCCGCCATCCGCTGCCAACCGGTCGACGATCGGCTGGGTACGGGTGTCCTGCCAGACGATGGCGTTATAGACGGGCACGCCGGTGGCCTTGTCCCAGACGACAGCGGTTTCGCGCTGGTTGGTGATGCCGACGGCTTCGATGTCGTGGCGGGTGATATTCGCCTTCGACAGCGCCTGCCCGATGGCCTCACGGGTGTTGTCCCAGATTTCCTTCGGGTCATGCTCAACCCAGCCAGCCTGTGGCAGGATCTGTTCGTGCTCGAGCTGGCCGGTCGAAATAATCGACCCGGCCTTGTCGAAGATGATCGCGCGGGAGCTCGTGGTCCCCTGGTCGATGGCGAGAACGTACTTGGCCATGTGTAACTCCTTTGTTGTTCCAGGTGAGAAATACGGTGTTGAAACGATAACGAAAGCGGATGCCGCGGACTGCGTCGGAAGGATTAGCCCAAAACCGGCAGCAGCACGCCCGATGATGCTCCGGCGAGCACGCCGCCGATGATAGGACCGACAACCGGAACCCACGAGTAGGACCAGTCGCTGCCGCGCTTGCCCTTGATCGGCAGCAGGAAGTGCGCGATGCGGGGACCGAGGTCACGTGCGGGGTTGATAGCGTACCCGGTCGGCCCACCGAGCGAGGCGCCGATGGCGATCACGAGCAGCGCCACCGGGAGCGCGCCGAGCGCGGCGAGCCCGCCGGCATCGCCGTTGCGGCCGAATCCGATGACGACGAAGACGAGCACGAAGGTGCCGATGATCTCGGTGACGAGGTTCCACCCGTAAGAGCGGATGGCCGGCCCGGTCGCGAAGACACCGAGCTTATTTGCTGCGTCCGGCTCCTGATCGAAGTGCGGCTTGTAGGCGAGCCAAACCACGACGGCGCCGAGAATAGCGCCGATCATCTGCGCGCCGATGTAGGCGAGCGTCGAGGCGACATTGACCGGAACGCCGGACCCGAAGGTATCAACCCCACTCGCGACAAGGCCGAGCGTGACGGCGGGGTTCAGGTGGGCACCGGAGTTGTACGCGGCGATCACACCGGCATAGACCGCGAGGCCCCAGCCGATCGTGACCATGAGAAAGCCACCGCCGAAGCCCTTGTTCTTGGCGAGCGCGACGTTGGCCACCACACCACAGCCGAGTAATACGAGGATGGCCGTTCCCACGACCTCTGACATAAAGACGACACCGAGATTGTCCACATTGACCTTTCAGATGGAGTGCTGTTCACCGCACCCAACAGTGTTGTTGAGTCCGGCTGTCGTGCGTGATGTCTAAAACGTAGCGGTGACCGGGCCGGAGTGAGCAGGTTTCTCGTGCACGTTCGTGCAGATTGTCAATAATCATCAGTCCGAGTGGGTCAGTCGATCAGAACACCGGCTTCGGCGACCGGGGCGAGGTCGACCCCGTGCACGTCCATCAGGTTGGCGCGAGCCAGCTCGATCTCTTCAGCGCGGCGTGCGGCATTCCAGCCGAGAACAGGGGCGACAACGCGGGCGATCTCCTCGATCAGAGGAGTGGTCACGGCGCCGACGAAGGCCATGCTGGTGCGGCGCAACAGCACGTCGCTCAGCCGCACAACGCCCTCGAACCCGGCCAGGAACTCGATTTCACGCCGCGTGTAGTCGGTGTCGTGCACGAGGGGGGCGTCCTCTGGACCGGCCGGATCGATGAGAAAGTCGATGACCTCGCTCGCTCTGGTACCGTAGCGGGCGAGCAGGGCTGCGGCGCGATCGGTACCCACCTCGTCGCCGTGGGCTGTGACCCAAACCAGGCGGGCGGCATCCGTTGCCGGCCAGTCGCGGCCGCCACCGATAGCGAGCCCCTCGGTAGAAACCGTGCGCGGCAGGCCGAGCAGTTTCAGGATGTCCGTGCTCAGGTTCTCAGCGAGGGCGCGGAAGGTGGTCCACTTACCGCCGATCAGGCTGAGCAGGGTGCCATCAGCGGCGTCGGTGCGGGGCAGCGGACGGGACTCGATGCGGTAGTCACGGGAGACGAAACCCGGTGTTTCATCGTCGTGTCGCGGTAGCGGACGCACGCCGGCGAAGCGGAACACAATGTGCGAACGATCGACCGGTACCGTTGGAAAAACGTGCGCGACCAGATCGAAGAAGTAATCGATCTCGTCTTCGGTGCAGCGAATGGGCTGGGTGATGTCGTGCTCGAGGTCGGTGGTGCCGACGAGAACGCGGCCCTTGAGCGGGTAGATCAACACGATGCGGCCGTCTTCGTGCTCGAAAAAGATCTCTCGGCCTCCCGTCGCCGCGAGGAGTTGCGGATTGTCGAGCACGACGTGGGAACCCTTGGTGCCGCCCATGAAAGTGCTCGGCTGGCCGAGAGCGTCATTGGTCAGGTCGGTCCACGGCCCGCTCGTGTTGACGATGATGTCTGCACGAAAGGAGAATTCTTCGCCGGTGATGCTGTTGCGAAGCAGTACACCGTTTTCCGTGATGCCGGCCGCTTCGACATAGTTGGCGGCGCGAGCGTGCGGGCCGGCGTCGAGGCCGTCGCGCAGCACGTCGAGGGCGAGGCGTTCGGGGTCGTGCATGGCGGCGTCATAGTAGGTGGCCGTGTACTTCAGGCCTGGGTTCAGCAGCGGCAGGGCGGCGAGTGCCTTGGTGCGGCCCCTGAATTCGTGGCGGGGTACCGATCCGCCGTCGCGGGAGAAGGCGTCGTAGATCATCATGCCGATTTTGATGAGCATCGCGCCGCGCTCGACGTGCTTGGCGCCCTGCTTGTGAGTGAGGAAACGTAGCGGCGCGGCCATCACACCCGAAAAGGTCGAGAAGATGGGGATGGTCGTCTGCAATGGCTTGACGTAGTGCGGCGCGATCTTGAGCAGGCCGTTGCGTTCCTCGACCGACTCCTTGACCAGGCGAAACTCGCCATTTTCGAGATAGCGCACGCCGCCGTGAATCATGTGCGAGCTGGCCGACGAGGCGCCGGAGACGTAATCGTTCTTCTCAACGATGACCACGTCGACGCCCTGCAGGGCTAGATCACGAAAGGTTGCGATGCCGTTGATACCGGCACCGATGATGAGCACCTGGGCGCTCGGGCGATCGGCGATTGCGGTCGAAGTCTGTGAGTTGAGGAACGACATTGTTGTCACCTTTGTCTCGGGGATTGCCCGATAATCTGCACGGGGCAAGCCGTATGAATAGATGTAGTCTGACAGTCCGACACAATTTCTCAACTGGATTGAACATACGTGCAAGGAGCCCCGTGATCTTCGACACCGATCCCGCACAGTCTGATCGCAGCCGCGACGCCCTCACCGCCGCGCACCTGTATTACATTCAGGACCTCACGATGGATGCCATCGCCCAAGAGCTGCACACCTCCCGTTCCTCGGTCTCTCGCCTGCTCAGCCACGCGCGCGAGACCGGCCTGGTCGATATTCAGATCAAGTCTCCACTGGATGCCCCGAGTCAACTCGAGCAGCAGATCGAGGCTCGATTTCAGATCACCGCTCACGTCGTTCCGGTGCCGGACAGCGCGAGTGACGTCGATCGGCTCGAGCGTGTCGCCCTCTCGGTTGCACGGATTCTCGGTCAATACTTCGACTCAAACATGACTATGGGCATCGCCTGGGGTTCCACCATGAACGTGATCAGCCGCCACATCACCCCGAAGCAGACCCACAACTCCCAGATCGTGCAGTTGAACGGTGCCGGAAACATGCGCACCACAGGCCTGGGTTACGCGAGCGAAATTCTCGGCCGTTTCGGCACGGCGTTCGGCGCGCACGTGCAGCAGTTTCCGGTGCCCGCCTTTTTCGACGACCCGGCGACCAAGCACGCATTGTGGCGGGAGCGCAGCGTCAGTCGCCTGCTTGAGATGCAGGCCATCATGGACATCGCATTATTCGGCCTCGGTTCTCCTTTCTCTGGAGTGGTCAGCCGCGTCTACGCGGGCGGCTACCTTGAACAGGCTGAATTCGATGCGCTCGGCGCAGCCGGCGTGGTCGGCGATGTGGCGACAGTGTTCTACCGCGCCGACGGCTCGGCCGACGGTATCGCTTTGAACGAGCGGTCCACCGGACCGGACTTCACCGTGCTGCGCCGCACGCCGCGCCGCATCTGCGTCGTGGCTGGCCGTTCCAAGCTCGCTAGTCTGCGCGGCGCCCTCGCCGCGTCGCTCATCACCGACCTATTCGTCGATGAGAGCACCGCCCGCGCGTTGGTCGAGGCCCCCTGACGTCGGTATCGTGACAGCCCTTGTCGCCGGGAATAACACGGCACGCAGGCTGTTGCACTATAACTAGAAGAAGAACTTGCAATACACGTGCTCCGGGGTCGGTGTAATTCCGAACCGGCGGTTAAAGTCCGCGACCCGTTAGTCCCCCAGCGCCATCGAGGGACCAGCGGTTGAGCTGGTGAAACTCCAGCACCGACGGTCAAAGTCCGGACGGGAGGCGCACGAGTTGGTTGGCCCCTATGGTCGACCGACGGGTTTGTGCATGCTGCACACCCCATACCCCCGGAGCTCGTCCCATACGGATGAGGGCGGGATGACCAACAACGCGGCAGTCGGCCTGGATAGCGCTGTACTGGCTAGCGCACTGCGCCGCGCCCTCGAACTCGCCGCCCGCGGTCCGGCCACCGGCGTGAACCCACGGGTCGGCTGCGTCATCCTGAGCGCCAACGGCGACACCCTCGCCGAGGGGTGGCATCGCGGTGCCGGCAGCCAGCACGCCGAGGTCGACGCGCTCTCCCATCTCGCCCCCGGCCTGTCCCGCGGCAGCACCGTCGTCGTCACGCTCGAACCGTGCAACCATGTCGGCCGGACCGGTCCGTGCGCGGTCGCTCTGATCGACGCCGGCGTCGACCGCGTCGTCTATTCCGTAACCGACCCGGGCGAGCACTCCTGCGGCGGTGCCACGCGGCTGCGCACGGCCGGCATCAAGGTGGAGGGCGGCCTGCTCGCCACTGACGGGGAAGCCCTTCTCGGCGACTGGCTTGTCGCCGCCCGCCTCGGCCGGCCCTTCATCACGCTGAAGTGGGCCTCCAGCCTCGACGGTCGCGCGGCCGCTGCCGACGGCTCCAGCCGTTGGATCACGGGAGCGGCAGCGCGGCTCGACGTGCACCGGCGTCGCGCCGCCAGCGACACGATCCTGGTCGGCACCGGCACCGTGCTCGCCGACGACCCGGCGCTGACCGCCCGCGACCTCGCCGGCGACCTCCTCGCCCGACAGCCCATTCCCGTGGTCGTCGGACGCCGAGCGCTGCCGGCATCCGCTGCGGTCTACGCACACCCGCACCCGCCACTACTTTTCGACGGCCTCGACCTGCCTGGCCTGGTGGCCGACCTACACAAGCGGGCTGTGCGCACCGTGTTCATCGAGGGCGGGCCGACCGTGGCGAGCGCGTTCGTCGCCGCCGGGCTGGTCGACGAGTACCTCGTCTACCTCGCACCAACGCTCCTCGGTGGCCCCCAGCTCGCTCTCGGCGACTTCGGCGTGACCACCATCGGCGAGCAGCGCCGTCTCTCCATCCATTCCCTCAACCGGATTGGCGACGATGTTCTCATCGTCGCCAGACCCCTCACTACCTAAGGAACCCCATGTTCACCGGAATAATCGAGGAACTCGGCCAGATCGCGCGCATCGAGACCACAGTGGATGCTGCCCGCTTCACCATCCACGGCCCGCTCGTGGTCGATGGCGCCGGTCACGGCGACTCGATCGCCGTCTCGGGGGTCTGCCTCACCGTGGTCGAGCGCACCGCCTCGACTTTCACCGCCGACGTGATGGCGCAGACCCTGCACATGTCGACACTGTCCGAGGCCCGCGTCGGTTCCCCGGTCAACCTCGAACGCGCAGCGCTCGTCGGCGGGCGCCTCGGCGGTCACATCGTGCAGGGCCACATCGACGGCACGAGCACCGTGCTCGCCGTCACTCCGGGCGAAGCCTGGCGAGTGCTGCGATTCAGCGTCAGCCTCCAGCTTGCCAAACTCGTCGTCGACAAGGGCTCGATCGCAATCGACGGCGTCTCCCTGACGGTGAGCAACATCAGCCCGGCCACCGACGCGACCCAGTGGTTCGAGGTGTCCCTCATCCCCGAAACCCTCGCCGCGACAACGCTCGGCGAGCGCCGGGTCGGCGATCAGGTCAACATCGAGACCGACATTCTGGCCCGCCACGTTGAGCGAATGCTGGCCCTCAGCGCCGCCGCAAAAACCCCAGAACCCCAGCACGCAACCGCACCAAGGAGCGCATCATGAACCTCGCCGACATTCCTGCCGCACTGGACGCCCTACGCCTCGGCCGACCGGTCATCGTCGCCGACGACGAGGGCCGCGAAAACGAGGGCGACGTCATCATCTCGGCCCAGCTCGCCACCCAGGAATGGATCGCCTGGACCGTGCGCTACTCCTCCGGTTTCATCTGTGCCCCGATGACCAACGAGCTCGCCGACCAGCTCGATCTGCCGGTGATGGTCGTGAACAACGAAGATCCGCTCGGCACCAATTACACGGTAAGCGTCGACGCCGCCGACCGGCTGTCGACCGGGATCAGCGCCGCTGACCGAGCCCACACCCTGCGTGTGCTCGCCGACCCCGCGTCGGCACCGGCGAGTCTGCACCGCCCCGGCCACATCCTGCCCCTGCGCGCCAGAGACGGCGGTGTGAGGGAGCGTGGCGGCCATACCGAAGCCGGTGTCGATCTGATGAAACTGGCCGGTCTGGTTCCAGTCGCGGCCATCGCCGAGATCGTCGGCGAAGACGGTGAGATGATGCGCCTCCCCGGCCTGCTCGAACTCGGTGAGCGCGAGGGCCTGCTCGTCATCACGATCAAAGACCTGATCAGCTACCTCAATGAGTTCCACCCGAATGAACCCCTACCGACAATCGCCCCGCTCACCGAGGCGCCACGGGTCGACTTCGAGGTGGAGACCACGGTGCCCACCCGGCACGGAACTTTTCGGATACGCGCCTACCGGGACCGCTCGACCGGTGCTGACCACGTCGCTCTCGTGGCGGGCACGCCGGTCGACGGCGCCATCGTGCGGGTGCACTCCGAGTGCCTCACCGGCGAAGCGTTCGGCTCGCTCAAGTGTGAGTGCGGACCGCAGCTGAGCGCTTCGCTCGACATCATCCAGGCGGAGGGCGGCGTGGTCGTCTACCTGCGCGGCCAGGAAGGGCGCGGCATCGGCCTCATCAACAAGCTGCGGGCCTATGCGCTGCAGGAAGACGGCCTGGACACCCTGGATGCGAATCTAGCGCTGGGTCTGCCCGGTGACAGCCGCGACTATGGCGCGGCCACGGGCATTCTGCACGATCTGGGATTGCGCGAGGTACGGCTGCTGACCAACAATCCCGAAAAAGTGCGCCAGCTCGAGCTGCACGGCATTGCCGTGACCGAGCGTGTACCGCTTATCGTCGGCATCGGGGAGTTCAACGAAAAGTACGTTGCCACCAAACGTGACCGCATGGGGCACCATATCTCCAACATCGAAATTATGAATGGAATCGCCTAATGGCTGGAACAGGACCCACAATCTCGGTTGACGCGGCAGGCCTGCGGGTGGTCATCGTGGCAGGTCTTTGGCACGACGTGATCACCGACGGTCTCATCGCCGGTGCCACCCGGGTACTCGAAGCGAGCAACGCTGAGTTCTCGCTCGTGCGGGTACCGGGCAGCTTCGAGCTGCCCGTCACCTGCAAGGTCGCCCTGGACAGCGGTGCTGATGCTGTCATCGCCCTCGGTGTGATCATTCGCGGCGGCACTCCCCACTTCGACTTCGTGTCGAATGCGGCAACGGATGGCCTCACCCGCGTCGCGCTCGATACCGGCAAACCGGTTGGATTTGGGGTGCTGACCCTGGACGACGAGCAACAGGGCCTCGACCGGGCCGGACTACCCGGTTCGAAGGAAGACAAGGGCGCGGAGGCGGCATCCGCCGCTCTGGCCACCGCGCTGGTGCTGCAGGAGTTACGCGGGCACATCGGGTAACTGGGGGCGCGTTTGAGTGCCTAGGCTGAACGCATGGACCTTCTACGCAACATTCTGCTTATTCTGCACTTCGTCGGTTTGGCCTCACTGCTTGGTGGCTTCCTCGTGCAGATCAAGCCGATCATTGCCGGCAAGGGCACGATTGTCACCGCGATGTTTCACGGTGCATTGACCCAACTGGTCACCGGTTTGCTGCTCGTCGGCGTCATCGAGATGGGCTCGCTCGGCTATATCGACAACACCAAAATCGGCATCAAGCTGCTTGTGCTCATCGTTATCACCGTGCTCGTGATCGTGAATCGCAAGAAGCCGACCGTGTCGTCCCTCGTACTGTGGGCCATCGGCGCCCTGACCTTCGCCAACGTCGTGATCGCGGTGCTCTGGAAGTAACGGGTCTTCGAGGCGATAGCCCCCGGGGGTAAACTGCGATGTGACCTCTACACGAGGTCACACCACTATTCGTGCGTAAACGCTTCCGCGGGAAGTCAGATCGACTTGCGGGTTTCGTTGGCGCCCAGCCACCTTCCGGAGCGTTTCACCCCCATGTCAACATCCACAGCGTCAGTTTCGACGCCGACCACGCCTCTCAACCCGAAGAGCCGCGTCATCATGGCGAGCCTCATCGGCACGACCATCGAGTTCTACGATTTCTACGTCTACGCGACCGCGGCCGTGCTCGTTTTTCCGCACCTGTTCTTTCCGACGGGCAACGAGACCACCGCGCTGCTCGCCTCTTTCGCCGTGTTCGGCGCCGCCATGGTCGCCCGCCCGATTGGGGCGCTGTTCTTCGGTCACTTCGGTGACCGCAAGGGACGCAAGGCCACCCTGGTCGGCGCGTTGCTCACGATGGGCATCGCGACCTTCCTGATCGGCCTGCTGCCGACCTACGACATGATCGGCTGGTGGGCGCCGTTCATGCTCGTCCTCCTGCGTCTCGCCCAGGGCTTCGCCCTCGGCGGCGAGTGGAGCGGCGCAGCACTCGTCGCGACCGAGAACGCACCGGCAGGCAAGCGCGCCTGGTACGGCACCTTCCCGCAGGTCGGCGCGCCGCTCGGCTTCATCATCGCCAACGGCCTGTTCCTCGGCCTTGCCCTCGCCCTGCCGTCGACCGACCCGACCCGTCCGTCCGAGGCATTCCTCGAATGGGCCTGGCGCATCCCGTTCCTATTCTCGGCCGTTATGGTCATCATCGGACTCTGGGTGCGGCTGCGCCTGGTAGAGAGTGAAGTCTTCACCAAGGTCGTCCAGGCAGACCGGGTCGAGAAGCTGCCGCTCGCGGCGGTGTTCAAGTCCAACTGGCGCGAACTGATCCTTGGCACGTTCATCATGCTCGCGACCTACGTATTGTTCTACCTGATGACCACGTTCACGCTCGGCTACGGCCGGGCCGCAACGGATGCCCCGGTTCCCGGCCTGGGATTCAGCTACAACAACTTCATTCTCATGATGATTCTCGGCGTGGTGTTCTTCGGAATCTTCACGCTGGCCTCTGGACCCTGGGCAGACAAGCACGGACGACGTAAGACGCTCATCATCGTGACGTTGTTCATCATCGTGTTCGGCCTCTTGTTCGTACCACTGCTCGGCGCGGGCTTTCCCGGCGTGATGCTGTTCCTTATCGTCGGCTTCTCGCTCATGGGCATGACCTTCGGCCCGATGGGCGCGCTGCTGCCCGAGCTGTTCCCGACCAGCGTGCGTTACACCGGCTCAGCCTTCGCCTACAACATGAGTTCAATTCTCGGCGCAGCCGTCGCCCCATTCATCGCCATCTGGCTGTGGACCCTCGGTGCGGGAAGCCCGTTCTGGGTCGGTATCTATCTCTCGGTCATGGCTGTCATCACCCTGATCGCGCTGGTCCTCAGCCGCGAAACGAAGGACCTCGACCTGCACCGCTAGGTTGTCGCTGCACAGCATCCGCACCCCCTCTCGCGATTGCGAGGAGGGGGTGCGTGTCGTCAGTTCAAGAAGAGGGCCTTGAGGCGGCGAGTGGTGAAGACCAGGCCGATCACGATCATCACGGCGTAGTACAGCACGTGCCAGAGCATTCCGGGGTCGATCTGCCCGGTAGTCAGGCCACGAACGAGCTCGACACCGTGCCAGAGCGGCAGCGCCTGGATCACGTACTGGATGCCCTGCGGGTAGACGCTGAGCGGGTAGAACGTGGCCGAGAACAGAAACATCGGCAGCAGTACAAAGTTGATCCAGTCCATCTGCTGGAAGGTCTTCATGTAGCTCGTCACCGCCATCCCGATGCTCGCGAAGCCGAACGCGATGAGCAAGACCGCCGGCAGGGCCAGAAGCGCCCACCACGACAAGTTGAGCCCGAGCACCTGCATCACGAGCAGGAATCCGGTCGCGTAAAGCAGCCCGCGCAGCAGGGCGAGCGAGATCTCGCCAAGCGCCACGTCGAGCGGGCCAAGCGATGTGGACAGCATGCCCTCGTAGAGCTTGGCGAACTGCATCTTGAAGAACACGTTCCAGGTCGAGTCGTAGATCGCGCCGTTCATCGCGGCGACGGCGAGCAGGGCCGGGGCGATGAACGCCGCGTAGGGCATCTGCGTGCCGTCAGCGGTCTGCACCTGGCCGATCAGGGCTCCGAGGCCGAGGCCCATCGACAGCAGGTAGAAGATGGGCTCGACGAATCCGCTGAGCACCACGAGCGAGTTGGTGCTGCGTGTGGCCCGCCAGCCGCGCGCCATCACGCTGCGCGCGTTGCCGGCATACAGACTGCCAAACCGGCGCGGCGAGGCAGCGGACACCGCTACGGTCGATGGAGAGAGCTGCGGCCCGGTCATTTGTTCAGCCGTCTGGTCGCGAGGCGGCGGGCCCAGACCCAGCCGATGGCCAGCAGGGCGGCCAGATAAAGCACGTGCACCAGGCTGAGCCAGATCGGCTCCGGCAGGCCGTACGCAAAGACGCGAGAAAGCTCCGTGCCGTGCCAGAGCGGGGAGATCCAGCCGATCCACTGCAGATACGGCGGCAGCACGTCGAGCGGAAAGAACGTGCCCGAAAACAGGGTCATCGGCAAAATCACGAAGCGTTGCACCATGGCCAGCTGTCCGGTGTCGTCCTTCAGGGTGGCCGTGTAGGCCATCACAAGCACGCCGAAGGCCAGCCCGGTCACAAGCGCCACCGGCACGGCGACGAACCCGAGCCGGCCGGGCACCGCCCCGAAGGCGAGCATGAAGACGTAGAAAATAGTGCAGGTGACGAGCATGCGTGCCGCGACCGAGATGACGAGGCCGTTGATGATCTGGCCGGGCTGGATGGAGCTCGCATTCATACCGAAAAAGGTAGGGTTCCACTTGAAGCCGAGCATGATCGGGTAGGTGAACTCCTCGGAGGCTACGGCGATCGCGCTGCTTGCCAGCAGCGCCGGCGCCAGAAAGGCGAGGTAGCTCACCCCATCGATGGCGTCATCCCCGAGATTGCCGTCCACGAGGCTGGCCAGGCCCACGCCCATCGCGTACAGGTAGACGAGCGGGCTGCCGACGGCGGTGAAGAGCACGGTCTGGGCATACGACCGCATGACCCGAAACCGGTGCTCGGCCACATACCAGGAGCCGTAACGTCGGGTGCGCGCCGCGGCTGCGACGGCCGCCGCGCGCGTCTCTGCGCGCATTTCGTCGCTGATGTCGTCCACTGGGCCGCTCACTCGATCAGGTTTCGGCCGGTGAGCCGCAGGAATACGTCTTCCAGGCTGGAGCGGCGTACGAGGCTGGTGATCGGGCGGAGGCCGGCAGCGGTCATCCGCTCTAATTCGTTTTCGCCGCTGTCGCTGTAGACCAAAATGCGGTCGGGCAGCACGTCGACTCGCTCACCGTAGCTCTGGATGCGACCGGCGACCTCAGCGTTCTGGGTAGAACCGAAGCGCACTTCGAGTACTTCACGGGAGGAATAGCGGCGAATGAGGTCGGCCGGGGAGCCCTCGGCCATGATGCGACCCTTGTCGACCACGACGAGGCGGTCGCAGAGTTGTTCAGCCTCGTCCATGTAATGGGTGGTGAGAAGCAGCGTCGTGCCCTGCTCCTTCAGGCGGAACAGACGGTCCCACAGAATGTGGCGCGCCTGCGGGTCGAGGCCGGTCGTCGGTTCGTCGAGCAGCAGGATGCGCGGGTCGTTGATGAGGGCCCTGGCGATGGTGAGGCGGCGTTTCATGCCCCCAGAGAGGTCATCGACCTTGGCGCCGGCCTTGTCGGCGAGCTGGGCGAATTCGAGCAGTTCGTCGGCGCGGCGGGCGACGCGGGCGCGTGGCAGCCCGAAGTAACGGCCGTAGACCAGCAGGTTCTCGCGCACCTTCAGTTCCATGTCGAGGTTGTTCTCCTGCGGCACGACGCCGAGCTGCGAGCGAATCTCGGGACCATAGCGGTTCGGGTCGAGGCCGAGCACGTCGAGGTCACCGCTCGTGCGGGTGGAGACCGCGCCGATCATGCGCATCGTCGTGGACTTGCCCGCGCCATTGGGGCCGAGCAGCCCGAAGGACTCTCCCGGCGCGACCTCAAAACTGATGCCGTCGACGGCGACGAAATCCTTTGAGTTTTTGACCGGATAACTCTTGACGAGATTCTGGGTGGCAATGACAGTCGCTGGCACAGTTCTAACCTAGACCGCCCCCGCTTCGGTGGGGATGGTTCGCATCCGGGACGGTTAAGATTTATGAGTGACTACCGCTAGCCGTGCGCCCGAAACCTCCGCTGCCCCCGCTTCGCCAACCGCAGCGAAGCCGCCGCGCGGCCGTCGTGGCCGCCCCGCCCCCAGCGGGCCGAGGGCGACGTTCAGCCAGTTGCTGCCCTACCTGTTCGAGCACAAAAAGGTGCTCAGCGTCGTCATCGTACTGAGCGTGCTCGGCGCTGCCGCGAGCCTGGCCCAGCCTCTGCTCGTCAGCCAGGTCATCACGATCGTGCAGGCTAACGATCCGCTCGGATCCCTCGTCGGCCTATTGATCGCCCTCGTGGTCATTTCGGGCCTGATCAGCGGCTACCAGCACTACCTGTTGCAGCGCACCGGTGAGGGGGTTGTGCTTTCGAGCCGCCGCAAACTGGTCGGGCGTCTGCTGCGCCTGCCGATCAGCGAGTTCGACGCGCGTCGCACCGGAGACCTCGTCTCCCGCGTCGGCAGCGACACCACCCTGCTGCGCGCGGTGCTCACCCAGGGCCTGGTCGAAGCTATCGGCGGATCACTCACTTTCATCGGTGCACTCGTGGCAATGCTCATCATCGACCCGGTGCTGCTCGGACTGACCGTGCTCGTCATCGCGGTATCGGTGGTCACCGTCATCCTGCTGTCGCGTCGCATCCGCACTGCGAGCACGGCAGCCCAGGTCAAGGTCGGTGACCTTGCGGCCAGCGTCGAACGGGCGATCAGCGCCATCCGCACCGTTCGTGCCGCCAATGCAACCGAACGTGAAGTCGCCGTGATCGACGAGGACGCCCGCGGTGCCTGGCGCATGGGTATCAAGGTCGCCAAGATCAGCGCCCTCGTCGTACCGATCGCCGGGATTGCCCTGCAGGTGTCGTTCCTCGTCGTGCTCGGCGTCGGCGGTTTTCGCGTCGCCAGCGACGCCATCACCATTGCCGATCTGGTCGCGTTCATTCTCTTTCTCTTCATGATGATCATGCCGCTCGGGCAGTTCTTCGGCGCGATCACCTCGGTCAATTCCGCGCTCGGCGCGCTGGGCCGCATCCAGGAAATCATCGATCTGCCCGCTGAGGACCAGTTCGATCGCGACATCGCCCCGCTCGCGATGACCGTTGGTGCCGCGAACGAAAAGGTACGCCCCGAGGCCGCTGCAATCAGCTTCGAGAATGTGCACTTCGGCTACTCGGTCGCCCCGGTTGAGTCCGACCCGGGCAGCACCGAGGCCACAGATGCCATGGATGCCGCCGGTCTGGTTGGCCCTGCCGTTGCCCCCGATGACACAGTCCCGGCATCCCCGACCGATGCTCCCGCCTCCACAAAACCCCGTCCCGTGCTCACGGGAGTCTCGTTCAACGCACCGCGCGGCCTGCGCACGGCGCTCGTCGGGCCCAGCGGCGCCGGCAAAAGCACGATTCTCGCCCTGATCGAGCGGTTCTACGACGTCACGGATGGCACCGTGCGACTCGGCGGGCTGGACATCCGCTCGCTGGACCGCACCGCGCTGCGCGCCCAGATCGGCTATGTGGAACAGGACGCCCCGGTACTCGCCGGATCGCTGCGGGACAACCTCACTCTGGCAACTCCCGACGCCACCGATGACGAGTGCATCGCCGTGCTTCACGCCGTCAATCTCGGTGAGGTGCTCGAGCGCGACCCGGCGGGGCTCGGCGCCGCGGTCGGGGAATCGGGAGTCAAACTCTCCGGTGGCGAACGCCAGCGACTCGCCATCGCGCGGGCGCTGCTCGCGGCGCCACCGATTCTGTTACTCGACGAGTCGACGTCGAGCCTCGACGGTAAAAATGAGCAGATGATGCGCGAAGCCATCGATGCCGTTGCGGCCGACCGCACGCTCATCGTCATCGCGCACCGTTTGTCGACCGTCGTTGACAGCGACCAGATCGTGGTGCTCGATCATGGCCAGGTCGTCGGCGTCGGCACGCACTCCGAACTCGTCGTCTCGACGCCCCTGTACCGGGATCTCGCCAAGCACCAGCTTCTGGTCTAGCCAGCCGCGCCGTCAGGATGCTTCAAACCGGTATCGGCTTGTCTCAGCTACCGGAGTCGGACTGAAAGCACGAAACAGCCCTGCCGCGTGAGGCGACAGGGCTGTTTCTGCTGCAGAAACTAGTCCTTCAGGTGGTACCGCACGCTCGCGAGCTCGGCCCGGAGCGCCGGCGGAACCTTGTCACCGAACTTGTCGAAGTATTCCTCGGTCAGGTCACACTCGGCGAGCCAGCTGTTTTGGTCGATCGCGAACAACTGGTCGACGGCTTCCTTCGACAGGTCGAGACCGTCGAGATTCAGGCCGTCCTCGGCCGGAAGCAGGCCGATCGGGGTATCGATGGCGTCGGCGGTGCCTTGGATGCGGCGAATCATCCATTCGAGTACCCGCGAGTTCTCGCCGAAACCGGGCCAGATGAAAGCGCCGTCCGGGCCCTTGCGGAACCAGTTGACCTGGAAGATTGCCGGGGCGTTGGTGCCGAGTTCCTTGCCGACCTTGAGCCAGTGGCCCCAGTAGTCGGCCATGTTGTAGCCACAGAACGGGAGCATGGCGAACGGGTCGCGGCGCAGCTCGCCAACGATGCCGTCAGCGGCTGCGGTCTTCTCAGACGAAATGGTGGCTCCCATAAACACGCCGTGTTTCCAGCTGCGCGCCTGCGCAACCAGCGGAACGTTCGTCGCCCGGCGGCCACCGAACACGATGGCGTCGATCGGTACGCCACCGGCGGCTTCCCAGTCGTCGGCGATCGATGGGCACTGGGCGGCCGCAACGGTGAAGCGAGAGTTCGGGTGGGCGGCGGTGCGGCCGGAATCGGGCGTCCAGTCCTTGCCCTGCCAGTCGATCAGGTGGTCGGGAGCCTTGTCGGTGAGGCCTTCCCACCAGACGTCGCCATCGTCGCGCAAAGCGACGTTGGTGAAGATGGTGTTGCCCCACATGGTGGAGACGGCGGTCGGGTTGGTGGTTTCACCGGTGCCGGGGGCGACGCCGAAGAAGCCGGCCTCTGGATTGATCGCCCACAGGCGACCGTCTTCGCCCTGGCGCAGCCAGGCGATGTCGTCGCCGATGGTCTCGACCTTCCAACCGGGGATGGTCGGGCGCAACATCGACAGGTTTGTCTTGCCGCAGGCCGATGGGAACGCGGCCGCCATGTGGAACACGCCGCCCTCGGGGGAGATCAGCTTGATGAGCAGCATGTGCTCGGCGAGCCAGCCCTCGTCTCGGCCCATGACCGACGCGATGCGCAGAGCGAAGGACTTCTTCGACAGCAGGGCGTTTCCGCCGTAGCCGGAACCGTAGGACCAGACCTCCCGGGTGTCAGGAAACTGCACGATGTACTTGTCGTCGTTGCAGGGCCACTCCACCTCGGGGCGAGTGATGCCCGACTGGTCGATGAGCGGGTAGCCGACGCTGTGCACGGTGTGCACCCACGGTTCGCCGGCTTCGATCATGGTCAGCACGGTCTCACCCATGCGCGTCATGATGCCCATGTTGAGGACGACGTAGGGAGAGTCGGTGATCTCGACGCCGAGCTGCGAGATAGGCCCGCCAAGCGGGCCCATCGAGAACGGCACGATGTACATGGTGCGACCGCGCATGCAGCCGGCGAAGACCCCGCGCAGTTCGGCGCGCATGGCGGACGGTTCGGCCCAGTTGTTGGTGGGGCCGGCATCCGCTTCATCGTTGGAGCAGATGAAAGTGCGGTTCTCGACGCGGGCGACGTCCTTCGGATTGGTGCGAGCAAGAAAGCTGTTGGGGCGCCATTCCGGGTTCAGCCGGATGAGTTGGCCGGAGGCGACGAGCAGTTTGGACAGGTCATTGGCCTCGCGCTTGGAGCCGTCGCACCAGACGATCGCGTCGGGTTCGGTCAGGCGCGCAATCTCGTCGACCCAGGCTTGCAGGTTGGGGTCGGTGCTACCCGTGCGACTCGGGTCGGCGTCCCCGGTGCTCTGGCGGGAATGGGTGAGGGTCATCGTCTGGCCTTTCTGTACTACTCGGGTAGGTGCAAAGTTGTGGAACGCCGGGCTGCGTTGCGTGAATGACGCTGCGTACGGCCAGAATTTTGGCCACAACTTCAGAGTGGCCTTCCTCCCAATGAGAAACCGCGATATTGCGAGTTAAGAATCGTCATTCTTTAGATATCGTTAAGGAATGTCGCCTCAAGGTTCCGATCTGATCACCCTCGGCCATCGCATCCGCCATTTTCGCGGTGAGCGCGGTCTGACGCTCGACCAGCTCGGTGAGCGGGTCCGCCTCGCCGGCAGCCAGCTGTCCCTGATCGAGAATGGCCGCCGCGAACCGAAACTGTCGACCCTGCAGGACCTCGCGACCGCGTTGTCGGTCGATCTGGCCGAGCTGCTGCGCCGGGAAGCGCCCAATAACCGTGCGGCGCTGGAGATCGAACTGGATCGGGCGCAGAAGAATCCGCTTTACGGGGCGCTGGGACTGCCAATGGTCAAAGTTACGAAGGGGATGCCGCTGCCGGCCATCGAGTCGCTTCTCGGCCTGCACCGGGAGCTGTCGCGCCGGGCCAGCGAAGCCATCGCAACGCCGGAGGAGGCGCGCCGCGCGAACACCGAATTGCGCGAACGGATGCGCGAGCAGGGCAACTACATGCCCGAGATCGAGGAGCTCGTGGAGGAGCGGGTGCGCGCCAGCGGGCATACCTCGGGCGCCCTCACCCACCGCGAGGTCAGTGTCATGGCCGATCAGCTCGGCTTCAGCCTGATCTATGTCAATGACCTGCCGGGCTCCACCCGGTCGGTCACCGACCTCGCCAACGGTCGCATCTACCTGCCGCCGGCCTCGATTCCCGGCGGGCACGGCCTGCGTTCGATGGCGTTGCAGGCGATGGGCCACCGGCTGCTCGGGCACGAACGGCCCGTCAGCTACGCCGAGTTCCTCTGGCAGCGACTCGAGATCAACTACTTCGCGGCGGCGTGTTTGATGCCGCGCGAAGCGTCCGTTGCCTTTCTTGCACATGCCAAGCAGGAGCGGGAGTTGGCCGTGGAAGACTTTCGCGACGCCTTCGGCGTGACCCATGAGGCGGCGGCGTTGCGATTGACCAACCTCGCCACGTCCCACCTCGACATGACGCTGCATTTTCTGCGGGTCAACGGCGACGGCGCCCTGCAGAAGGGGTACGAGAACGACGACCTGCCGTTTCCGGTGGACGTCACCGGGTCGATCGAAGGGCAGTACGTCTGCAAGCAGTGGAGCGCCCGCAGCGCCTTCACCCACACCAACCGCACCACCGAGTATTACCAGTACACCGACACCCCGGCCGGCACGTACTGGTCGGCGACGCAGACCGGGTCAACGGATGCCGGCGAGTTCTCGATCAGCGTCGGCGTTCCGTTTGCGCAGGCCAAGTGGTTTCGCGGGCGGGAGACCACGCAGCGCACGGTATCGCGCTGCCCAGACGAGTCATGCTGCCGTCGGCCCGATTCGGATGCCGCCGCCCGCTGGGCTGGGCGGGCCTGGCCGAGCGCCCGGCTGCACGCGCACGTGTTGTCGCCGTTGCCGTCCGGAACTTTTCCAGGCGTTGACGACTCCGAGGTGTACGCGTTCCTCGAGGCACACGCGGCGGAGTAGCGGAGTGGCGAAGTAGCGGCGTGGCGAAGTAGCGGCGTAGCGGCGCCCTTTAGTGTGAAATCGGTAGTTGATCGCTCAGAATCTCTGGGGAACAACATGCGTCTGATTACGGCCCCGTCGTGCCCATCCTCGCCCACGCGGGTGCAGGCGCCCGACCGCCTCCCACTGTGCGTCGGCCTCGTGCAGCAGCGCTGGCACGCCGACGAGGCGACGCTGCGGGCTGAGCTGGCCGAGGGCATCCGCCTGGCCGCCGAGGCCAGTGCCCGAATCGTCTTTCTGCCCGAACTCACCCTCAGCAAGCACCCCGGGAACGTGCGGGCCGCCAGAATTTTCAAAGCGGATGCCAGCCGCTCCGGGACGGCCTGATCAGGCGTCAGCCGGCAGACGCCCATTGCGCCACAGGGCGAAGATAAGTGGCAAAACGGGGACGATCCCGACAATCAGATACGCCGAATCACCCCACTCTTTGTGCATGAGCGAAACGCCGAAAACCAGCAGGCCTATGTGCGAGGGCGGCCAGGCCGCCAATGACTACTTCGGCTGCATCCGAATCGCCCCGTCGAGACGGATGGTTTCTCCGTTGAGCATGGGATTTTCGATGATATGCCGCACCAGGAATGCAAATTCGTCGGGGTCGCCGAGTCGGGACGGGTGCGGCACCTGGGCGCCCAGGGAGTCCCGCACCGGCTGCGGCAGCCCCTGCAGCATGGGAGTATCGAAGATTCCAGGCGCAATCGACATGACCCGAATCAGGCTTTGCGCGAACTCGCGGGCCAGCGGAAGGGTCATCGCGGCGACGCCACCCTTGGAGGCAGCGTAGGCCGCCTGCCCGATCTGCCCGTCAAACGCGGCGACCGATGCCGTGTTCACGATGACGCCGCGTTCGGCGCCGCCCTGGCGGTCCGGGTCACCGACGGGTTCGGTGCGCTGCATCGCCGCGGCGGCCAGTCGCACGACGTTGAACGTACCCACGAGGTTGATGCGAATGGCGCGTTCGAAGTCTTCGAGCGGCAGCGGCCCATCGCGGCCGACCGTGCGAGCGCCCGGCGCGATGCCGGCGCAATTGACCACGATGCGCAGCGGACCCTGGGCCACCGCGGCGTCGACGGCGGACTGCACATCGCCGGCGCTCGTCACATCGCCGGCGACGAACCGGGCCCGGTCGCCAAGGGAGGCGGCGATCTCCTCGCCGGGGGCACCGGGCAGATCCAGCAACACCACGGATGCCCCGGCTTCGTGCAGGGTGCGAACGCAGGCCAGGCCGAGGCCGGAGGCGCCTCCGGTGATGAGCGCGGAGCATCCGCTATTGAGCACATTGACGGCGTGCATCAGAGCCTCTCGATCAGGGTGGCGTTGGCCATGCCGCCGCCCTCGCACATGGCCTGCAGGCCCCATCGACCACCGGTCATTTCGAGGTGATTGAGCAGGGTCCCCAGCAGGCGGGTACCCGAGGAACCGAGCGCGTGGCCCAGGGCGATGGCGCCGCCACGCGGGTTGAGGCAATCAGGGTCGGCGTGAAGCTCGTGTAGCCACGCCAGCGGCACGCTCGCGAAGGCCTCGTTGATTTCATACGCGTCGATGTCGTCGATACTCAGTCCGGCCCGCGAGAGGATGCGCTGGGTCGCCGGAATCACGCCGGTCAGCATGAGCAACGGGTCACTTCCCACCACGGTGAAACTGTGAAAGCGGGCGCGGGCGTTGAGGCCGAGCTGGTCGGCCCGCTTGGCGCTCATGATCAGGGTCGCCGAGGCGCCGTCGGTCAGCGGCGAGGAGTTGCCGGCCGTGACATGCCAGCCAAGCTTCGGAAACCGGGCCGCGAGGGCATCGGTACGAAAGGCGGGCAGCAGGCCCACCAGCGAGGCGTGCGACGTGCCGGCGCGAATGGTCTCGTCCTCGCTGACCACGCTGCCATCCGGCCGGGTGACGGTCACGATTTCGCCGGAGAAATCTCCCCGTTCGGCCGTCGCTGCTGCGCGCCGGTGGGAGCGGGCCGCGTAGTTGTCGAGGGCGTCGCGGCCGAGGTTCCATTTTTGGTTGATGAGCTCGGCGGAGACGCCCTGGTTCACCAGTTCGTCGGGATAGCGCTCATGCATGAGCGTGCCAAATGGGTCTTGGGAGCTGGCCGATGACCCGAGCGGAACGCGACTCATAGACTCGACGCCGCAGGCGATGACGACGTCAGCGCTGCCGCTCATGACGGCCTGGGCGGCGAAGGCGGTAGCTTGCTGGCTGGACCCGCACTGCCGGTCGATCGTAGTGCCGGGAACGGTGTCGGGAAACCCGGCGCTCAGTAGAGCGGTGCGGGTGATGTTGTTGCTCTGTTCGCCGACCTGGCTGACGCAGCCGCCGATCACGTCGTCAACGAGCGCCGGGTCGAGGTTGTTGCGGCTGACCAGTTCGCGCAGCACGGTGGCCAGAAGGTCGGCCGGATGAATACCATCGAGAGCTCCCCCGGGCTTGCCCCGGCCCGACGGGGTGCGCAGAACGTCCACGATGACAGCTTCATTGCTCATGACCCCAGCCTAGGCCCGCCGGGGAGACAACAGCAGGCAGGCGGCATTCGACTACTGGGACAGCGCCCACATCGCGACGGCACTCGCCGCGGCCACGTTGAGCGAGTCGATGCCGTGCTTCATCGGAATCTGCACGACGCTGTCCGATGCGGCGAGCGCCTCGGGCGTGAGCCCCTCTCCCTCGGCGCCGAGCAGCAGGGCCAGGTGCTCATGCCCGGTGCCATCGAAATCGCGCAGGCTGACCGCGTCGGGGGTGAGGGCGAGGGCGGCCATGTGAAACCCGTGCCGGGTGAGCAGGGCGCGGGTCTCCATCCAGTCGCCGACCCGGGTCCACGGCACCTGCAGCACGGTACCCATGGACACGCGAATGGCCCGGCGGTAGAACGGGTCGGAGCAGCGGGGCGTGACCAGGATCGCATCCGCCCCGATGGCCCCGGCCGAGCGAAAGATGGCGCCGACGTTGGTCGGGTCCGACACGTTTTCGAGGATGACGATGCGGCGCGCTCCGGCCAGCAGGGCATCGGCGTCCGGCAGTTCTGGCCGGTTCATCGCTGCGATCACACCGCGATGCAGAACATACCCGGTGAGATCGGCGAGCAGGTCGCCAGGACCGACGAACACCGGAATTTCGGCGGCGTAGTCGCCGAGCACCGTGAGTGCCTCGTCGGCCGTATTGCCGAGAGCGAGCACCGATCGCGGAGCATGCCCGGCGCGGAGGGCCCGCTCGAGCACGAGGGCCGACTCGGCGATGTACAGCCCGTGTTCGGTGCCGCGGGCCTTCTTCAAGGCCACGTCGGTGAGGTGGGCGTAGTCGACCAGTCGTGGGTCGCTCAGGTCATCGATAGCGATCAGGGGCATCCGCAAAGTCTAACGAGCGGCCACCTCGGCCCCTTCGACGGCATAACTCCTGCAGTTTCAAGACGGCCTGCGTGCGGGCCCCGGAATTCCCCGGCACACACAGGAACACGAATCAAATTGCAGGAGTTATGCCCCGAGTCAGGCTGGATCTACTTGGTGGACACCGTCTGCACGGCCAGGGCGAGCGTGCCGTCGGCCAGGCTGCCCCAGGCATACACGATGGTGTTCGTGCTCGAGGCGATGTCGACGTCGGCGGGACCGATGAGGGCCTCGGTGGTTCCGGCAGCGGTGACCGCTGCTGAAATGGTACCGACCGGTAGCACGAGCACGGACTCGTTCGGGTTGGTCAGGCCGGAAATGGCCGGGGCTCCGTTGGCGAGCACGTCGACGGCGGGGGCGGCAGCAACGTGGCGCACGGTCAGGCGGCCCTGGCCGTCGCCGGGCGCGGAAGTGTCGTTCGTGAACAAGGCTGCGGTCGGTACTCCGGTTTCACTGAGGTGGGCTACGGCCGTGTAGTTCAAGCCGGATGCGACCGTGAGGTCGACCGGACCGATCACAGGAGCACTCGCGTCGGCGGCATCCGCTGCGGTGATGGCGAGGGTGTAGCTGCCGGCCGCAATACGGAACGTCTTCGTGAGGGTGCCGGGTTCGAAGTTGTCGATGACCAGCTTGTTGTCGACATACACGTCAACCACGACGCCGGGGATCGCGTGCAGCACCGAAACGGATGCCGGCGCGGCGGCCCGAGTGCGTACCGTCTGTACGAACAGGGCAAGGGTTCCCTTGGCGAGGCTACCCCAGGCGTACACGATGGTGTTGGTGCGCGGGGCGATCGTGACGTCGGCCGGGCCGAGCAGCGGCGCCGTGGTTCCGGCGGCGGCGACGACAGCACTGATCGTGCCGACCGGCAGGTCGAGCATGGCCTGCGACGGGTTGGTCAAGCCGGCGACGGCCACCGCACCGTTCGCGAGAACGTCGACGGCGGGAGCGGCCGCAACGTGGCGCACCGTGAGACGGCCCTGCCCGGCAGCTAGCGGCGTGGTGTCGTCGTTGAACAGGGTGGCGGTGGGAATACCGGTGTCGCCGAGGTGGGCGACGGCCGTGAAGCTGCGGCCAGCCGTCAGGGTCACGGTGGTCGAACCGCTGAGTGCGATGTCGACCGTCGGCTTGCCGTTGGCACTGCCGCCGAGCACGAGGGGATCCATGGCGGAAATCTTGACGGTGTGCGTGCCGGCTGCAAGTTTCAGCGGGCCGAGCAGTGTTCCCGGCGTGAAGTCATCGACAACGACACGGCCGTCCACCGAAATGTCGAGGATCAGTCCGGGAATGGCGTGTAGCACCGACACCGAGGCGGTGCCCGGTGCCGCGGATGCCGCGGGCACGGCCGCCTGCGCCGGCGCGAACCCGGCAAGGGCGACGAGGAGGCCGGCGGATATTCCGACGGCGATGGACTTGCGCATTGCTACCTCCATTGGGTCGTTACGGCAGGCGGCTTCGCCTTCCTGTTAACAACTTCCCTGCCCCACCGGGTTTTGGATGCACCGTCGGAAAGTTTTTCGATGCTAGAGCAAGTGCAGCTCACCGCGCGCGTATCGAGTTCGGCGAGAGCCATGAGGTGCAGGTCGTCCGCAGCTATATGCCCGGCATCAATAGGAGTCATCGGACACCTCCAGCCGGGTGCGCAAGCGCGTCAGGCTGCGGCGCATATGGCTCTTGACCGTGCCGAGCGGCAGCCCGAGGATCCTGGCGATCTGCACCTGGGTGAGATCGTCGAAGAAGGCCAGCCGCACTACCTGGCGGGGTACAGGCTCCAGACGGTTGATTTCGTCGCCGACCAGCACCCGGTTGACGACGCTGACACTGTCATCGGAATGGTGTGATGGGATGGTTGCGGCGAGGCATTCCTCGAGCCGCCGCTGTCGCCTGCGCACCTCGTGGGCATCCGCGATCATGTGCCGGGCGATGCCGATCAGCCAGGCCGGCAGCCGGGAGCGCGCCGGGTCGAACCCCACGCGCCCGCGCCAGGCCGCGATGAACACCTTCTGGGTGACGTCCTCGGCATCGGTCGCATTGGCGAGCGAACGTACGGCGATCGTGAACACCAGCGGTGACCAGCGTGCGTATGCTGCGGTCAACGCGCGCTCGTCGCCGTCGCAAAACGCGCGGGCCACGGCCTCGTCATCGTCGGTGGGTGCACTCACGTCGGGGCGGATCCTCGGGGTCAAAACACAAACTGGACAGGGGCGCGAGACGCGAACCCTCGGGAATCAACACTCGCGCGCACCAGCTTAGTGAGTTTTCTTCATCTCAGGCAGGACTTCGCAGCCGCACAAAGAGGGCCACAGCAGCATGCCCGACGCCGCGTACTGTGACCCTCCCGGGGTGGGAACTAGTTACTCCCTAAGTTCTCTCATTGAGAGCAAGACGGATGCACCCTGCCGCAGATTGACCAGCCACCGAAGAACAGCAGGTTAGGGAACAGGCGTGAGCGTGTACTTCGTCGAGAGGTATTCCTGGATACCCTCGAGCCCTCCCTCACGCCCCAGGCCGGACTGCTTCACGCCGCCGAAGGGTGCGGCCGCGTTCGAGACGACGCCGGTGTTCAGGCCCATCATGCCGGTCTGCAACGTGTCGATCATGCGCTGGCCGCGGGCGAGGTCGGTCGTGTATACGTAGCTGATCAGGCCGAACTCGGTGTCGTTGGCAAGGCGCACAGCGTCCGCTTCGTCGGTGAAGGTGCTGATCGCGAGCACCGGACCGAAGATTTCGTCGCGCAGAATGTCGCTACCCGGCTGGATATCGGTGAGTACGGTGGGCGCGTAGAAGGACCCCTCGCGCTCGATTGCAGCGCCGCCGGTTATCAGGGTCGCACCGCGGGTGAGGGCGTCCTGCACGAGCGAATTTGCCTTGGCGACGGCTTTGCCGTCGATGAGCGGGCCGATGGTGATGCCGGTCTCGGTGCCACGCCCGATCTGGAACGCCGCGACTTTTTCGGTGATCCGGCGGGTGAATTCGGCGGCGACGGACTCGTGCACGATGAAGCGGTTGGCTGCAGTGCAGGCCTGGCCGATGTTGCGGAACTTTGCGATGATGGCTCCATCAACGGCCTGATCGAGGTCGGCATCGGCGAAGACGACGAAGGGGGCGTTGCCACCGAGTTCCATCGAGGTGCGCAGCACGTTTTCGGCGGACAGCTTGATGAGGGATTTGCCGACCGCGGTCGACCCGGTGAAACTGAGCTTGCGGAGGCGCGGGTCGGTGATGATCGGCTCGGAGACCGCGCCGGACTGTGATGTCGTAATGACGTTGACGACCCCGGCTGGCAGGCCGACCTCTTCGAGCAGAGCCACGAAGTGCAGGGTGGTCAGCGGAGTGAGCGCGGCCGGCTTGACGACGACGGTGCAGCCGGCGGCGAGTGCCGGGGCGATCTTGCGGGTCGCCATGGCCAGCGGAAAGTTCCAGGGGGTGATCAAGAAGCAGGGACCGACCGGGTGCTGGGTGACGATCATGCGCCCGGTGCCCTCGGGGTTGGCGCCGTAACGGCCACTGATGCGCACGGCTTCTTCGCTGAACCAGCGCAAAAACTCGCCGCCGTAGGCGACCTCGCCGAGTGCCTCGGGCAGTGGCTTGCCCATTTCGATGGTCATGAGCAGCGCGAACTCGTGCTCGCGTTCCTGCAGCAGGTCGAAGGCGCGGCGCAGAATTTCACCCCTCACGCGGGCGGGAGTCGCGGCCCAGCCGGCCTGGGCGGCGTCGGCGGCGTCGAGGGCGGCGGCGCCATCGGCCACGCTCGCGTCAGCGATGGTTTTGATGACACGACCGGTCGCCGGGTCGGTGACATCGAGGGTGCGCCCGCCGGTCGCAGCGACCCACTGCCCGTTGATGTAAAGCTGGCCCGGCACTCGAGCGAGCAGCTCAGATTCGTTCGTTGGCGCGTCGGTAACAACTGTCATTGCATCTCCCATGCTTGTGTCTGCCCGTCGATCTGACGCTAGTAGCCTAACGGCGCCCACCGACAGGGTCGCTCGTGTTTCTGCGGGGTTGCGCCTTTCGCGTGATCGTATATTATTTCAAATACACACGCAGCGCTGCGAGAGGCCGTTCTATGCAGAAGCCCACATCATTCACCGGTACCCCCGGCAAGGTGATCGCCCTGCACCTCAACTATCCCTCGCGCATTGCCCAGCGCGGCCGGGTACCGGAGCAGCCCTCCTACTTTCTGAAGCCTGGCACCTCGGTGAGCGCGTCCGGCACCCCGATTGACCGCCCGGCCGGCACCGAACTGCTCGCCTTCGAGGGCGAGATCGCCCTGATCATCGGCCACAGGGTCCGTCGAGTGAGCCCGGAACAGGGCTGGGCGGCCGTCTCTGGCGTCACCGCCGCAAACGACTTCGGCGTCTACGATTTGCGCTACGCCGACAAGGGGTCGAATCTGAAGTCCAAGGGCGGAGACGGCTTCACCCCTCTCGGCCCGAACGTGATCAACGCCAGAGGCGTTGAACCCGATGCCCTGCGGGTGCGCACCTGGGTCAACGGCGAGTTGGTGCAGGAAGACACCACTGCGCACGTGGTCTTCCCGTTCGGCCGTCTGGTCGCCGATCTCTCCCAGCTGATGACGCTCGAGCCGGGCGACGTGATTCTCACCGGAACCCCCGCTGGGTCCTCCGTGGTGCAGCCCGGCGACGTGGTCGAGGTCGAAGTGGATGCCCCGACTGCGCCGGGCGCGCCGAGCAGCGGGCGACTGGTCACCCCGGTCATCGCCGGTACGGTCGCGATGGCCGAATACGGCGCCAGCCCGAAGATCGACGATCTGCAGCGAGCTGAGGCGTGGGGTTCATCCCAAGCGGCCGGGCTGACAGCTTCGGCCAGCTCAGCCAGCGTTCTGACCGACGAACTCAAAGCGAAGATTAACTCGGTCGGAACGGCCACGCTCAGCTCTCAACTGCGCAAACGCGGCCTGAACAACGTCTCGATCGACGGACTCCAGTCCACTCGTCCCACCAAACGTCTGGTGGGGCTCGCCCGAACCCTGCGATTCATTCCCAACCGGGAGGACCTCTTCATCGCCCACGGCGGCGGCTACAACGCGCAAAAGCGCGCCTTCGATTCGCTCCGCCCCGATGATGTGCTCGTGATCGAGGCTCGCGGCGAGACCGGCACCGGCACCGTCGGGGACATCCTCGCCCTTCGCGCGCAGGTCAACGGCGCAGCCGGTCTGGTGACGGATGGCGGGGTGCGCGACGTGACCGCCGTGGCCGCCCTCGAGATGCCCACGTACTTCGCCAACGCGCATCCGGCCGTTCTCGGCCGTCGTCACGTGCCGTGGGACACGGACCTCACCATCGCCTGCGGTGGTGCGGCCGTGCAACCCGGCGATGTGATCGTGGGAGACGCCGACGGCGTCCTGGTGATTCCGCCGCACCTGATCGAGGAGGTCGTCACCGACGCGATCGAGCAGGAGCGTGAGGAGACCTTCATCGCCGAGATGGTTGCCGCGGGCGAGGGCATCGACGGGCTATACCCGATGAACGCCACGTGGAAAGGGCGGTACCAAAAATGGTTGCCCCAGTGACGCTCCCGCCCATCGGCGTGAGCAAGTCCCAACTCGCCTACCAATGGATCACGGCGCGCATCTCCGACGGAACCTTCACGCCGGGCTACCGTTTAGTACTCGGCGCGATCGGTAAGGATCTGGGCGTGAGCGTCGTACCGGTGCGCGAGGCGATCCGTCGCCTCGAAGCGGAGGGGCTGGTCACCTTCGAGCGCAACGTCGGGGCGCAGGTCGCCATGCTCGAAGAGACCGAATATCTCTATACGATGCAAACGCTGAGCGTGGTCGAGGGCGTCGCGACGGCCCTGTCGGCGCCATTCATCACCACCGCTGACATCCAACGCGCCCGCACGGTCAACCAGGCCATGATCACCTCCCTCGAAGACCTCAACCCGCACCGGTTCACCGAACTCAACCTCGAATTCCACTCGATCCTGTTCGAGAGCTGCCCGAACCCGCACATCCTCGATCTGGTGCACCGCGGCTGGAACCGCATGAAGGTGCTGCGCGACTCCACTTTCAGCTTCGTGCCCGGCCGCGCCCGCGACTCAGTAGCGGAGCACGACAACCTGCTGCAGCTGATCGAGTCGGGCGCCGACGCGCTCACGCTCGAATTGGCCGCGCGCGCCCACCGCACCGGCACACTGGACGCCTTCCTCGTGTACCAGAAGTCGCAGCACCCCCAGCCGGCATCCGACCCGTCCCGAGAAAGAGAGCCTGACCAATGACACAGACGTCTGCCCAGACCGCACACTACGTACCGGCCGACCTGCCCACCAGCATCCGTCATTTCATCGGTGGAGAATTCGTCGACAGCGTCGGCGGCGAAACGTTTGACGTGCTCGACCCGGTGTCGAACCAGACCTATGCCACCGCGGCCGCCGGCCAGCAGGCGGACATTGATCTGGCTGTCGCGGCCGCGAAGGACGCCTTCGACAACGGACCGTGGCCGCGCATGCTGCCCCGCGCCCGCGCCCGGGTGCTGAACCGCATCGCCGACGCCGTCGAGGCGCAGGATGCCCGGCTCGCCGAGTTGGAAACCTTCGATACCGGGCTGCCGATCACGCAGGCGCTCGGCCAGGCGCAACGGGCGGCCGAGAACTTTCGCTTCTTCGCCGACCTGATCGTGGCGCAGGCCGACGACACCTACAAGGTACCCGGCAAGCAGATCAACTACGTCAACCGCAAGCCGGTCGGGGTTGCCGGGCTGATCACCCCGTGGAACACCCCATTCATGCTTGAAAGCTGGAAGCTCGCGCCCGCGCTCGCCTCCGGCTGCACCGTGGTGCTGAAACCGGCCGAATTCACGCCGCTGTCAGCAAGCCTCTGGGCCGAGATCTTTCGCACCGCGGGCGTTCCCGACGGCGTGTTCAACCTGGTCAACGGCATCGGCGAGGAGGCCGGCGATGCGCTGGTCAAGCATCCCGACGTGCCGCTCATCTCCTTCACCGGCGAAACCACCACGGGCCAGACCATCTACCGCAACTGCGCCGCGAACCTCAAGGGCATGTCCATGGAACTCGGCGGTAAATCACCAGCCGTCGTCTTCGCCGACGCCGACCTCGACGCCGCGATCGACTCGACCCTGTTCGGTGTGTTCTCGCTGAATGGCGAGCGGTGCACCGCGTCGAGCCGCATCCTGGTGGAGCGCTCTATCTACGATGACTTCTGCGCACGCTACGCGGCCCGCGCAGCGTGCATCGTCGTCGGAGACCCGCACGACCCCGGGACCGAGGTCGGCGCGCTCGTGCACCCCGAGCACTACGCCAAGGTCATGAGCTACGTCGAGATCGGAAAGACCGAGGGACGTCTGCTCTCCGGCGGCGGTCGCCCCGCCGGACTTCCCGAACGGTTGGCACGGGGCAACTACGTCTCCCCCACGGTGTTCGCCGACGTCGCCCCGACCGCCCGCATCTTTCAGGAGGAGATCTTCGGCCCGGTCGTGACCATCACCCCCTTCGAAACGGATGCCGAAGCCCTCGCCCTGGCCAATGGTGTGAAGTACGGGTTGGCGGCCTACATCTGGACCACCGATCTCAGTCGCGCGCACAACTTCGCCCAGTCTGTTGATGCCGGGATGGTCTGGTTGAACTCGCACAACGTGCGGGACCTCCGCACCCCGTTCGGCGGAGTCAAGGCCTCCGGCCTCGGCCACGAGGGCGGCTACCGATCGATCGACTTCTATACCGACTCGCAGGCCGTGCACATCACGCTCGCCCCGGTGCACACGCCCCGCTTCGGCGGCAACTAGCCCCGCTCCCGGGTGGGGTCGGCACCAGCCATTCGACCAACGCTGGCTGTGTCAAGACTCCGCCCCACGCATCCGTTATCTCAACGAGGAGAACCCCATGACCAATCCCATTCCCACCCCCACCAACCCCCCGCCCGACATCCTCCGCTGCGCCTACATGGACATCGTCGTGACCGACCTGGCTAAGTCACGCGAGTTCTACGTCGATATTCTCGGCCTCGTTGTCACCGAGGAGAGCGGCACCGAGATCTACCTGCGCAGCTTCGAGGAATTCATCCACCACAACCTGGTACTGCGCCAGGGGCCCATCGCCGCCGTCGCCGCGATGGCCTTTCGGGTGCGCAGCCCCGAAGACGTCGACCTCGCCGAGTCCTACTATCAGGAGCTCGGCTGCCGCACCGAACGCCGCACCGATGGCTTCGTGACGGGCATCGGTGACAGCGTACGCGTCGAAGACCCGCTTGGCTTTCCCTATGAATTCTTCTATGCGACCACCCACGTAGAACGACTCGCCTGGCGCTACGACCTGCAGGGTCCGGGCGCGCTCGTGCGCCTCGACCACTTCAACCAGGTCACCCCCGACGTCGGCCGCGGCCGTGGATACCTCGAAGATCTCGGCTTTCGTGTCACAGAAGACATCAAAGACGAAGACGGCGTCACCTACGCGGCGTGGATGCGCCGCAAGGACACCGTGCACGACACCGCCCTCACCGGCGGCACCGGGCCGCGTATGCACCACATCGCCTTCGCCACGCACGAGAAGCACAACATTATCTATATCTGCGACAAACTCGGCGCGTTGCGCAAGAGCGATCTGATCGAGCGCGGACCCGGTCGTCACGGCGTCTCGAACGCGTTCTACCTGTATCTGCGTGACCCCGACGGCCACCGCGTCGAGATCTACACGCAGGATTACTACACCGGCGACCCCGACAACCCTGTTGTCACCTGGAACGTGCACGACAACCAGCGGCGCGACTGGTGGGGCAACCCCGTTGTCCCCAGCTGGTACACGGATGCCTCGCTCGTGCTCGACCTCGACGGCAACCCCCAGCCGGTAATCGAGCGCACCGAGTCGAGCGAAATGGCCGTGACCGTCGGCGCCGACGGCTTCTCGTACACGCGCAAAGACGACGAGCTGACCGGCTTCAAACTCGGCACCACCCTCTAGGAGCAGCGCCCATGCTTGATCACTGCGTCATCGAAGAGATCGCCGACGAACTCGTCGCGGCCGGCCGAACCCGGTCGACGGTCTCCCTCCTCACCGCCCGCTACCCCGGCATGACCGTCGACGATGCCTACGCCGTGCAGAGCCTATGGAGGGAGCGCGGTATCGCGGCCGGCCGCCGTCTCGTCGGCCACAAGATCGGCCTGACCTCCAAGGTCATGCAGAACGCCACCGGCATCACCGAACCCGATTACGGTGTGATCTTCGCTGACGAGGTCTATGAGAATGGCGCGAGCATCCGTTTCGACAGCTTCTCGAACGTGCGAATCGAAGTCGAACTCGCGTTCGTGCTCGGCAGGTCACTGTCCGGCCCGAACTGCACCCTGTTCGACGTGCTCGATGCCACGGACTACGTCGTTCCGGCGCTGGAAATCCTCAGCTCACGCATCGAAATGGCCGGCCGTACCATCGTCGACACCATCTCCGACAACGCGGCGATGGGCGGAATGGTGTTGGGCGGTACGCCGGTGAAAGTCGGCGACATCGACTTGCGCTGGGTGTCGGCGCTGCTCTACCGCAACCAGACCATCGAGGAATCCGGCGTGGCCGCGGCCGTGCTGGGCCACCCCGCTGCCGGCGTCTACTGGCTGGCGAACAAGCTCGCCCAGCACGAAACCAGGCTCGAGGCCGGCGAGATCATCCTGGCCGGCTCGTTCACCCGCCCGATGTGGGTGGAACAGGGCGACACGGTGCACGCCGACTACGGACCATTGGGAGCAATCACATGCCGATTCGAGTAGCAGCAGAGCCGACCTTCCGCGACGTTCTCGCCGGCACCGCACGTGCCCAGATAGGAATGTGGGTGTGCTCCGGCAGCGCGCTGGTGGCCGAAATCTGCGCCGGCAGCGGTCTCGACTGGCTGTTGATCGATACCGAGCACAGCCCGAACGGCCTCGAGTCAACTTTGAACCAGCTTCAGGCCGTGCACGGCTACCCGATCGTGCCGTTGGTACGCGTACCAGCTGGCGAGCGCGTCATCGTGAAGCAATTGTTGGACCTCGGCGCTCAGAACCTGTTGATCCCCATGATCGACACCGCCGAGCAGGCCCGCGAGATGGCCGCCGCGGTGCGCTACGCGCCGCTCGGCGTTCGCGGCGTCGGCAGCGCCCTCGCCCGGGCGTCCCGGTGGAACCGTATCGACGACTACCTGGCCCGCGCCGACGACACGATCTCACTGTTCGTGCAGATCGAGACGACGGATGCCGTGGCCAACATCGCCCAGATCGCCGCCGTCGACGGCATCGACGGCTTGTTCATCGGCCCCTCCGACCTCGCCGCGTCGATGGGCCTGCTCGGCCAGCAGGACCACCCCGACGTCGTCGCCTCGGTCGAGCAGTGTATCCGCACGGTGTCGGCGCTCGGCAAACCCGCCGGCGTCAATGCCTTCGAACCCGCAACCGCCGAGCGTTACCTCGCGGCGGGCGCCCGCTTCGTGCTCGTCGGTGCCGACGTGGCCGTTCTCGCCCGGGCCTCGGAGAAACTCGCCGCGACGTTCATCAAACCCGGCACCACGGGCCCTGCCGTCGATGCCGTCCCACGGCCGAGTTACTGAGCGCCCAGGCCGAATGCGAGAATGAGAGGGTGTCGATCCCCGAATTCGCCGAGACCTCCGGCAGCCCCGCCTCGGCGCCCGCCGCGCACTCGCAAACCCTGTCGCGCGGCATTCGCATATTGGAGATTCTCGCTGAATCCGACGAACCGATGAGTATCCTCCAACTCGCCGCCGCCCTCGACGTGCACCGTTCGATCGCCTATCGCATCCTCCGCACCCTGGAAGATCACGGCCTCGTCGTACGGGACCCGGCCGGACTGGTGCGGCTCGGCCCCCGCCTGGCCGCCCTGGCCCGCGGGGTGTCCCGCGACCTGCAGGCCGCGGCACTGCCCGTGCTCACCCGCATTGCCCACGAGCTCGGCATGACCGCGTTCGTCGCCGTGCTTGACCAGGGCGAGGTGGTCACGCTCGTGAGCATCGAATCGCGCCAGCCCCACGCGACGGTGGTGCAGCGGCCCGGCACACGGCATCCGCTGCACGTGGGGGCACCAGGGATCGCCATCCAGTCCGCGCTGAACGCCGAGCAGTGGGCCGCGCTCGGTCTCACCGAAACCCGCCGGAGCGAGGCCGGTGAGGTCTCCACTGTCGGCTATGCCTCCAGCCACGACGAAGTCATTCCCGGCCTGTCGTCGATCGCCGTGCCGCTGCCCGTGCCCGGGGATTCGCCTGCCGCCATCGCCGTCGTCTATATCTCGAGCCCGCACTCCCCCACCGACATCGGTGCAGCCCTCACCGAGGCTGCGCGCACGATCGTCGCCGAGCTCAGTTGACCCGCTCTGCGCGTTACACGCGCCACTGCGCGTCAATCGTGCGTGCAAGGTGCGATCATGCTCCACATCCCGCACAAGTAACGATCCCACACAATACTGACCAATAGGTAGGTAATCTTTGGTTTTGCTGCCATACTGCCCCCGTGCCGGTTTTCTCCGCACGATACCCACACTTTGCAGCAGTACCCGACCCAGCACCGCAGTGAGATACAAGGTAGTATTCCATGGCCTTAACGACCGAGCGCACGCAGGCAATCAGCGCCAAACGGAATGAAGAACGGCGGGTCCTCGCCGGCACGATGGTGGGCACCACAATCGAGTGGTACGACTTCTTCATCTACGCCCAGGCCGCCGGCCTCGTACTGGCCGGCCTGTTCTTCGCCCCGCTCGCCGGCGAAAACGAGCCGCTCGCCCAGCTGATCGCCTGGGCGTCACTCGGCATCAGCTTCCTATTCCGCCCGCTCGGCGCCATCGTCGCCGGGCACCTCGGCGACCGCATCGGTCGGAAGGCGATGCTGGTCTTCACACTCGTCATGATGGGCGCGGCCACTGCCCTCATCGGCCTGTTGCCGACCTTCGACCAGATCGGCGTCTCGGCACCGATCCTGCTGATCGTGCTTCGCATCCTGCAAGGCTTCTCGGCCGGCGGCGAATGGGGCGGCGCGGCGCTCATGAGCGTCGAGCACGCACCGATCAACAAGCGCGGATTCTTTGGTGCCTACCCGCAGATCGGGGTTCCGGTCGGCCTCATTCTCGCCACCGGTGTCATGATCATCGTGACCACCTCGATGAGCGACAAAGCATTCCTCAGCTGGGGTTGGCGTATTCCGTTCCTCGTCTCTGTGCTGCTCATCGTCGTCGGTTGGGTCATCCGCCGCGCGGTCGCCGAAAGCCCGGTCTTCAAAGAGATGCAGACCCGCAAGAGGGAATCTGCCGCCCCGCTCAAGCAACTCTTCCAGAACCACTCGCGTCAGGTCATCCTAACCGCACTGATCTTCATCGCCAACAACGCGGCCGGTTATATGCTCATCGCTTTCTTCGGCTCGTACGCCACCAAGCCCGCTGAAGCTGGCGGACTCGGCATGGAGCGCACCCCGGTGCTCATCGCCAGCACCGTCGCCGCCGCGTTCTGGCTCGCGTCGACCATGCTCGGTGGAATCCTCTCCGACAAAATCGGCCGCGTGCGCACCTTCCAGCTCGGCTACGCGTTCCTCTTCATCTGGGCGATCCCCATGTTCCTGCTCATCGACACCGGCGACATCGTCTGGTTTGCGCTCTCGCTCATCATCCTGGCGAGCGGGCTCGGCTTCTCCTACGGCCCGCAGGCCGCGCTCTACGCCGAAATGTTCCCGGCCCAGGTGCGCTACTCCGGCGTTTCGATCGGCTACGCGCTCGGCGCGATTCTCGGTGGCGCGTTCGCCCCGCTCATCGCGCAACTGTTGCTCGATCAGACCGGACAGTCCATCTCGATCGGCATTTACCTCATGGCGCTCGCCGCGATATCCTTCGTCGCGGTGACCCTTGTGAAAGAGACGCGCGGGGTTGCGCTGGGCATCAGCACGCACGAGTAACTGTCGTAGATCACAACCGTGCCGCTCGGATTAACACTTCGGCGGCACGGTTACTTCATGCTCCCTGCGCTCGGGCTACGAGCCAGCGGCTCAGTTCAAGAACTCCAGGGCGGCTTGCTTGAACTCGCGGGCGGTCAGCGCGCTGAGGTGGGTGCGGCCGGGCAGTTCGACGTACCCGGCACCGCGTTCGGCCGCGAGCACGGCTACCCCCGCCGGAATCTGGTCGGCGCCGCCCGCCACAAACAATTGCGGGATACCCACTGGCACGTCCAGGGTGCATCCCGCCATTCCCTGCACGCACGCCCATAGCGCCTCCCGGTCGGCACCGGCAGTGATCGCCGGCCCGAGTACGGCGGCAATGGTCGGGTCGGAAGGAAGGTCGCCAGAGAGCAGGAACCGGTTGACCTCGCCCTGATCCCAGGTGTCGAATAGTTCGAGCGGCCCTGCCCCGCCGAGCACGAGGCTGCGCACGCGTTCAGGAGCCAGCCTGGCCAGGGCGGCCACGACCCGCGACCCCAGGGAATAACCGATTACGTCGACCCGCTCAAGTTGCAGCGTGTCGAGCACCGCCACGAGGTCAGCGGCGAGCTGCCTCGGTAGGTAGTCGGCACAGTGATGCGGCCTGTCGCTGCGCCCGTGCCCGCGCAGGTCGGGCGTGATCGCGCCCCGCCCGACTTCCCCCAGCGCCCGCACCCACCCCGAGCCAATCCAGGTGACCGCCGCGGTCGACGCGAAACCGTGCACGAGCAGAACCGGTCGCTCCCCGGGAGCGGCATCACAGGCAATACGTACGCCGTCGAGTCTTTTTGCGAATAAGGTCACTCGACGGCGTCGCTCACGGCAAACACCGCGCCGGCGTGCGCCATCTCAGCGAGGGCGGTCAACGTGGATTCCGCGGCGACACCGGCAACGAGATCGGTCAGCACCCGCACGCGCTGGCCGTGTTCGAGCGCGTCGAGAACGGAGGCTCGCACGCAGTGGTCCGTTGCGAGGCCGACGATGTCGACCTCGGTCACGCCGTGCTCGCTCAGCAACTCCGTCACCGTCTGCCCGGCCTCGGTGGCGCCCTCGAAGAGGGAATATGCGGGCCGGCCCTGGCCCTTGCGAATGTGGAAGGTCACGGCATCCGTTGTCAGAGCTTTGTGGTACTCGGCGCCCGTCGTGCCGGCCACGCAGTGCACCGGCCAGGTTGTGACGTAGTCGGGCGCCGCATCGCGCGCGAAGTGGCCACCGTTGTCATTGCCGATATCGTGCCAGTCACGCGAGGCGAAGACATATTCATAGGCAAGCGGATGCTCGGCCAGCAGCGCACTCACACCCGCCGCGACCGCTGCCCCACCGTCAACGCCGAGCACTCCGCCCTCGGTGAAATCATTCTGAACGTCGATGATGAACAGTGCGCGGGTCACGAGGTCTCCTTGCAAAGGGTTAGTTGTTCGTCAAATTGTCACCGCAGTGAAAGAAGCCGGTGGTCAAGGTGTCGATGGCGATTTTAGCGTTTGAGCTCACGTTGCCGATGGCGTAGATGGCGAAGGTGAGCGGGGTGCCGTCGGCGGCGCGAATGACCCCGGCGAGTGTGTAGCCGGTGTCGATCCAGCCGGTCTTGGCGAACACTGCGCCGTCGGCGGCAGAATTCGCACCGGCGAAACGGTCGCTGTAGGAGAGGGAACCGCGCGGTCCGCCGGCGATCGGCAGGCCGTCGAAGAGCACGCCGAGGTTGCCCTCGCGGGCGTTGACCTTGAGGAACAGGGCCGTCAGGTACGCCGGCGAAACAGCATTGTGGGGGCTGAGTCCCGAGCCGTCCTTGATGATCATGCCGGTGGTGTCGATGCCGTAGGCGGCGAGGCCACCGACGATGCCCTGTTGCAGAGCGGAGAAAGAGTTGCCCGCGCCGTTTTCGATGGCCACGAGGCGGGCGAGCATCTCGGCGATGGTGTTGTCACTCACGATCAGGGACTGCTGAATGAGCGTAGACACCGGCGCGGACTGTACGGCACCGAGTTGGGCGGTTCCGGCCGGGGCGGTGGCCTGATTGATGCTGAGGCCGCCGCCGAGCGCGTCGGCGAAGGCCTGGCCGGCCCGGGCAATCGGGTCTTCGCTGCGCGCCGATGTGCTGCGGGTCGGGTCGTCGCGGTCACCGTCGACCATCAGCGCGGTGATCTCGGGCATGGCGCCGAGGCCGAGCTCGGTGCGGGCCCAGCCCTCGTCCCAGTCAGGGCCGGAAAAATACGAGGCGTCGAGTACGAGCGAGGTGATCGGCGGATTGGTCGGGTCGGCGGCCCAGGCGACCCTGGTCTGGGTGGCAAGGTCGTCGAGGTGGGCGGCGCCGGTGTAGAACGGTTCCTGACCGGTGGGTAGCCGCGACAGGGTCAGGTCTCCCCCGCCGACGAGCACGACCTGACCGGGTTCCGCGCCCTTTACTACGCGGGTCGTAGCCCGGTAGTCGCTGCCGAGCACGTTGAGGGCAGCGGCCGAGGTGAGCACCTTCATGACGCTCGCGGTGCGCGACGACGTCGTGCCGCCGCGGTCGAACAATACCTCACCGGTGTTGGCATTGACGACCTGCGCCTGAAAATCGGCGAGGCGGGCGTCGGCGGCGAGCGCGGCAACCGAGCAGGTACGCAACCGGCTGGCCGCTGTCGCTTCGGCGGGCACCGGTCGAGCCGGATCGATGGTGGGAGTGGGAAGCGGCGTGGCCGCGGGCGACGACGCAACGAATGCCGCTGCCGGTTCGGCGGCGCCGGTCTGGGTTCCGGCGAAGACGGCTCCACTGCCCAGTAGCACGAAGACGAGAGCACCGGCGGCGATCAGCCAGGCCCGGCGGTACCGGGTGAAGACTGCCCGGATTCCGCTGCGCGGGGCAGGGTCGGCCTCGTGGGCTACGGGTGTCTGCACGGGTTCATCCACCTCCGTATGGTAACCGACGCGCCTTCGGGCCAGCTATTCACCCGGGTAGCGCAGGCCGATCCTGGCCCGAACCGCGTCGAGGGTGTGCATGATGGCGACCGATTCTTCGGCCGGCATGATGTCGCTCGAGAGCTTGCCGGCTCGAATCAGGGTCTCGGCTTCGACCGCCTCGAAGTGCATCCCGCGGCCGGTGAACTCGGCCGGTACAAACGTTTCGAGTACGGTGTCGACCGTGTCCAAAACCCGAAAACCGGTCGGTGCGTACCAGACGGCGTCGATGTCGATGCGCCCCTCAGTGCCGATGATCGACGCCGAGGTGGGGCCGCGGGTGTCACTTGCCGAGAAGGTCGTGGCGATCTGACCACCCACATAGCGAAAAATCGTCGCGACCTGGGCATCCGCTCCGGTGTCCTTGAACGACGCGCTGGCCAGTATCGTTTCGGGCGCCCCGAACACAGCGTGCGCGAAATTCACCGGATAGACCCCCAAATCAAGCAAGGCACCGCCGCCGAGGGCCAGGGAATTGACTCTGTGTTTCGGGTCGTCGGGAAGGTCCTGGGTATGGTCGGCGAGCACGCTGCGCACATCGCCGAGCGTGCCGGCCGCCAGAATCTCACGGATGCGAACCATGTGCGGCAGAAACCGGGTCCACATGGCTTCGAGCACGAGCAGATTCTTGCTCGCGGCCAGGTCGACGATCTGTCGGGCTTCCCGGGCGTTGAGGGCGATCGGCTTCTCGATCAGCACGTGTTTGCCAGCATTCAACGCGAGGGCAGCGTGTTCGGCATGAAACGGATGCGGTGTCGACACGTAGATGACGTCGACCTCGGGATCGTTGACCAGCGCTTCGTAGCTGGCATGTGCCGTGGGAATGCCGAATTCGGCGGCGAAGGCATCCCCTGACGCCTGGCTGCGCGACCCGACGGCCTGCACCGTGTGGCCGTTTTGTACGAGGTCGCTCGCGAACAGGTGGGCGATACCGCCTGTGGCCAGGATTCCCCAGCGAATCGAATCTGTCATGCCTGGAGCTTATCGGCCGGCACCGACACGGGGTCCTGGATGCCGATGCCTGAGATGATTCCGCCTCCGACCAGCAGAATTCCGGTGACGATTGCGGCGCGATGGAACCCATCGACGTCGAGCACCGGGCCCACGATAATGCTCGCCGCGGCGATGGCCACCAGTCCGGCGACCCGGGAGAGCGCGTTATTGACCGCGGAGGCAATGCCCGCCCGGCCGGGTTCTATCGCGCCCAGGATGGCGGAGGTCAGCGGCGCGACCGTGATTGTCAGGCCCAGGCCGAAGATGATGACGCCGGGCAGGACCTGGCTGGAATAGGCGACGCTCGAATCGATGCGGAGCATGACGAAAAACCCGATACCGGCGATGATCGGCCCGACGCACATGAACAGACGCGGGCCAAATCGGCCAGCCAGACGGCCGACGACGGTGGACAGGGCGATGCTCAAAATGCTCACTGGCAGCAGGGCCAACCCGGCGCGCGTCGCGCTGTATCCGCCAACCTGCTGCAAGAAGACAGCGAGCAGGAACGTGCCGAGCGAGAGGGCGGCGTAGATCAGAGTCGTCGCCACGTTTCCCACCCAAAAGTTGCGCACCCGAAACAGGCTGAGCGGCATCATCGGCGCTTTCGCACGGTTTTCGTGCCAGATAAACGCCGCAAAACTTAGCAGTCCGACGATAAGCGGCACCAGAATGACCGGGCTTCCCCAGCCGAAGGCGGCGTGCTCGATCAGCGCGAAGACGGGCAGTGCCACGCCGAGCACTCCGAGAACCGCTCCGCTGACGTCGACACGGGGCGCGGCATCCGCTGCCCGGTCGCCCGGCAACCGCGCCAACAGAACCAGGGTGAGCGCGATCGGCACGATGTTGATGGCGAACACCAGCCGCCACGACGCCAGGTCGACCAGCAGGCCGCCGATGAGCGGGCCGGCGATGAAGGCTGTGCTGGTCCAGGCGGTCCAGGTTCCGATCGCGCGGGCCTGGCCGGCACCCGAAAACGTGCTGAAGATGAGGGCGAGCGAGCTCGGCACCAGCAGCGCACCAGCGACGCCCTGGATGGCACGTGCGCCGATCAGAAAGGGAGCGCTTGGAGCCACCGCACAGAGAACGGATGCCGAGGCGAACCCCACGAGACCCCACAACAGCACCCGCTTGCGCCCGAACGCGTCGGAGAGCGAACCGGCCAGCAGAATAATGCCGCCGAGGGTGATGAGGTAGGCATCGACGACCCACTGCTGGGTCGAGATGCCTCCGCCCAATTCACGGGTGATCGCGGGGAGGGCCACATTGATGACGGTGCCGTCGAGAAAGGCGATGAACGAGGCCAGCACCGCGACCACCAGAACAAGCCGTGGGGAATCGGTCGGTGAATGGGTCATGACGTAAATGAACCCCACGTGCTGCCGCGGCGTGCCATATAGGTCAGACTAGACCAATGATCACCCTGCAGCAGGATGCCGATGGCTTCATCCGCATGAACCGGCACTTTCCCGACACCACGCTCATCAGCATCAGCTTCACAGAGGGGTCGGTGGGAGAATTCACCGGGGCCCAGTTGAACGCCATCTTTGACGACGCCCTGGCCGAGTTTCGCGGTCAGAACCGCCTCGAGGGAGCAAAAGGTTTTTCGCGGGCGCCAGCGAAAACCGTGCATCCCACGAAAAACATCACCGTCATCAAGGTGCACCCCGAAATGGCCCGCTAGCCGCGACCGGGCGCAGTCAGCGCAGTCAGCCTGTCCACGCCGATCGGTTCATCGGCCAGTAACGGCACGATCGCAACCCGATCGGCGTGGTCGAACACCCTGTCGATCTGGGTGACTTCGTTGGCGGCGCGCGCCAGCAAAAACGGTGACTCGGGGCGCGCTGCGGCAATGGAATTGTTGACTACCCAGCCCCACGGCTGGATTCCGGCTCGCTGAAGATCCTGCTGAAGCTCCTCGGCCTCGAGCACCGGCGTCGTCTCGGCCAGGGTGACAAGCAACACCTTGGTCAGCGCGGAATCCTGCAGCCGCATCAACGGGGTCACGAACGCCATGCCCTCCCCCATCTGACGCGCGATTTCACGATGGTACGACCCCGTGGCATCGAGCAACAGTAAGGTGTGGCCGGTCGGAGCGGTATCAACGACAACGAATTCGTGCCGCGATTCATGTACGGCCTTCGAGAACTGCCGAAACACCGCGACCTCATCGGTGCACGGCGAGAGCAGGTCTTCGGCCAGGGCAGCCCGGCCGTCGTCGTCGAGATTCTTGCCCTTGGTAGCCATGACGTGATTTCGATACTCCCGAATCGCCTCGTCCGGGTCGATGCGCGAGACGCGCAGCCCCGGCAGGGTTCCGTGCAGTGTGTCCACCAGGTGGGCCGCCGGGTCCGTCGTGGTCAGGTGCACCGCATGGCCGCGCCGAGCGAGGGAAACCGCGATTGCCGCAGCGATCGTGGTTTTGCCGACGCCGCCTTTTCCCATGCATAAAATCAGGCCGTGACCGGCCTGTTCCAGCTCGTCGACGAACTGGCCGAGCGGGGCATTCGGCACTTCGACCGGGGTCTGCGGCGATACTCCGTTATCGTTGTCGGCTTGAAACAGGTCGCGCAGCGCTCTGATACCCGTCATGTTGCCGGTTTTGAGCGCGAGCAGATCACGCGGCAGGATAGCGATGGTCGGCGGAATACCGTCCAGCGCGGCCGACTCGCGTGTGCGCACCGCTGCGGCTATCGGCTCTGTTCCCGCGCCAACTGGCAGCAGTCCATTGATAACGACATAGCCACCAAGAATTCCGATCTGCGCCAGCTCAGCGTGCGTGCGATCGATCTCGCTCAAAGCGGATGCCTGCGCGCGCGCCACGAGCACCAGCCGCGTACGCCGCGGGTCGGCCAGAGCAGCGACCGCAGCCGCATACACCGTCTTATGCTTCTCCAGCCCGGATAGCGGGCCGAGGCACGACGGATCACCCTTACCCGCGTTGAGAAACTCCGTCCAGGAGCCGGGCAACTGCAGCAGGCGGATGGTGTGTCCGGTCGGCGCGGTGTCGAACACGATGTGGTCGTAGGTCTGGAGCAGGCTGTCATCGGTCAGCAGGTTCGTGAACTCGTCGAACGAGGCAACCTCGGTTGTACACGAACCGGACAGGCCCTCAGCAATGCTGGCCAGCTCGCGCTCCGGCAAAAGTCCCCGAACCGGGGCGATGATGCGTTCGCGATAGGCATCCGCGGCCTGCTCCGGGTCGATTTCGAGGGCGCTGAGACCGGCAATGGCCTCAATCAGAGTGACCGTGTTGCCGATCGTGACGCCGAATACCTGCCCGATGTTGGATGCCGGGTCGGTACTCACCAGCAACACTCGGCGGCCCCGGGTGGCCAGCTCGATGGCCGAAGCGCAGGCAACGGATGTCTTGCCGACGCCACCCTTACCGGTGAAAAACAGAAAGCGGGGCGGGTCTTTCAAAAACTTCATGGTGCTAGCAGCAGCCGGTGGCGCCGCCGCAGCATCCGCTTTCAGATTTTTCGGTCAGGCCGAGCTGGACTCGCTCGGCTGGCTCGCTCGTGACGGGAGCGAGGCCGGCGAAGGCGAGCAGTTGGGTTTTCGAGGGATAGGCACCGGTCGCGACGGTGACACCATCGACGACGGTGAGCGGCAGACCGGTCGAACCGACGACGTGCATGAAGGCGCGCACGGTCTCATCCGTGGTGAAAGCGAGCGGGTCGGTGGCCAGGTTATGGCGCTGGATGTCAGCGCCAAGGTCCTGCAGACTGCGCACGGTCGCGGTCACCTCGACCAGGGACTGGTCGACATCGACGCCACAGACTCCGGTGTCGCAGCACAGTGCCGGTTCGTAGATTCGGATGGCAGCCATGTGGATCTCCCTCAAAAGTTGAGCCTTCACTCGTTATATCGATAAGAATCAATGTAGCAGTAGGCTGGTGCCGCATCTACCGGAAGGGATCAATTCATGACCGAGAAATCTGAGATCACGGAACGTGTTCGCGCACGCTACGCGACGGCCGCAGTGCAATTGAGTGACGTCTCGAGCACGTCGTGCTGCGTGCCGACCGATTTGGGCAACGGCGACGTGTTCGGCTCCGCGCTCTACACCGGAAACGAAAATTTAGAGATACCCGAAGAGGCGTTTCTGGCCAGTCTGGGCTGCGGCAATCCGACAGCTGTCGCCGACCTGCACCCGGGAGAAACGGTGCTCGACCTCGGCTCCGGCGGCGGTATCGACGTGCTGCTCTCCGCACGTCGTGTGGGCCCAACGGGCTTCGCCTACGGGCTCGATATGACCGATGAGATGCTCAGGCTTGCCCGAGCTAATGCGGCGAAGGCCCAAGCCACCAACGTGGAGTTCATCAAGGGTCAAATGGAAGCCATCCCCCTGCCCGATGCAACCGTCGACGTGATCATCTCCAACTGCGTAATCAACCTGTCCACCGACAAGAATGCGGTGATCTCCGAGATGTTCCGGGTTTTGAAGCCCGGCGGGCGCCTCGGAATCTCCGACGTGGTGGCCGAAAACCACCTGAGCGCAGAGGACCGCATCGAGCGCGGCAGTTACACCGGTTGCATCGCCGGGGCCCTCTCGAACCAGGAATACCTGGACGCGCTCGCCGCAGCAGGATTTCTCGACGCGACTGTGGAATACACCCACGAAGTCGCCCCCGAAATGCACGGGAGCATCGTGAAGGCGGTCAAACCCAGCGCCTAGTCCCGGGCGCTTTTTTCCAGGGAGCGGCCGGTCCCCACGAGCAGCAGTCCTGAACCAGAAAGCGGGATCGCTACAGCCCGAGATGACAGTGCATGTGCTTGCGGATACGTCAGTGACCACTGTAACGTCAGTGCATGCTGACTAGTGCCTCACGTCTGGATGTACTGAATCGGCTCGGGCGGGCCTTGGCGGATCCGACCCGATCGCGGATTCTACTGAGCCTGCTGGACACCCCTGGGTATCCCGGCCAGCTCGCAGACGGGCTGCGGCTGACGCGCTCGAATGTGTCGAACCACCTGAGTTGCCTGCGCGGTTGCGGCATCGTGGTGGCCACGCCGGAAGGTCGGTCGACGCGATACGAGATTGCCGACCCGCATCTGACGCGTGCGCTGGTCGCGCTGGTCGACGTGGTCCTCGCCGTCGATGACGGTGACGCGTGCGCAGATGACACCTGTGACGTACCCCTGTGTTGCAGAGCCGAAACATGAGCGCGCCCTCACCCCTTCACCTTCCGGCGCTGGGCCCGATTCGCAAACGCCTCCTCCAGCGCCGGATCCGCTGGATCGTCGCGATCACGATTTGCTACAACCTCATCGAGGCCGTCATCGCCCTCGCGGCCGGATCCATCGCGTCGTCGGCTGCGCTGATCGGGTTCGGCCTTGACTCAATCGTGGAGGTACTTTCCGCTGCCGCGATTGCCTGGCAGTTCGCTGCGCCAGAACCAGAGCAACGGGAGAAGCTCGCGTTGCGCGTGATCGCGTTCTCCTTCTTCGCTCTCGCCGCGTACGTCAGCATCGACGCCGCGCTGTCGATCATGGGGTTACGCACACCCGAATACAGTCCGGTCGGTATTGTGCTCACGGCCATCAGCCTGGTGGTCATGCCGGTTCTGAGCTATTTCGAACGCCGCATCGGCCGCGAGCTCGGTTCCGCCTCGGCGGTCGCCGATTCGAAGCAGACCCTGCTGTGCGCGTATCTCTCGGCCGCGGTACTCATCGGGCTCGCGCTGAACGCCATACTCGGCTGGGCCTGGGCTGATGCGGTCGCCGCGCTGGTTATCGCGGGTTTCGCGGTCCGAGAGGGCAGTGCAGCATGGAAAGGCGACACGTGCACCACACCGGTATCCGCGCTGACCGGTGAACGCACCCTTGAGCATGAGGCCGGCACCTAAGAGTCCATGCCGGGCAATGGCTTACGACCGAACTGCGGGGCATTGTGCAATAATCTGCGTATGAATGCAGATAAGGACATGTGCACGCTTGATGCGGATGTGATCGTCCAAGCTGGGCATGCCGTCGTGGGCACACCGGCGCACCACCGGCATCCGCTCGAGCGAGCCATTGACACACACTGTGCGGTCGCTCATGCTTGAGGTCCTACGCAACCGAACGTATCGCCGATTGTTCAGCGCGCAAATTGTCGCTCTGATCGGCACCGGAATGCTCACTGTAGCCCTCGGCCTCCTCGCGTTCGACCTCGCCGGCGGTGACGCCGGGATAGTGCTCGGCATCGCACTGACCATCAAGATGCTCGCCTACGTCGGCGTCGCCCCGGTCATTTCCGCGCTGACCACGCACGTGCCACGCAAGACCCTGTTGGTATCAGCGGATGCACTCCGCGCGATCGTCGCGCTCTCCCTGCCGTTCGTCACCGATGCCTGGCAGATCTACGTGCTCATCTTCGTGCTGCAAGCCGCTTCAGCCACCTTCACCCCCGCGTTCCAAGCCCTCATCCCGGAGGTCCTGCCGAGGGAGAGCGAGTACACCCGGGCGCTGTCGCTGTCGCGACTGGCCTACGACCTCGAATCGCTCCTCAGCCCGATTCTCGCCGCCGCCCTCTTAACCGTTATCAGCTACCACTCCCTTTTTGTGGGAACGATCGTCGGGTTCGCTGGCTCCGCCCTGCTCGTGTTCACCGCCACTCTGCCGGCTCATCAGGTGGCCGTGACAACACCATTCTCGGAGCGCCTCACCCGCGGCGTTCGCGTCTTCTCGCGCACACCGCAATTGCGCGCCCTGCTGGCCATGAACATGGTCGTCGCAACGTCGACCAGTATGGTCATCGTCAACACCGTCGTGCTTGTGCAAAGCCATTTAGGCCGCGCTCAGTCCGACTTTGCTCTCGCCCTCGCCTGCTACGGATTCGGGTCCATGCTCGTCGCTCTTGCGCTGCCCCGGATACTCGAGCGCTTTGACGACCGAAACGTCATGCTGCTCGGCTGTGCGGTGTTGCCCGCCGGGCTTTTGGCCCTCGCCGGTCTTGTTCTCGCGCCGCTAATACCCCTGACCTGGCCTGGTCTCCTCGTGATCTGGTTCATACTCGGCGCCGCGACCGCACTCATCCTGACGCCATCGGCGCGACTGTTGCGCCGCTCTTCCGACGAGACCAGCCGACCGGCCGTTTTCGCCGCCCAGTTTTCTCTGTCCCATGCCTGTTTCATCGTCACCTACCCACTGGCCGGGATACTCGGCGCCCAGCTCGGGTTGGCGCCAACGGCGACCGTACTGGCCGGTATCGGGATACTCTCTGGGATCATTGCGTTTCGGGCCTGGACGACTCAGTCGACACCTCTGGCACGGGCGGAATCAACGATCACCATCTGAGAGATGGTGGTCTTGATCGATCGCGATGGCGGCGGAATGTGCTGTCGAAATCACGGTTTTGGCTCGGGTAAAACCGGCACTCAGGATTCGCCGCTGGCCGTGCGGTATTCTGCAAGAGAAGACATTGGGCAGTTCAGCAGGGGCTGCTGGCAGAGAAGTAGGTGAAATGACGCTGGATCGTGCGGTGCGACGACTACGCGCGCCCGCCTCTGCGTCTCCGTTCGTCTCCTTGCTCGCTCTTGCCGCGCTATTGTTCGCAGTTTTCGCCGTTCATTCCGAAACCGCCGGGCACGCCATGCCCGCGCTGGTCCCCGCATCATCTGCTGCTGCTGCATCATCGGCTGCTGCTGCATCATCGGCTGCTGCATCATCGGCTATTGCGGAGCACCAGACGTCGGTGACGGGTATGGCTGCAGTCATGCCAGCTCCCGTCTTCGCGGCGATCGCGTCCGGAAGCCTCCACGGGATGCTTGAATGCGCTCTGCTGGCGATGATGTGCGTTCTGCTACTGACTCTCGTCGTTCTGGTATTTCTGACTCGGCTACCGGCCAGGTATCGACGCCTGCTCGATACCTGCGTGATGTCGAGCTCCTGGCGCATCAGCGCCCAACCGCGTCAGCGGCCCAGTCTCACCCTTCTCTCCATCTGTCGCGTTTAGACCGAGATGCAGTTCCGAGCCAGCACGTGGTCGGAACTTTGCCGTGCCCGCTGGCACCGGTTTCTACCGCTAACAGACGAATGGATGAACGATGCTCTACCCCCGAACTTTCTTGTATGCTGCCGTGACCTTGGCAGCAGCTCTCACTCTCAGCTCATGCTCTGGAGGCAGCCCCGCCGCCGAATCAGCGGGCCCTGCTGCCAGCCAAAGCACAGCGGCGTTTGACTCCGCCGACGTGACCTTTGCCCAGATGATGATCCTCCATCATGAACAGGCCGTTCAAATGAGCGACGAGCTACTCGCCAAGGACAACCTCGATCAAAGCGTGGTCGACCTCGCGACCGAGATCAAGGCTGCGCAGAAACCGGAGATCGCCCAGTTGAAAGACTGGTTGACGGCGTGGGGCGAAGAGGAGAACAGTATGTCGGACATGTCCGGCATGGGCGGCAGCTCTGCTGGGATGATGTCCGACGACGACATGATGGCGTTGCAGCACGCCTCGGGAGCAGACGCCAGTTCCTTGTTCCTGAAACAGATGACTGCGCACCACGAGGGGGCCGTCGCGATGGCTCAGCTCGAAATCGATAATGGTGAGAATGCGGATGCCCAGGCGATGGCCGCCAATATCGTCAAGACGCAGTCGGCTGAAATCGCCGTCATGGCCGAGCTTCTCACCTCGCTCTAGAGCGGCACCTTCGGGGCGGGTTCTTCTCTGGAAGGCCGGCCCCGGGACACCACCATTCGTTTTCTGAATCACCTGCAAGGACATATTCATGTATCGCCGTCAATTTTTTCATCTGATAGGTATTTCCGGGACGGTGTTCCGTGGATAACACCGGTCACGTCGCCACGGCGCCGCCCATCCCCGGTGTCATTCCACCGATGTCACGCCGCGATATCCGCGCTATGGAGAACATGGTGCGTGCGGGCCGATCCGGCTCATCGAAAACTGCGCCACCGGTTAAAGCCACCTCTCGGCCCATCCCGCTGCGCCAGCGTGCTGCGGCCGCCAGCGCCATGGCGATGATCGCGCTCTTTGCGGTCGGCGCGTCCCTTCCCGCACTCGCGGTGAACATAGAACCACCGCAGGCGGCAGCTGCGAGCGCCACGAAGACGGCCGATCTACAAAGTGTCACCGCCGCGGGTACAACATCCGTTCCCTTTCAACGTGACGGGTACACCATCACGGAAGCACCTGAACCGGCCTCGTACACCACGGTTGCCAGCGATGGAAAATACGCCAGCCTGAGTCCGGGCCAGCTCAGCGATCAAGGCTGGGCTCTACCTGTCCTGGGCCGAATATCGAGCCCGTTCGGTTCTCGGCCGAACAAACCAGTTGATGGTGTCGGCGACTTTCACAACGGCACCGACATTGCCGCCCCCTGCGGCCAGCCCGTCTTCGCGGCGACCGGAGGAAAAGTTGTCACCTCGGGCTATCAGGGCTCCTATGGCAACTGGGTTCTCATCGACCACGGCAAAGGCATCGAGACGGGTTATGCCCATAACAGTCAGCTCCTCGTTGATTCCGGTCAGATGGTTGTAGCCGGTGAAATCATTGCCATAGTGGGATCAACGGGTGCGTCCAGCGGCTGCCACCTGCACTTTGAAACGCGCGTCGACGGTGATGGCATCGATGCAGAAACATTCATGAGCGCCCGAGGAGTCACTCTTGGTTAAAATCAACCGATCAACACGCCGGATCAGTGCGTTATCCGTACCGCTCGTCAGCCTCATGGTTCTGACGGGGTGTTCGGCCAACGATGGAGATCCGACAGCGGTATCGCCCAGCACTGCCGCCATGGCGAACGCTTTCGAACACGTGCATGGACTCGGCGCCGATCCTCTCACGGGAGACACCTACGCGGCCACGCACCAGGGGGTGTGGCTCATCCCGACCGGAATGCTGCCAGACACCTATCTGACCGGAGCGCCACGAGCAGACCTGACCCAACCGATGCAGCTCGCCGGCCTGGCGCAGGACACGATGGGCTTCACCGTGGCCGCGCCCGGCCAGTTGATGGCATCGGGCCACCCTGATCCGGCCGAACCCAGCGATCTGGCGCTTCCCAATTTGGGACTTATCTCCAGCACAGACGGTGCGTCTTCCTGGACACCGCTGTCGCTGGCCGGCAAGACCGATTTTCACGATTTGGATGCCGTCCCCCTCGACGACGGTACCCTTCGTGTCTACGGTTACGACGCGGGAGCTGGGACCATTTCCGTCAGTGACGACTCCGGCCTCACGTGGTCAGCGGGAGCTCAGCTCGCACTCCGCGACCTGAGCGCAGATCCAGCCCAGGTCGATCTGCTCTACGCCACGACCGCCGCGGGCGTTCTGGTGAGCACCGATGCGGGGCGCTCATTCACCGCGTTGGACGGAGCACCGGGGCTACTGCTTCTGGATTTTGCCGGCGGCGGATTGGTCGGCCTGGATCCCGACGGCGGAGTCTGGCGCCAGGACGCCGAGACGTGGACGCAAACCGGAACGACCGGTCGCACCCCCGAAGCGTTCACCGTCGTCGGCGGATCCTCACCCTGGATCCTCGTCGCGGACGCCACCGGCATCGCCGCCAGCAGTGACTACGGCAACACCTGGACCACACTGGTATCGGTGTCCAGCTAGCCGGCACACCGCCGAACGACACCGGGATACCTCACTGCCCCAGCGCGTGGCACACCCCAGACGACGTGATTGGCTTGTTGTCCCACGTGCACTCCTGCACCGGCCCAGGCACCGGCCTTTTATCCGATCTGAATATGTTCGGCTGACTTCCAGCAGGAAAAGATACCCCCAGAGGTATCATTACGTATTGACTGATCACGAAAGGAATCACATCATGATGTGGAGCAATGGAAGTATGGGGTGGTTCTGGGGGTTCGGATTGATGGCTTTGGTCGGCGTCGCCATTCTCGTGTACATCGTCATTCGTTTATCTACAAAAAACGGGCAGAGTGGCCCCTCGTCGCCGGCTGTCCAGGCACCGCCGGCTGTTCCCGCGTCGCCCGATCTCACCAGCGCGCGGAAAATCCTCGACGAGCGTTTCGCTCGCGGGGAGCTAACACCAGAGCAGTACCGCGAGCAGATACGGGTGCTCGCCGAAGGCCGATGATGGCTGACATCAGCCGCCGAAACGCTCTCATTCTGGGCGGGGTAGGAATTGGCGGGGTAGCCATCGGAGGGACTGGCTTGCTCGTGAATCAACAATCAGTCAGGCCGCTGGCCTCAGAGTCTGCGTCCGGGGCCATTTTCGTTCAGCCCACCGAATTGCGCAGCTCCAAAGGCGTGCTGTCGGTGGCATTGGAGTCGTCGTCTCAGCACGTGAGCATTGCCGGTAAGGACGTGCGCGCGCTCAGTTACAACGGGGGTGTTCCAGGCCCCACACTGCGTGTTCGAGCCGGCGATATTCTCAATGTCAGCCTACGTAATGGCCTGACCGATCCGAGCAACCTGCACGTGCACGGCCTCCACGTCTCTCCGAAGAACAACAGCGACAACGTGTTCGTCACGATCAAAGCCGGCGAATCCTTCGACTACCAGTACGAACTGCCCGACAATCACGCACCGGGCGTGTACTGGTATCACCCGCACCACCACGGCTTTGTCGCCGACCAAGTGTTCGGAGGTCTCTATGGCGCCATCATCGTGGAAGACCCTGAGGAGATTCCCGCCACCCGGGAGCGCGTCCTTGTCATCTCCGACATCACCTTCGATTCATCCGGCACCATTTCAGCTGCCACCGAGATGGATAAAATGACGGGCCGGGAGGGCGAGCTCGTTCTGGTGAACGGGCAGCGTGATCCCCTGCTGAGCGCCAGCCCCGGCGAGCGGGAACGCTGGCGAGTCATCAACGCCTGCACCTCCCGCTATCTGCATCTTCGACTCGACGGACAGCAACTCACCCTCCTGGGCATCGACTCCGGCCGGTTCGAATCCGCCCGCAACGTTGACGAAGTCGTCCTGGCTCCGGGCAATCGCGCAGACCTGCTCGTGACGGCACGCGCTGGCACATCCACCCTGCGCGCGCTCCGTTATGAGCGTGGCACGTCGGGCGGAATGATGGGCGGCGGCACGTTCAGTTCCGCTGATGTCGCACTGGCCACGTTCGCAGTCGCCGGCGCCGACACCGCCGCATTCGCCGCTGTGCCCGACCAACTCTCACCAACGGACTTGCGTTCTTCTACCGTCACCGCCCGACGCGAATTGGTGTTCGCCATGGGAATGGGGGGCGGCATGAACGGCGGAATGATGTCAGCCACGATCAACGACCGCACCTTTGATGCCACCCATGTCAACACGACCGTACAATTTGGAAGCATCGAAGAATGGACCCTCACCAACACCAGCACTCTCGATCACCCCATACACCTGCACGTCTGGCCGATGCAGATTATTGAACAGGATGACCGACCAGTCGAGTCGGTGATCTGGCAGGACGTCGTGAACATACCGGCACGCAGCACTGTACGAGTTCGGGTCAAGTTCGATGATTTCAGCGGGCGAAGCGTCTACCACTGCCATATCCTCGACCATGAAGACGCCGGCATGATGGGCATCATCGACGCCCGCTGAACGAGGGAACCCCGGGATGCCCCAACGAGTATCTGCTATTATTTGCGCATGGATGCAGATAAGCGGCTATGTGGTCATCTTCCCGAGGGCGACTTCGTCGAACTCGCCGTAGAAATCTTCTCGATGCTGGCGGACGCTACCCGGGTGCGTCTGATTGTCGCGCTGCGAGACGCGGGAGAGCTGTCGGTGGGCCATCTGGCCGAAATCGTCGACAAGAGCCCTGCGTCGGTGTCGCAGCATCTGGCGAAGATGCGCCTGGCACGCATCGTGGCAACACGACAAGAGGGCACACGCATTTTCTACCGCCTCGAAAACGAGCATGCCTCGCAGCTCGTGCGCGACGCGATCTTCCAAGCCGAGCACAGCCTTGGCGGCACGCCTCGCCACCACCACGCTGACCTTGCATCGACAAGCGCGGAGGCTGGCAGCGCATGACGGACTAACTGTCAGATGCGCCAATCCGCACCGGAGGCCGCGTCCTCGCAACACCCCCATCGATCGTCCGCACGGACAGCCGCCTGCCCGAGGTTCGCTGGGCCGGCCTAGCGCTGCTGCTATTCCTCATCGCCTGGTCCCTGCAACTCGCTGGCGCACCGGCGCCCCTGTGGTGGGGGATCTATCTTGCGTGCTATCTCGCTGGCGGGATGCCGGGCTCGCGAACCACGGTCGCAACCGCCCGACTGGCCTTGCCCCGTTTGTGGACACGGGTTCAGTGGCGAAATGAACTTTCGCGGTCCGTGAGATTTCTTGAAATGTAGGGTATCCTTACCTAACTAGCCCGTGCGCACCGTTCGAAAGTTTTCTCGTGCTCCACACCATGCCCGCACCACGACTGACCCTCCTCAATGGTTCAGACGACGACGTCGCATTCGTCGCCGCCAGTGGAGATTTCAGCTACGCCCAGCTGGCCAGGATGGTCGCCATACGCCGTCTCGAGCTTGGTAGTGTCCGCCGACTCGTGATGCTGGAAGCAGCAAATGCCATCGAGCCGATCGTCACCTACCTTGCAGCCTTGGAAGGCGGCCACCCGGTGCTTCTGGTTGCACCGGGTGACGATGAAGCATCACGGACTCATCGCGCGTCGCTGGCTGAACGGTTCGACCCTGATGTCATTGCCGTCCATGGCGAGGACGGCCCGGGCCTGCGGAAGATACGGCCCGGCTCCACGCACAGCTTCTCCGACGACCTCGCTATGCTCGTCAGCACCTCTGGGTCCACCGGGTCGCCGAAGCTCGTTCGGTTGTCCCGGCAAAACCTGCTGAGCAACGCACAAGCAATTGCGGCGTACCTGCGCATCACTCCTGCTGACCGGGCAGCAACCACGCTGCCGATGCACTACTGCTACGGCCTCTCGGTTCTGAACAGCCACCTCGTGTCGGGAGCGAGCGTCGTCCTCACCGAGCGATCGGTGGCCGACGCGACGTTCTGGGACGAAGCCGAGACACATCGGATCACTTCTTTTGCCGGCGTGCCTTACACCTTCGAGCTTCTCGAGGCGGGCGATTTCACCGATCGGTTGCCAGTGAGCATCCGCTACCTCACCCAGGCCGGCGGCCGCCTCGCCCCAGAAGCGGTGCGCCGCTTCGCACGCCTCGGTGAGCGTCGCGGGTTCGAATTCTTCGTGATGTACGGACAGACAGAGGCTACTGCGCGAATGGCGTACGTGCCCGCGGAGCTCGCCGACCACGCCGCCGGCAGCATCGGCCGCCCCATCCCTGGAGGCCACCTGCGCATCGATGCCGAGGCGGGAGCCGACGTCGGCGAACTCGTCTACGAAGGCCCCAACGTCATGCTCGGCTACGCCGAAACACCCGCCGACTTCGCGTTGGGGCGCACGGTCCACGAACTTCGCACCGGCGATCTCGCCCGGCAAAGCGAGGACGGCATGTTCGAGGTCGTCGGACGGCTCAACCGATTCGTGAAGGTGTACGGACTCCGGGTCGACCTCGATTCCGTCCAACGTCTCCTCGCCGAGGAAGGAATCGAAGCCCGTACGGCAAGCTCCGGAGAACGCTTGCTCGTATTCATCCGTGCAGCCCGGCACGTTGACAGGGCACGAACCCGCGCCGCCGCGCGACTCGGCATCCCCACGCACGCGATACGCGTCTACCCCGTTAGCGAGTTTCCTCGCACAGCCAGCGGCAAGCCCGACCTTGCCTCGCTCGTCCGGTACGCCCAGATGATCGACGCCCAGGAGGCGCCGACAGCAGCGAACCCCGGGCAGGTCGCACTCTCCGACCTGATCCGTAACCTGTTCATCGTGCTCCTCGGGCGCCCAGACGCGACCATCGACGACACTTTCGCCGGGCTCGGCGGGGATTCGTTGAGCTACGTCGAGGTGGCCCTGCGGCTGGAGGATCTCCTCGGGGCGTTGCCGCGGGATTGGCCAGCACAATCGGCCCGGCACCTCGCGTCCTCGGCCTTCGCCCCTCCCCCACAGACCGACAGCACGGCCGTGGGCGAAACGGCGAAGCGTGGAGCGGTGACAGTTGGAGTGTGGAGGGCCCGCTTTCCCCGGGTCGAGACTCCCGCCGTTCTCCGCGCACTTGCAATCGTGCTGATCGTCGGCACCCATGCCGACCTGATCACGGTTCAGGGCGGAGCACACCTGCTGCTCGCCGTCGCCGGATACAACCTGGCCAGGTTTCAGCTCGCCGACGTTGCAGGGGCCACGCGCGTTCGCCGCCTGCTCAGAAGCGCAGCCCAGATCGCGATTCCGGCCACGCTCTGGATAGGGGCCGTCGCCGTGTTCACCGGCAAGTACACCTGGACCACAGCGCTGCTGGTCAATAACCTCGTCCCCGGCGACGGCAAGTGGAACGAGCAATGGCAATTCTGGTTTCTCGAGGCCGCCGTCTGGACCATGCTCGGCTTTGCTGCAATGTTCCTCATTCGCCCGATCGACCGCCTCGAACGACGGCACCCGTGGGCGTTCCCGGTCGTCTTGTTCGCGGCAGCCGTCACGACCCGATTCGCACTCGTCGGCATCGAAGCAGAAGGAATTGAACGCTACACCCCGGTCACCGTGCTCTGGTCTTTCGTGCTCGGCTGGGTCATCGCCCGCGCCGACAATAGCTGGAAGTGTGTGGCGGCATCGGCGGCGGCGATCGTCGGCACGATCGGATTTTTCGGGGATCCAGCGCGCGAAGCAGTCGTGGTGGCCGGAATACTGTTGCTGATCTGGGTGAAACGGTTGCGGATGCCACGCGCCCTCGTTCCGGCCGTTCGACTGCTGGCCAGCGCATCCCTGTTCATCTACCTCACCCACTGGGTCGTCTACCCGACTTGGGAGGCCAGCGCCCCCTGGTTCGGAACGGTCTCGTCACTCACCATCGGTGTCGCGGCGTGGTACCTGTATCGCCTGATCGGCCGAGCACTCAATCACGCTGCCAGCACAGGCTCGAGGAGCCGAACCCCCTTGCAATCCGAACTTGAACCGGTCCACATCAACGGATCGAGCCAACCGTGCATGAATCGTTGGGCAGCGGATGGGAGTGGGGGATTTCGCTCCCAAGACATGAATTCCCACGCGCCAGAAGTGGTGCCGGTGGGTTCGTCTGCTGAGCGGGCCGGACTGCCGGTGATTCTGCCCAAGGCCGTCGCTGGGGAGGAGTGAGCATACTAATCAGTCAGGCCAAAATTACGTGCAATATCTCTATATACGGGCACATCCCAGACTCGCAAGAGAAAGCGGCAGTGTGACGGTGCTCACGATCAAGGAGAATTCCGTCGGGGATACACGCGGCCAGACAGCAGATCCGGATCAGGCGCGGACACGCAGGCCCGCCGACATGCTTTCAACGGTCGACCACGGCACCTTTCGCGCGGACTGCGGCTTGTGCAACATCGGGCGTTCTCGAAACTCGCGACCTGGGGCACGATCGCGTTCGAATGCGCTTTCATCCTCGTGCTATCGCCATTCCGGCTGCCGCCCTGTCGATCGTGAGACTCGTCTTCCTCGATTTCAACTGTCGGCGTGTAGCTGTTTTCTTGGAACAGCGCGTTGATCCTCGGTTGCGAGGTCGATCACGGTGCAGGGTGCGGAGGTGGCGGCGCCGAGGCCGCGCAGGAATGCGTCAACTCCGAAGATGAATGCTTCGGTCGTGTAGGCGGTCGACTCTTCGCTGGCGGCGACGCCGGCCAGGATCAGCTCGGCGTGGGTCTGCTCTTCAGCCACGGCGCCGAGGATGTAGTGGGTGAGCGCTCGGGCGCCCCACTCGGCCTGCCTCAGAGTTAGATTGGAGGGAAGCGTGTCACGCAGTCGCTGCAATGGCGCCAATTGCCTCGGATTGAGGGCTTGGGCCACCGAGACCACCTCGGCTCCGTCTTTGACGGACGTCAATGCTGTGCGAATATCCAGCGCAGCCTGGCGCGCGTCGGCCCGGTCGGAACGCGCCCCTACTTGATCTGTCCATGCCGGCGTCGTCGCGAGGATGCGGTCGGCGAGCAGTACGAGCAGGTCTTGCTTACTCTTGACGTGCCAGTACAGAGCGCCGGGTTGCACCCCGAGGTTCTTGGCAAGGTTGCGCATGGACAGCGAGGCGAGACCGTAGCTGCGCAGGATCGTCATCGCGGCGTCGACGATATGTTCCCGCGACAGTGCCATGTGAATCCTCCGTCGGGCTGAGTAGGTCCTAATGCACCTTCACGGGCACGATCCGGGCAATCAATGCCGGACGTCTAAGTCTATACTTGAACAGTGTTCAATAAATTTGAAATAATTGCCGCCCAGCAGCTGAATGACGGTACGCTCACCCGCACTGACGCTCTCACCATCCTTCGCAGCAACGACGACGAGTTGATGGAGTTGATAGCCGCCGGTTCCCGGCTCCGCCGTGCCCACTTCGGCAACATGGTCAAGGTGAACTATCTCGTGAACCTGAAATCCGGGCTGTGCCCGGAGGATTGCCACTATTGCTCCCAGCGACTAGGTTCAGCCGCGCAGATCCTGAAGTACAGCTGGCTGAAGCCCGAGGAAGCTGTCGAGCAGGCGACCGTTGGGATTCGGGCGGGCGCATCCAGAGTCTGTCTCGTCGCCAGTGGCAAAGGACCGAGCAACCATGACGTCGCTCGGGTTGCCGACATGGTCGACCGTCTGAAAGAGGAGCATCCGCAGGTGGAAGTCTGCGCCTGTCTCGGCATCCTTAAGGAAGGGCAGGCCGAAAAGCTGCAGGCCGCCGGGGTCGACGCGTACAATCACAACCTCAACACCAGCGAATCTCGCTATGCCGATATCTGCACCACCCACGAATACGAAGATCGGGTACGGACGGTGGGGCATGCCAAAGATGCGGGACTTTCGCCGTGCTCCGGGTTGATCGTCGGCATGGGCGAGTCCGACGACGAGCTGATCGATGCGGTGTTCGCGCTGCGCGACCTTGGCAGCGAATCGATCCCGGTGAACTTCCTGATGCCATTCGATGGCACGCCGCTTGAGGGCACGTGGCTGCTCACTCCCGGTGCCTGCCTGCGCATCCTCGCGTTGGTCCGCTTTGCCTGCCCCCGCACCGAATTACGAATGGCCGGCGGTCGCGAGATGCACCTGCGCTCGCTTCAACCGCTCGCACTACAGGTCGCCAATTCCCTGTTTCTCGGCGACTACCTGACCAGCGAAGGCCAGGAGGCCCAGGCAGATCTTGCAATGATCGCCGACGCCGGCTTTCAGGTTCTGGGTGCCACACCCAGCGCTGACCACCATTCCGGGGTCACTCTCCGCCAGCGGGGAGCCGGCACGCACGTCGCGCCCAATGCCTAAGTCCCGTGCCGCTGCGCGGTCCCTCGTGGAGCGTGATCGCGGTTTGGTCTGGCACCCATACGCAGCGCTCAACGGTCCGGCGCCGTACGAGGTCACCGGCGCATCCGGGGTGCGATTGCACCTCAGGTCGGAGGACGGCACCCGTTTCGAGGCAATCGACGGCATGAGCTCCTGGTGGAGTGCCATCCATGGTTACCGGAATCCCGTCCTCGACGAGGCACTCCGGAAACAGATCGATCAATTCAGCCACGTGATGTTCGGCGGACTCACCCACGAGCCCGCGGTGCGACTGGCCGAACAACTGGTGAACCTCGCACCCGAGCCACTCGCGCACGTGTTCTTCGCCGATTCCGGATCCGTCTCGGTGGAGGTCGCCCTCAAACTGGCCGTCCAGTATCAAGCGTCTGCTGGCCGTCCTCGCCGCCAACAATTCTTAGCGCTTCGGGGCGGCTACCACGGGGACACCGTCGGGGCGATGAGCGTCTGCGACCCGATCGATGGAATGCACTCCGCATTCCCCAACCTGATACCAGCCCAGCTGTTCCTTCAGCGGCCACCCAAAGCCACCCTTATCGATGGCCGGCTCGTCACCGACGATGTAGCCGTCGACTCTTGGGTGGAGGCGATGGAGGAGACGATCCTCAGGCACAGTGCCGAGATCGCCGGCATCATCGTAGAACCGATCCTGCAAGGCGCGGGAGGTATGTATGTATACGCGCCACGGTGTCTGAAAGCTCTGCGGCGGGTAGCAACCCAACACGGCATCCTGCTGATCTTCGATGAGATCGCGACCGGATTCGGCCGAACCGGCAAGTTATTCGCCACCGAATGGGCCGGCATCGCTCCCGATGTGATGTGTGTGGGGAAGGCGCTCACCGGCGGCTATCTCACGCTCGCGGCGATGCTGTGCACGGCCGAGGTGGCGACGATAGTTGGGCAATCCGCGCCGGGCGTGCTCCTGCACGGTCCGACGTTCATGGCGAATCCGCTCGCCTGCGCCGTGGCGAGCGCGTCGCTCGGATTGCTGAACGGTTGGGAATCACGGGTCTCACGGATCGGTGCCGCTCTAGCCACAGCGCTTGCACCCGCCGCCTCGTACAGTTTCGTGCGAGAGGTGCGCGTCCTCGGGGCGGTCGGTGTTATTGAACTCGACGGCCCCGTCGATGTGGTCGCAGTCACCCGCGCGGCGCTCGAGCGGGGAGTGTGGCTGAGGCCGTTCCGCAATCTCGTCTACACAATGCCGCCCTACGTGAGCAGCTCGCAGGACATCACGAACATTGCTGAAGCCATCGGTGGAGCCATTGCGCAGGTGCACGGCTGATGGGAACAATGCAAGACCGGCTTATCGATGCAGCACGGGTGCGCGACCGCCGCGGGACCGTGCGTGCCACCCGGATCTCACCGGGCACGGACGAAGATGCTGGAACGGGAGCGCTTGATCGTCCCCTCGACCTCGCATCCAACGATTACCTCGGCCTGTCGACCGATTCGCGGTTGAAGGCCGCCGCGATCACAGCAACCGAACGGTACGGCACGGGGGCGCGCGCATCCCGCGTGGTGACGGGCACACTTCCCATTCACAATCACCTCGAACAGTCGTTGGCCGAACTGACAGGTCAGCCCGCCGCACTCGCCTTCTCCAGCGGCTATGCAGCTAACCTCGGCATCCTGACCGCTCTCGGCGGACCGGACACCCTCATCCTCATCGACGCCCACATCCACGCGTCCCTTGTCGATGCAGCCCGGCTATCGCGCTCTCCGGTCACAACGATCCCCCACTCGAACTTTGCCGCGCTCAACGACCTGCTGGCCAACCGTACCCAGACCCGAGCGATCGTCGTCATCGAATCCATCTATTCCGTGCTTGGAGACGCCCCGAACCTTCTCGACGCCGCTATGCTCTGCGCCACGCACGACGCACTGCTCGTCGTGGACGAGGCCCACGGAGTCGGAGTGCTCGGAGCGGGGAGGGGAGGCGTATATGCCGCCGGCCTCGCGGGAGCAGACCACGTCGTCGTGACCGCCACGCTCTCCAAAGCATTGGGAGCGCAGGGCGGCGCCGTGCTCGGATCGGAAATGCTGCGGGACCACCTCGTCAACACCGCCCGCAGTTTTATTTTCGACACCGGACTCGCCCCGGCGCCAGCGGCCGCTGCGGCTGCTGCATGTCGCATCATCCTCGCCGAGCCAGCCCGAGTGGATGCGCTTCATCGCGTCGCGAGCCTGATCGCCTCGTCCTGCGGAGTGGATCGTGCAGCCGGACCCGTACAATCAATCCGCGTCGGATCGCCCGACATCGCCGTGAAGGTGACAGAGCGGCTGCGCGACGAGGGCATTCTTGTCGGCTGTTTCCGCCCACCAAGTGTTCCGGATGGAATCTCACGGTTGAGACTGACGGCGCACGCAGACACCGACCCCGCCCGGCTGGTCTGGGCAACCGCCCTCATGACCTCGATGCTCCTGGACGGAAACTGATGCCCGCGAACGCAGTGCACCTCCCAACGGAGGCGAGAACGCCCCCCACGAAATATCACGTCGTGCGCGATCCCGGCGAGGTGCGGGAAGTGTTCCGCCGCGTCGACGAGTTCGTGCCGACGAACGCTCTGACGACTGTGGTTCCGCTCTGCACGGCGGCCTTGCGCGTGCTCAGTCGCGCGCGCTTCGCCCTGCCACCGGTGCTCGCCTCCGCGACCGGCGACCGGCATCGCGCCGTCCGAAAAATGGTCGGCGCTTTTTTCACTCCAGCTAAGGTCGCCGCGGTCGGCCCGCGCGTGACGAAGCTGACCCGACAGCGCTGCCAGGCCGCCGCAGAGGCACTGGCAAGCGGACCGATCGACCTCGCGGATATCATCGGCCGCCGCATCCCACCCGTGATTATGCAGGAGCTGACGGGGTTCGACTGTCCCGACCTGATGCTGCTCAAACGGTGGAGCCGGGACTCGCTCGAATTATTCTGGGGATGGCCCGACGAGGAACGCCAAGTCGTGCTCGCCACCAGCGCGGCCGAATTCTATGCGTGGCTGCGCGAGACCGTCGTTGCGAGCAAGGGAGACGATTCGCTGTTCGGCGTGCTCGACGCCGCCGGGCTGAGCACCCCCGAGATCTGCTCCCTCGGCTACTTCCTTGTGATCGCTGGGCAGGAGACGACGGCGCAGTTGATCAACATTGCGTTCTACCGCGCGCTCCAGAATAGGACGTTGTGGCACGAGCTGTCGCAGGGAGCATCGGCCGCTGCGTTCGTCCGGGGGCTGCTCGCTTCCGAGTCGTCCGTCCACACCTGGCGTCGAGTGGTGGCCACGGAGAGCATGCTGGGGGGAGTAAATCTGCCCGCCGGTGCGGAGATCCTGCTTGAGCTCAGCGGGCATCATCCGGAAGATGCCACGCCCACCGCGTACTCCCTCGCGTTCGGCCACGGGCTCCATCGGTGCCTTGGCGCCAAACTCGCGGAACTCGAAACCATCACCGTGCTCGAGGAGACCGCGCGCGCGTTCCCCACGCTCGTGCTCACGGGGCGGGATCCCGAATGGATTCGACTCCTTTCGTTCCAGACGCCGACGACGGTCATGGCTGCGCTGGAGGCCACATGACGGTCGCCACCGAAACCCCCATCCTCTTCGTCACCGGGACCGACACGGATGTGGGCAAAACGATCACCGCCGCCGCCCTTGCGTGCGCACTGGCTGTGCTTCCGAGCCCTCCGAAGAGCACCTCGAGCGTAGCCGTCGACAAGCCCACACAGACCGGCGTCCTGCCGGGCGAACCGGGTGACATGGGCGAGGTCGCCCGACTCTCCGGCGTCCGCTCCGTCACTGAGGGCATCCGACTGGGGGCACCGATGGCCCCAGTCGCCGCAGCGGCCCGTGAATTCGCGACGCTGCCCACTCTCGGCGAGCACCTAGAACGCATCCACCGACTGACCCGAAACCACGACCGGGTTGTCGTCGAGGGTGCGGGCGGCCTGCTCGTACGCCTCGACCGGTTCGGTCACACGCTCGCCGACCTGGCCGCGTCATTCGGACACGATGCCGCGGCCATCGTGGTCTGCCGAAGCGGGCTCGGCACACTCAACCACACCGAACTGACATTGGAGGCGCTTCGGAATCGTGGCATCCCCGTCGCGGGTATCGTCATCGGATCCTGGCCCAACGACCCGTCTGAAATTGAGCTCGACAATCGCCGGTATTTCGAGTCGCTGGGCGTACCGCTGCTCGGGGCAATCCCCGCAGGATCGTCGCACCTGGATCCTGCGGTCTTCCGTAAAAGCGCGGCGGGCTGGCTCCCTCTGTCGACTCCTCGGACACCAGACTAGGGACCGTTTCACAATAGCGGTTCCCTCAGCCGTGCGCTCGTCAAGTTACTGCGACAATCTGACTTGAGCGGTTGCCGTTCCAGTCGAACATGACGGTGCCACATTCGAGACCATCGACATGAGAACTAACGGTGCCGTGACCTGCGCTGGCTATCCTGCTTGAACAGAACCCAAGCGCTCCCAGACGCGGTGCGCCGGGAGTAGACCGAGGATGCCTTCCGTGGACGCGGCGGCATCGCCGAAGACCACGCCGGCCGTGTCCGCGGAGAAGCTCACGCTATTGAATTGGTCGCGAGCCGTATCGGCGATGGCGATGGCCTTGCCGTGGCGGCATGCTTCCTCCAGCAGCTTGACCACCCAAGGATCACTCGACGCGGCGAGTACGAGCACCGCGTCAAGTTCGGCGCTGGTGGCGGTGGTGAAGGCACGCTGGACCGGGATTCTTCCGAGTTGATGGTGGCCGGCAGGCACGCTGATCCGCTGCGTCGTTGAACGGACGAAAACTGGGATCCGGGGTTTCATAGGCCAGACACCATCGATCCCTCGAAGGCGCGAAGAGGCAGCCGGAACGTCCACTTGCGTCATCCGTAATGAACCGTTACCAGCCAAGAAGGTTTACTCCAGTTGACGCACCGGTCCTCAACGCAGCAATTTGCGCCAACTTAGATGACGAAGGACACACGCCGAGATGCCCCTTCTGGCCCATGAGAACATCGCACCGCCCGCGAGATGCCATTTCTGGCCCCATGAAAGTCGGCCAAGGGGCCAAAGATGGCTTCTCGCATGCAACCGGATGCTCGCGCACGGTTCGCGTTCCATCTCAGGTCGAAACGGCACCCTCTCGCCGGACTAGACCCGGCGTGCTCCAGCCCCCTCGCCGACTGCTACCGAACGGCGTTCTCGTGCCATCGGGCATCATGTCGGACGCGACCTGCCCGGATCGGTTGGCGCGCCATCGCTGTGAAAACGAGGAGCCATACGACCAGCGCAGCCCACAGCGTGACGGTACCGATCTGGCCGACGAGCGGCAGCGTGTCGGCCTGACCCAGATAGATTCCGGCGACGGCATACATTCCGACGGGGAACGCGATGCTCCACAGTGTCGCTTGGTAGCGCAGTGGTACGTGGCGTTTGAAGTGACGCCAAATGCCCACGGCGATGAGCACGGGGATGAGCCAGGTCGCGAAGGCCCAGAACATCACGGATATGCCGCCGACCAGTCCGCGAGTCGCGCTTACCATCGGAGCATCCGCCATTTCGACGATCCGGGCGCCGGCCAGAACTGTGATCGCGCAGGCGCCCATCGATACCCAGTACGGCGGATCGAGATCTTCCGGCCGCAGTGTGTAGAGCATCAGGCGCAGTGAGACGAACACCCCAGCGGCTCCATAGAGGAAAATGCCGACCGACCACGACAATATGGCCAGCACCGCGAGCAGCGGCCGGGCATCGCCCGCGACCGGTTCGAGCGCCGCTGCCACGACGGCGACCGACTGGCTCGCAACGACCCAGATAAACCAGGTTCCGTTTGCCGACCCCAGTACGGGGCGTGCCGTGCGGCCCAGTACGGCGAGCCAGGGCACCGCGTAACCGAGCACCACCCAGGCCATACCAGACACGCCCAGGAGCACCGTTGCCGCAGGAAACCATCCTTCCACGGCCAAACGCGCAGCCAGCACATTGGTGCCGGCGACAAAGGTGAAGAACTGGAATCCCCGGTTCGGGTCGTGCAGGTCATCGAGAAAGTCTGATCGGAAGGCCACAAACCGCCATGCAGTCAAAACCAAGAGCGCCAGATAAGCTCCGGCGCAGACCACCAGGAGCGCGTAGCTGAGGCCTGCGACCCCGATCAGGTTCATGCCGATCGAGAGGATACCGGTGGCCATGACCATGGCGAAATATCCAGGTGGCATCGTGCGTACGGCGGCGCGCACTCGCACACTTCGCTCGGACGCCATCATCACAGGCTAGCCCTCCGAGCGGAACTCGCGGCTCTCGCGCTGGCCCGGAGGCGGACTCGATCCAGGTCAAGTGGACCAGCGGAGGCGGCCAGGTGGTGGCGAACACCACGGATCAGCCCGGATCAGCCCGGATCAGCCCGGATCGATATCCGTAGCGACCGCCCGCTAGTCAACATTCAGGTCCGCGGCTCAGACGTTAGACGCCGTTGCAGACACCCTCAATAACCGCGCACTTGAAACAAATGTGGCGGATTGTGGGCAGATATGACAATATCCGAGAAACATATCGCTGAGACGAGTTTGTAAACTGACTCTGACCAGGATTATTAGTGGAGCCGCCTGTCAGAATCGAACTGACGACCTTCTCATTACGAGTGAGATGCTCTACCAACTGAGCTAAGGCGGCGTTACCAGAACGCCCCATAAGGCACTCGGTGACACAGCAGCCAAGCCTAGTCGTTTCTGCGGGTGATTCTGTACACCTCGGCGAATGACGCATCCCCCCGCGGTCCGACAACGGGCTCGCTCCAGCGCCCGCAGACCAGCACCGTCTGGCATGACGGATGCTGGCCACGGATGCTGGCCACGGGGGCGAACACCTGGGCGCGCTGATACAGCTCGGCCTGATCTTGGGCGAGATCCGGCGCATCCGCCGTACAGCGTCGCTCGCTGGCCTGCTGTACCTGGTCTTCGACGTCACGCAGGGTAGCCGTGCACATGCCCGAAAGGTAGACGTTTTCCTTCATGACCGAGCGGCGCTGCTGGTGAATCTCCCGGTCTACGGCCGTGCACTGCGAGCGCTGGGAGAGCAGCACTGACAGGTCGGCCAGCACGTCGCTGTCGGGGCACTTCAGTTTCGATCGACATGCTTCAGTCATTTCACAGCACGCAAATCTGCTCGGGTCAGCACTGCGGGTCGGACGCCGGCACGATACCGTCGACAAGATAGGAGTCAACGGCATCGTTCACGCAAGAATTCGACTTGTTGTAGGCGGTGTGCCCCTCCCCCGTATAGGTCACCAGGCTGCCGCTGTCGAGCTGTTCGGCCAGCTGCTGCGCCCAGACGTACGGGGTTGCCGGATCGTTGGTGGTGCCGACAACCAGAATGGGTGCCGCCCCGGACGCGTGAATCTCGGTGCGTTCGCCGGTGAACTTATAGGGCCAATCGGCGCAGCCGATGTCGCCGAAGCTCATGAACGGGCCGATCACCGGGGCCGCTGCTTCGAGTTCGGCGGCCTGGGCGCGCATCACGGTCGGGTCGGCGTTGTACGAATAGTCGATGCAGTTGATGGCCATGAACGATTCGGTCGAGTTGTCGGTGTAGTTGCCGTCGGCGTCGCGGCCGTTGTAGGCATCCGCGAATTGAAACGCGCCCTCGGCACTGCCGTGCAGCACGGTATCCAACATGGTGCTCAGTTGTGGCCACGCCGTGGCCTGGTAGAGCGGGTAGATGATCGCCGTGAGTAGCGCGTTTCCGCCCAGTTGACGGCCGTCCTTGGCGGTGATGGGGCTGGCGTCCACCGAATTCAGCAATGCGCCGATCGTCGTCATCGCGCTGTCTACGCTTCCCCGGAAAGGGCAGTCCTTGCCCGCCAGACAGTCAGTGAGGTAGGCACGCAGGGCGTTTTCGAAACCCACCGCCTGGGTCTTGGTCACCTCGAAATTGCTGGTCGACGGGTCAACGGCCCCGTCAAGCACAAGACGGCCGACCTTCTCGGGAAAGAGTTCGGCATAAGTGGCGCCGAGAAAGGTGCCATAGGAATAACCGAGGTAGTTCAGGTGAGTATCGCCAAGCACCGCGCGCAGCAGGTCCAGGTCGCGGGCGGCGCTCTTCGTGTCGACCGTTCCGAGCAGCGGCCCGGTCTGCTGGGCACATGCCGCCGCGAAGGCGTCGGAGGAGGCCGTGAGCTCGGCAATCCAGGCATCCGTGCCGCGCTCTGCGGTCGTCAGCCCGTAGACGTACTCGTCCATCGCCGCGGAGTCGTAACAGGAGACCGCCGAGGAGCGCCCGACGCCGCGGGGGTCGAATCCCACGATGTCAAAGCTCGCCTGCAGGGTGTCGTCGGTCGCATAGTCAAGGGAATCCTTGACGAAGTCATAGCCGGAACCACCGGGCCCGCCCGGATTCACCAACAGCGAGCCGATCCGCTCTCTGCCGGTGGCGACGTGACGTACCAGGGCGAGCGATATATCCCCGGCGGCCGGGTCGGTGTAGTCGAGCGGCGCAGTGGCCTCGGTGCACTGCAGGTTCTCGCCACATTCCTTCCACTGCAGCACTTGGCTGTAGAACGGATCGAGGTCGTCCGTTACCTGCTCGCCGGTGGGGGTGGATTCAGTGGGTGCGGAATTCGTCGCGAAGAGGGTGGTGCATCCGCTGAGAGCAAGCATCAGGGTCAGTGCGGCGGCCGCGATGCTGGTAGCGCGATTGCGTCGGTTCAACGTGTTCCTCTTTCATAGCGTGAAGCGGATGCTGCGGTTCAGGCTACCGAAAGCGGCTGGGAGTGACTGTGGGTGAGGTAACTGCGGGCGACGTCACTGCGAGCGACGGATCGCCGAGACGAGCATCGCCTCGAGGGCGAGGGCCGGGGCGACGTTAGATTGAATACGTTGGCGTGCCACAGCAATCGCGTCCATCGTGGCGACCGTGGCTGCTGGGGCGCTGGCCACACTCGCCGTACGCAGCTCGGCGAGCAACTCACGGTTGATCACAGCTTGTTCCCGGCCCAGCTGCACCATACAGATGTCCCGGTACAACGAAGCAAGGTCAACCAGAATGCGGTCGATGCCGTCATGCAGGCTGCGTTTCGCCCGCCGCTTTTGGTCGTCTTCGAGATCTTTGATCTGGCCGCGCAGCCCCGGCGGTACGGACTGCCCAGTTTCGATTCCGAGCGAGCGCAGCATTCCGTCGCGCTCTGCGGCATCCAGCTCGAGGGTGATCGCCTTCGCATCGTCACCCGCGATCGCGAGCAACCGGGCGGCCGTATTGACGGCCGACGACACCGAGCGGATACCGAGGGCCGCGCGCAGGGTCTCCTCACGTCGTGCCCGCGCATCCGCATTGGTGGCAAGCCGCCGGGCCATGCCGATGTGGCTTTGGGCGAGCCGGGCACTGAGCTCTGCAATGGCCGGGTCGACTCCATTGCGGCGCACGAGCAGGTCGGCGACATCGGCAACACTCGGAACGCGCAGGCGCACGGTGCGCACGCGGGACCGGATAGTGGGAAGCAAGTCTGCCTCGCTCGGCGCGCACAAAATCCACACCGTGCGCTCGGGTGGTTCTTCGAGGGCTTTAAGGAGCACGTTCGACGTGCGCTCGACCATGCGGTCGGCATCTTCGACGACGACGACCCGGTAGCGACCGACCGACGGCGAGTACTGTGAGCGGGCGACGGCCTCCTTGACGGTCTTCATCGGGATGATGACTCCCTCAGTACTGAGCACGCTGAGATCGGGGTGGGTGCGCGCGTCTACCTGGCGGGCCGCCGCCAGGTCCCCGTCGGGGGTACCAGGGCTCAGCAGTGCTGCCGCGAAAGCAAAGGCAAGGTTGGACCGACCGGAGCCCGGCGGGCCGGTGATGAGCCAGGCGTGCGTCATGGAAGTCGATTCGGCCGAGGCAGAACCGGTACCGGACGGTGCCCGCTGCGCCGCTGCCCGAAAGATGGCGATCGCGTCGGCCTGTCCCGTTAGGTTGTCCCACACTGCCATGAGTCAAGGGTAACCCGCCCCGCCGACACCGCCGTCGACGCGCCTCCCCCGCCTTCCGGGCCCGGGCCGGAACACGGGCCGACGACGATGGATCATGAGCCCGATTGCGCAGGGCAAAGCAGGACCCGGCTCGGACGGTTACAGGAGGGGCGCCACCCGTGCGCGGATGCTTGCGGCGATGTCAGCGGCGGGGGCTGCGGCATCCAGCACCAGGAACCGGTCGGGTTCGGCGGCCGCCAATTCGAGGAACGCAGCGCGCACGCGGGCATGAAAGTCGTTCTTCTCGGCCTCGAGCCGGTCAAAGACTTTGTCGTCGGCCTCGAGCCGGGCCCGTGCTGCGCGCGAGTCGAGGTCGAGCAGCACGGTCAGGTCGGGAAGCAGGCCTTCGGCCGCCCAGAGCGACAGGTCTCGCACCTCAGTGGCGCCGAGAACCCGCCCGGCCCCCTGGTAGGCAACCGAGGAGTCCAGGTAACGGTCCTGCACGATCACGTCACCGCGGGCGAGCGCCGGACGCAGCTTGGTGCCCACATGCTGGGCCCGATCTGCCGCGTAGAGCAGCGCCTCGGCGCGCGGGTCCACCTCGCCGCGGTGGTGCAGCACGATCTCGCGAATCCGGGTGCCGATATCCGTTCCCCCAGGCTCGCGGGTGCGCACGACGGTGCGCCCCCGCTCTTCGAGCCAGTCGGAGAGCAGCCGCGCCTGCGTAGTCTTACCGGAGCCGTCGCCGCCCTCAAGGGTGATGAACAGACCGGTCACGACGCCTTCGGCGTGATCGTCGTTGTGGCAGCGGATTGCGCGGCCGAACTGGTCGCTTTCCTCACGGCTGGTGACTTCACGACAGCTTTCTTGGCAGCTGGCTTCTTCACGGCCGGTTTTTTGACCAGGGGCGTGCCGGCCAACGCTGCTTTGGCTGCCGCGTTCGCGGCCCGGGTCGCGGCCGCCTTCTTCGCTGTGGCCGCCTTCGCCGCTGCGGTCGGCACCTTTTTCACTGCTGGCTTCTTGACAGCGGCTTTCTTGGCCGGTGCCTTCGTGCGCGGCGCGGCCGGGCCTTTGGCCCGCTTGTCGGCGAGCAGCTCAACGGCCCGGTCGAAGTCGATCTCCTCGATGTCCTCCGACTTGGGAATGGTCGCGTTGGTGACTCCATCGGTCACGTACGCGCCGAACCGGCCGTCCTTGATCTTGATCGCCTTGCCGCTTTCGGGGTCGGGGGCTTCGAATTCCTTCAGCGCACTCGACGCCCGGCGGGCACCGTACTTCGGCTGCGCGTAAAGCTCGATCGCGCCCGGCAGGTCGATGTCGAAGATCTGGTCTTCGCTCGTGAGCGACCGGGTATCGATGCCCTTCTTCAGGTACGGCCCGAACTTGCCGTTCTGGGCCATAATCTCGGCGCCGGTCTCCGGGTCGAGCCCGACCATGCGCGGCAGGGCGAGCAGACGCAGCGCCGTTTCGAGGTCGACGGTGGCCAGGTCCATGGATTTGAAAATGGATGCTGTACGCGGCTTGTCAGCTAAGGCCACCTTTTTCGCGGCCGGCTTGCGCTTAGGCTTCGCGACGCTGACCTCGCCGGTGGCGGGGTCGATCGTTTCGACGGGGGCAGCCACAACGACCGGAACATCGGGTTCTGCTGCTGCCGGCGCGAGCTCTGTGACGTACGGCCCGAATCGGCCGTCTTTCGCGACGATTTCCTTTCCGTTCTCGGGGTTGAGTCCGATCACCCGGTCCGTGACAACGGGGGCGTCGATGAGCTCCCGCGCTTTGGTCGCGGTCAGTTCGTCGGGGGCGAGTTCCGGCGGGATATTGACTCGGCGGGGCGGGGCATCCGCTGCCGCGTCAGGGTCGATGACCTCAAGATAGGGACCGTACTTGCCAATACGCAGGGTGATGTCGTTGCTGATAGCGACCGAGTTGATCACGCGCGGGTCGATTTCGCCGAGGTTGTCGATGACCTGGCGGAGGCCCCGGTGCTTGTCGCTGCCGAAGTAGAAGCTGGTGAGCCAATCCAGGCGGTTGGCTTCGCCGCCGGCGATACGGTCGAGGTCGTCCTCCATTTCGGCGGTGAAGTCGTATTCGACCAGATCGCCGAAAAACTCTTCCAGCAGGCGCACGACCGAGAACGCGATCCAGTTGGGAACGAGCGACTGGCCGCGCGGCGTGACGTAGCCGCGCTCGGTGATGGTCGAGATGATCGAGGCGAACGTCGACGGGCGGCCGATACCGAGCTCTTCGAGCTTCTTCACCAGGCTGGCCTCGGTGTAGCGAGCGGCGGGGGTCGTTTCGTGACTCTTGGCCTCGAGGCCCTGCAGGATTAGGTTCTGGCCCTCTTCGAGCGGCGGCAGCTTGGACTCGGTCGCGTCCGTCGAAGCGTTACGCTCCTCGTCCTTCGACTCCTCATAGGCGAGCATGAAGCCGCGAAACGTGATGACGGTTCCACTGGCCGAGAATTCGGCGAGCGCACCCGACGCCGAGGCGTGCTCCGATGCGCCGGTCGGGCCGGCCGCGATAGTGACGGAAGCGGTCGAGCCGGTGGCGTCCTTCATCTGCGAAGCGACGGTGCGCTTCCAGATCAGGTCGTACAGCTTGAAGTCATTGCCACGCAGGCTCGACGCGAGCGACGCCGGGGTGCGAAAAGTATCGCCGGACGGGCGAATGGCCTCGTGCGCCTCTTGAGCGTTCTTGCTCTTGCCTTTGTAGGCGCGCGGGGCCTCCGGAACCGTCTCGGCGCCGTAGAGCGTCGCGGCCTGCGTGCGGGCGGCGGTGAGAGCCTGTTGCCCGAGTGATGGCGAGTCGGTACGCATGTAGGTGATATACCCGTTTTCGTACAGTGACTGGGCAACGCTCATGGTCTGGCGGGCGGTGAAGCGCAGCTTGCGCGCCGCTTCCTGTTGCAGGGTCGACGTCGTGAACGGTGCGGCCGGGCTGCGACGATATGGCTTGGAGGTGACCTTGGTCACCTCCAGCTTCACACCGGGGCTTTTCAGAGCGATCGTCAGGGCGTTTGCGGCGGAGGCGTCGAGGGTGACGGCCTTCACGCTGGGCTTCAGCGCGCCGGAGTCGTCGAAGTCGCCACCGGTAGCAATTCGCTCACCGTTCAGTCGCACAAGCTTCGCATCGAACGCTTGGTCAGCCTGCGAAGCGGATGCCGCCAGTCGCGCGAGCAGGTCCCAGTAGCCAGCGGAGACGAACGCGAGGCGCTCCTTCTCCCGGTCGACGACGAGGCGGGTCGCGGCGCTCTGCACACGGCCGGCGGACAGGCCAGGGCCGACCTTGCGCCACAGCACCGGGGAAATCTCGTAACCGTAGATGCGGTCGAGGATACGGCGGGTCTCCTGCGCATCCACGAGGGCGGTGTCAAGGTCGCGGGTGTTGTCTTTAGCGGCGAGGATAGCGTCTTTGGTGATCTCATGGAAAACCATGCGCTTGACGGGAACCTTGGGCTGCAGCACCTGCAGCAGGTGCCAGGCAATGGCCTCGCCCTCGCGGTCCTCATCAGTTGCGAGCAAGAGTTCGTTCGCATTCTTGAGGGCCCGTTTGAGCTCACTGACGGTCTTTTTCTTGGCGTCGGAGACCACGTAGTACGGTTCAAAGCCGTTCTCCACGTCGACCGAGAATCGGCCGAGGGCACCTTTCTTGAGCTCAGGTGGCAGGTTTTTCGGCTCGATCAGATCGCGAATGTGACCGACCGAAGACAACACCTCGTAGCCGTCGCCGAGATACGCGGCGATCGACTTCATCTTGGTCGGTGATTCAACAATGACCAGCTTCTTAGTGCCTGGCACCAGACTCCTCTTTATACGTAGTGACCACATGATGGGCCAAGGCACACCATACACACCGGAATGGAGTGCCTGCCTAATTGACGGGCGCGTCTCGGCGCGTCATGCTCGCGCACACGGCGCTCCCAGTCACCGCCCAGTTCGCTCTGAGCGAGGTGCGGAGCGACCCCAGACCCTTGCCGTTTGCCTCCCCCAGTGCAGAATAGTCCTATGGGTACAATGACGGCCACATACACCGCGAAGTTGACGGATGGCCCCCTTCAGGGCAAAACAATCACAACAACCTTCCTCGACTCGGGCGATCCTCGGCCCCGCATCGAGATTCCTGCCGACTCCGGCAAACGCTATCTCTACGCGCGCGGTGCCGGCCTGGAGTTTGAGGATTCCGATTCCCCCGGTCGCCCGAGCGCGGTCGAGTACCACTATCTCGAAGTGCTCCTCTCCTAATTCGTCCCGGCGCGGCGCACCGGGTGTCCCATCAGGGCGGCGGCCCGGCCCGGGCACTCGCGACGATATCTATGCCCTGCACTTGCCGCCCTACCGAAACGGATGCGATCAGCCCCGTCACCGTGCAGCGCGTGACGGCAGTCCCATTCAGCGACGCTACTGCCTGCGCGGCCTCGCACGGGTAGCCCGCGATCGCGCCGGAAGCGGTGTCGGCGGCGGCGAGCGCGGCGGCATCGGCCGCGCTCGCGACGGACCGGCCGACCGTCAGTAGTCCGAGGACCAAGACGACGAACGTCGTCAGCAACACGGTGGCAGCGAGCACCGCGAGGGCGAGGATCGACCCCGCTCCCCGCTCGGCCTCCTTCCCGGCGGCGCCTGGCGCGTTCGCCGTGTCATCGCGCGCTCATTGGCCGCCGGCCAGGGCACACGAGTGTGCCTCGAGGGTCAACCCGGCAAAAATCCCCGGCAGGCTGTGCGCGGTAACTCGAGCACAGATGAAATCGCCGCGACGCTGCGAAGCCAGGCTGGCCCCCGGCACGCTTTGGAGGACGAGGCCAGTGGCGCGCGCTGCCGTGTCGCCACGGGCCAGCGCACGCGCGGCGCTGGCAGCGGCATCCGTCAGCCGCACGTGCACGCCGACCACTTGCACGGCACCGAGGCAGCAGGCCAGAATGAGCACGACCGCCGGCAGCGCCGTGGCGAATTCGGCGGTCGTGCTGCCCCTGCTACGTGCGCTACCCGATGCTGAGGGCACGTCGCACCAGATCGGTGAGCATTCCCCGCACCTCGTCGCTGCGTAGAATAACGATGAGCAGCCCGGCGAACCCGACCGCGGCCATCGTGGCGATAACGTATTCCGCCGTCGCGGCTCCGGCTTCGTCGGCCAGGGTTTTCAGGGTGGTCTTTGTATACACAGACTCGTCTCCTTCGGCGTCCATCGACGCGGGTTGGGCGGCACGAGCACAATCACTCTGCTCCCATCCGTCGGCGCATGCCTCGGTATCCGCTTATCCGTGGAGAGTTTCAGAATGTCGTCAGGGTGGAGGAGAGCACGCTGAGCAGCAACGGCACCACGCCCACCAGCATGAACGCGGGCAGCACACAGAGGCCGAGCGGCAGCATGAGCGTCACCGAAAGAGTTGCGGCCCGTCGTTGTCCCGCGCTGCGGGCATCGCGACGCAGTTGTTCGGCCTCGCTGCGCAGCAGCTCTGCTGCGGGAACTCCCGCACGCGTCGACAGGCCAAGTATCCGGTCAACGGAACCACCATCAGTGCCGGAGGCAATGCTGTATCGCTCGGCGGTCGCCTGCACTAACGCCCGCGAACGGTCGAGCGACCCGCCGCCGGACATGGCAATTGCCATAAGTTCCAGTCGCAGCCCCGGCGTCAGGTCGGGAGGGCCGGCCCGGCGCACCAGCGCACGATTCCAGCCTGCTGCGGCGAGCATCAGGAGAGCGCCGCCACCGAGACAGACCAGCCCCGGTACGGTCATAAACAGGGTGTGCAGGGAATCGAAACCCATCAAACTGCCGAAGACGACGCCGATCACCGGCAGCACCATCACCAGTCGTGCCGTGGCCCGCGGCGCGGCCAGCGCCACGTCCAGATCGCGCTGCACCTGGGCGAGTTCGCGCAGCGATCCAGCGAGCTCACGCAGGCACCCGGCCAAAGGCGCACCAGCCTGTGTGGCCACCTGCCAGGCCGCGGCGAGTCCGAGCCAGGCGCTCTCGGCCTGGCCCGCCGCGTCGCCATGTCCCCGCGCGGGCCGCCCAGCGGATGCCCGCGCGTCGACGATCCTCGGCGAAATCTCCCAGCGTTGCCGGCGCGCCTGGCCGGCGATCGCATCGGCCACGCTGTCGCCCCGAGCCGCGGCGCGCGCTGCAGCACGAAGGATAGGCGCGGTGCCCGTGCCCGCGTGCTTCGAATCGACCGCCCGAGGCGTGATCGGTACGGCGCCTGGAACCGCCGCGGCGTCCTCCGCGGGCAAGGACCCCTGCTTTCTTCTGACCTCCCGACGAGTTGAACTCACCCGTCTACCCAGCTCCGGCGGCAAGCCGACACTCTGCTGGTCGGCACAAGGCGCTCCAGCCGCAGCCGCGTCGTGCGCCGGTAACAGATAACCCCAGGCTGACACCGGGGAAACACCGGCCGACAGCAGTACGGCCAGCCGTTGCGTGACCGCGGCGACCTCCTCGATCGGCGGTACCGCATCAGCCCGGCGCATCGTCGCCCGTTTTCCGAATCGTAGCTGATCGATCGCGGAGCATCAGATCGCTTCGATCGAGAGACGGTCACGGCCATCGAGGGCGAATCGGCCGACCGCGTCAAGCCTGCGCACCCCGTCGGTGCGTTCCAGGTGCAGCACCAACCCGATAGCGCTCACCGTCTGCCGAGCAACTGCCGAAGCGCTCATTCCGGCGAGTGAACCGAGCGCCTCGAGTCGGGCCGGAACGTCTTCAAGCGAATTCGCGTGCAGCGTGCCCGCTCCCCCGTCGTGCCCGGTGTTGAGTGCGGCGAGCAGCTCGCGAATCTCCGACCCGCGGCACTCGCCGAGCACGAGCCGATCCGGGCGCATACGCAGTGCTTCCCGCAGCAGCGCCTCCAGGCCGATACGCCCCGCCCCCTCCAAATTGGCCTGCCTGGCCTCAAGGGCCACAACGTGCGGATGCCGAATGCGCAGCTCCGCCACGTCTTCGATCGCCACGATGCGCTCGTCGGCTGGCGCTTCGCCCAACAAGGCCGCCAGCAGCGTAGTCTTTCCACTCCCTGCGGCACCGGTGATGAGCAGGTTTTGACGGCCGTGCACCGCAGCACGCAGCCGATTCAACCGGGCAGCAGATTCCTCGCCCACGCCAAACAAGCCGGCGTCAGCGAGTGCACTGAGGCTGCGGTCGGCAGCGTGCGGCAGCCGAATTGACAGCAGTGTTCCCGTGCTCGATACCGGCGGAAGCACGGCGTGTACCCGAATCCCATCGGCCAACCGTACGTCGACGCATGGACTCGCCTCATCGATGTGTCGCCCGCCAAGTGCGATCAGGCGCACAGCCAGCTCACGCACCTCGGCCTCGTCGAGGTGCCAGGCCGGTACGAAGGCGAGACCGTGTCCGGCGTCGATCCAGAGCCCGGAATCCCCGTTGACAAACAGGTCCGTGGTGTTCGGGGCTGAGGCATAGTCAGCCAGCGGACCCAGCGCGCGCACGTCCAGGCGCTCGCTGCTGACCACTGCCGAGACTGCCGCCGAGACTGCTGCCGCTGCGCCGACCCGCGGCACGGTGCCAACGGCATCCGTTGTCGTCGTGCGATGCCGAGCGGAATTCGCTGGTGGCCGTGCAACGATCGAATGTGAAGTGTTCGACCGCACAGCCCAGGGATCGTCCACGGCGGTCGAGGACGGCACAGCAGATGCCGGTACGGCGTAGGACTGCACGGCAGAAACCGGCGCGGGAGAAATCGGCACGGCGTAGGACGGTACGGCAACGAAAGGCTGGCCCATGCCTCGACGGTAGGGCGAGCCGGCCCGGTGACAGTCTCCTCGGCACAATCCGTGGACAGCCGGTTGGCCGACGCATCTGGGGAGGAGCTACACCAGTATGAATCCTCAACCACAAGCTGAGTTGCTCAATCGCTTAAATAAAAGGGGCGGCACCTATTGGGGGGAACAGGTGCCGCCTAGCACCACGCAGATTGGGGGGAACCGTACGTGGTGCCGGTCAAAACTTTCGTTCAGACGTGTTTAGTTTACGCAGACGTGCCCAGATTGCAAGTCCAATGTCCTCATTTGTGAGGACACTCGGCTGGGGGGTACAAAATCACCCTAAAACGAGGGTTCATTTCTCAGTATTTCGTTTGTGTATACAGAGATTGACCGGAAACCGGTAGGGTTCAGTTGAGCTGGCAATGTCCTGCATGCACGTACCGCAAAGGAGCGAATTACACATATGACGGTTAAAATTGACACCCTCCTGCACGAATCGCGTCGATTCGCGCCCACTGCCGAGTTCGCCGCACAGACGACAGCGACACAAGACCTGTACGCAGTCTCGCAGAAGGACCCGGCCACGTTTTGGGCTGATCAGGCCCGTAATCTGCTGCACTGGCACAAGCCATTCACCAAGATTCTCGACTGGACCAATCCGCCATTTGCGAAATGGTTTGAAGACGGCGCACTCAACGTCGCGTACAACTGCCTCGATCGTCACGTTCTCGCCGGCAACGGCGACCGTGTTGCGCTGTATTTCGAGGGCGAGCCCGGTGACTCCCGCAGCTACACCTACTCCGAATTGACTACCGAGGTCAAAAAAGCCGCCAATGTGCTGATCGGGCTCGGCGTCACCGCCGGTGACCGTGTGGCCATTTACCTGCCGATGATCCCCGAGGCCGTCATCTCCATGCTCGCCGTCGCCCGCATCGGCGCCGTGCACTCGGTCATTTTCGGTGGGTTCAGCGCTGAGAGCCTGCGTTCCCGCATCGATGACGCCAACGCCGTGCTCGTCATCACGGCCGATGGCGGCTACCGCAAGGGCAAAATCAGCGCGCTCAAGCCGGCCGTCGACGCCGCCCTGCAGACCAACGACTCCTCGGTGAAGAACGTGCTCGTGGTCAAGCGCACCGGCCAGGACGTGCAGTGGAACGACCGCGACATCTGGTGGTCCGATGCCATGGAGACAGCATCTCCCGAGCATGAGGCGGACGCCTTCCCCGCCGAGAATCCGCTGTTCATTCTGTACACATCGGGCACGACCGGCGCACCCAAGGGCATCCTGCACACCAGCGGCGGCTACCTGACCCAGAATGCGTTCACCCACCAGAACGTGTTCGACCTCAAGCCCGAAACGGATGTCTACTGGTGCACCGCCGACGTCGGCTGGATCACCGGACACAGCTACGTGGTGTATGGCCCCCTCGCCAATGGTGCGACCCAGGTGCTCTACGAAGGCACCCCCGATTCTCCGCACACCGGTCGCTGGTGGGAAATCATCGAGAAGTACAAGGTCTCGATTCTGTATACAGCACCGACCGCCATTCGTACGTTCATGAAGCTGGGACGCCAGATTCCGCAGAAGTTCGACCTGTCGAGCCTGCGTGTGCTCGGCTCGGTGGGCGAGCCCATCAACCCCGAAGCGTGGATGTGGTACCGCGAGGTCATCGGCAGCAGCCTGACTCCGATTGTCGACACCTGGTGGCAGACCGAGACCGGATCGATCATGGTTTCGGCCCTCGCGGGGCTCACCGAGACAAAGCCGGGCGCGGCACAGGTGCCGGTGCCCGGAATCACGATCGACGTACTCGATGACGACGGCGTGCACGTCGGCCATGGAAACGGCGGGCTCCTCGTGGTCACGCAGCCATGGCCGGCGATGCTCCGCGGCATCTGGGGCGACCCGGAGCGCTTCAAGGAGACCTACTGGGACAAGTTTGAGGGCACCATCGGCGCGAAGGACGGCCCACTGTACTTCGCCGGCGACGGCGCTCGACTCGACCACGACGGTGATATCTGGTTGCTGGGCCGCGTCGACGACGTGATGAACATTTCGGGACACCGCCTCTCCACCGCCGAGATCGAGTCATCCCTCGTGGCCCATTCACTCACGGCTGAAGCCGCCGTCGTCGGTGCCGCCGACGAGACCACTGGCCAGGCGGTCGTCGCGTTCGTGGTGATCAAGTTCAGCCAGGCCGAGATCGCATCGCACGAGGACATCGTCAGCATTCTGCGAGCCCACGTCGCCCAGCAGATCGGGGCGATTGCCCGCCCGCGTGACATCTACATCGTCGACGAGCTGCCGAAGACCCGTTCCGGCAAGATCATGCGCCGCCTGTTGCGCGACGCGGCTGAGGGGCGCGACGTCGGCGACGTGACGACTCTCGCCGACACCATGGTGATGAACACCATCACCGCGCAAATGAAAAAATAGTCGACCACTACCGGCACAACCAACGACGGCCGTCTTCCATTCGCACAAGGCGGCCGTCACGCTTGCCCCCGAGACCCTAACTCCTGCAATTCCCAGCAGCAGTTCGCCAGTTCCCCGATTTCGCAGGGGATGTTCTGAGCAGAACTCTCACTTTGCAGGAGTTATGCGCGTTTCCGCCCGGAAACCAGCAACGGGTCCTACTGTGTGGGCATGACCGAAGCAGCGGCACCCGTGCGCGGTCGCCTGGGTCGCCTCGATGCGCTGCGGGGGGTGGCCGCCCTCGTCGTTCTGGCGCACCATGTGTCCATGACGGTGCCGGAGATCGCCGCTGCCTACGAGTCGAGCGTCGGCGTCACGCTCTTTTCCGCGGGGTGGTGGGCCACGCTGTCCCCACTGAAGGTTCTGCTCGCCGGGCCCGAGTTCGTACTGGTGTTCTTTGTGCTGAGCGGCTTCGTGCTCGTGCGTTCCCCGCTGGCCGCCCGCGAGTCCGGCCCACGCTACGACTGGGGCGCCTATTACGTGCGCCGCATCATCCGTTTGACCGTCCCCGTCGTGGTGTCGGTGGGCCTAGCGGTCATCTGGATTGTTTTGGTGCCGCGCACAGTCGGCGCGGCTGGCGGGCCCTGGCTGGCCCGGCAGGACACGCCCGACCTGGGCCTCGGCAACCTGCTGCGGGAAATCAGCATGATAGGCGAAACCCGGCGGCCCGACATCAATCCGCCGCTGTGGTCCCTGGTCTGGGAAATGTGGTTCTCCCTGCTGCTTCCGGTGTTCGTAGCCCTCGCAGCGTTCACCCGCAAACCGGCCAGCAGCCCGATTCGCCGCATTGTGCTCTGGGTCGCTGTGCTGTGTGCACTGGCCAGCATCGGCTATGTCACGACGACCCAGCCACTCATGTACCTGCCGCCGTTCGCTCTCGGCGCCCTTCTGGCGGCCAACTATGACGAACTGAAAGGCTGCAGCGACCGCCTGGTCGAGAGCGCCAACGGACGAGTACTCGGGTGCACGCTGACCGCGCTCGGCCCGTCTCTGCTCGTGGCCTACTGGATGCTGCGCCCGCTGGCCAGCGGAGTGTGGAACGACGTCACTCTCTCGCTGCGGGTAACCGGGGCGTTTATGATCGTGGCAACGGTGGCTTTCTGGCCCGCCTCGGTGTCGGAGCGCGGCCGGGTTCGTGCGCCGCGGACGCGCCGAGCACTCGACTGGCTGGGATCCATCAGCTTCAGCCTGTACCTCGCGCACTTTCCCATTGTGGTGGCCTTGGCAGTGCTCGCCGGACCCGGCCGCTGGTGGCTTGGCGCTCTCGTGTCGGTGCCGCTCAGCCTGGTCGTCGCCCAGCTGATGACCCGATTTGTCGAGCAACCGGCGCAGGTCCATGGCACGCGAGCCGGGGCATCCGTTTCAGAGCGGATGTCCCGGCTCGCGAACCGCCAGTAGGCGCGGGTCAGCTACGCGAACGCAACAATGAGCTCGACCTCGACCGGGGCGTCAAGCGGCAGCACCGCAACGCCGACGGCGGAACGGGCGTGGCGGCCGATGTCTCCGAAAATCTCAACGAGCACGTCAGAGGCTCCGTTGACGACGCTCGGCTGACCGGTGAACGCAGGGTCGGAGGCGACGAAGCCCGTGACCTTGATCACCTGGGTGATGCGGTCGAGCGAGCCGATCACGCTCTTGATGGCGGCGAGGCCGTTGAGCGCGCAGGTGCGGGCGTACTCCTGGGCGTCAGCGGCCGGAACGAGGCCGTCGCCGTCACCGACCTTACCGATGGCCGGCAGCGCGCCAGAGACCATGGGCAACTGGCCGGCGGTGTAGACGAAACCGTTACTGATCACGGCGGGCAGATACGCGGCGACCGGTGGCACGACGCTTGGAAGGACCAGACCCAGTTCGGCCAGGCGTGCTTCGATATGCGACATAATTATGCGTCTTCCTTGGGGGCGAGCGGGCGTTTCAGATACGCAACCAGGCCACCTTCAGGGCCGGTTACGACCTGCACGAGCTCCCACCCGTCAGAGCCCCAGTTGTTCAAAATGGCGGCCGTGTTGTGGATCATCAACGGCGTTGTGAGGTATTCCCAGACGGGCATGTGACTCCTATTGAGGCGGGCATTCAGATTTGTCGCTTACGCTCAATTCTATGTCTGCCAAAAATCGAACCGTGAGCGGGGCTCTGGGGGGGTTCCTGGGACTCGTCGGGATGAGTGCCGTTGCCGGTATTCTCGTGACCGCCGCCGTCGCCCCAGCCGTTGCCCTGTCCGGCATGGCCGCTACGAACACCATCAACGTGTTCGACAGCCTGCCGGAGTACCTCTCCATCGATCGGCTCTCCCAGAAGAGCAACATCTACGCGTCAACCAACGCGGAGGATCCGGTCGGTACGCGCGTGCTCCTGGCCTCGTTTTACGAGCAGAACCGAGTCGATGTCGCGTCCGACGCGATCAGCCAGTTCGCCAAGGATGCTGCGATCGCCGGTGAAGACCCGCGATTCATGGAGCACGGCGGCGTAGACATCCAGTCCAGCTTCAACGGTGCAGTGCAGACCATGGCCGGCGGCGACACCCGTGGTGGCTCCTCGATCACCCAGCAGTACGTCAAGAACGTGCTGATTCAAAAGTGCGCGGTAATGCCCGACGCCGACGAGGCGAAGTCATGTTACGCCGATGCCACCAAGCCCACCGCTGACCGCAAGCTGCGCGAGATGCGCCTGGCCATCGGCCTTGAGAAAAAGTACGAAAAAGTAGACATCCTTCGCGGCTACCTGAACATCGCCGGCTACGGCGGATCGGTGTACGGCATCGAAGCCGCTGCAAGCTATTACTTCAACACGACAGCGCTCAACCTGACGCTGCCGCAGGCTGCGAGCCTCGTGGCGATCGTGAACAACCCGGTCAAGTTTCAGCTCGATCGTCCCGACAGCGAGACCAACGGCGCGGCCAATGGCTATGCCGCCAACAAGGATCGCCGCGACTACATCCTCAACGAAATGCTCACATACGACAAGATCACCCAGGTCGACTACGACGCCGCCATCGCAGCGCCGATCGAGCCCGTGATCACCGTGCCGAGCACCGGCTGCCAGACCGCCGGAGGCAGCGCCTACTTCTGTGACTACGTCACCAAGATTCTGAAGTCCGATCCCACCTTCGGAGCGGATGCTGACACGCGCCTCGCTAACTTCAAGCGCGGCGGGTTCAACGTGTACACGACACTCGACCTCGAACTGCAGAGTGCCGCGGAGACTTCCCTGAACAAGTACGTCCCCAAGACCTATCCCGGCTGGGATGTTGGCGGGGTCGTCTCAAGTGTCAAGGTGGGCACTGGTGAAGTGCTCGCCATGGCGCAGAACAAGGACTACAGCCAGGTGGAGCAGCCCGCCGGCAGCAACTTCACGAGCATCAACTACAACACCGACCGCGCTACGGGCGGTTCCAGTGGTTTTCAGCCCGGTTCAACGTACAAGGTCTTCACCTTGGCCGAGTGGCTCAAAGAGGGGCACGCCCTGACTGAACGGGTTGACTCACGAGTCAAGGCGAACTGGGGAACATTCCAGGACAGCTGCCTCGGGCCTCAGAATTACGGCACGAAGTTCAGCCCGGGCAACGATGGCGGCGAGGGCGGCCCCAATGAATCGGCGCTGCGCTCGACCACCCGATCGATCAACACCGGCTTCATCGGCATGGCCAAGAAGCTCGACCTGTGCGGCATCAAGAAAACCGCTGAGGCCTTCGGCGTGCACGCAGCAGATGGCGGCGCGCTCGGCCAGAATGCGTCATCGGTCATCGGCACAAACTACGTCGCCCCGCTCAGTATGGCCGTGGCGTTCGCCGGCATCGCCAACAACGGCATGACCTGCACCCCCATTGTCATTCGCAGCATGATCGGTTCTGACGGAGCCGAGCTGCCGATCCCCAAGTCCACCTGCACGCAGTCAGTCTCCCCGGAGGTGGCCGCCGGAATGCAGTACGCCATGGCGACCACGACGACCGGCGGGGGAACAGCCGCCCTCTCAGGCGTGCGCACCTCGCCCCGGGAACCGATCATCGGCAAGACCGGAACCACTGATGAGGCCAAAGACACCTGGATGAGCGGTGCCAGCAGCAAGGTTGCCACCGTTGTCGGCGTGGTCAACGTGGATGGCCCGTTCAAGAATCAGCGCTTCACTAAGTTCAACAGCGTCCGTGCAGCCGACGTCCGCCACTATGTTTGGCCCGATGTCATGAGTGTCGCCAATGCCAAGTACGGCGGAGACGCCTTTCCAGAAGCCTCGTCCAACGTGATCAACGCGGTGGCCGTCCCGGTACCGGACGTGCGCGGCAAGTCGATGGCGGAAGCGAAGTCCACTCTCGAGGCGGCCGGGTTCTTCTTCGTCGACGGTGGTGCGACCAGCTCAGAACTGCCGGCCGGAACCGTGGCCAGTACCGATCCGGCCGGAGGGTCGGCATCCACTCGCGGTGCCACCGTCACAGTGCGCTCGAGCGATGGCACGGGCGTGACGATCCCCTCAGTGATCGGCAAGAACGAAGCGGATGCGCGCAGTACGCTGACCGGCGCCCCCTTCAATTTCACCGTGGCCAAGACTGAACAGCCAACGACGAACAAGGCACAGGACGGTAAGGTCATGGCTATCCAGCCGGGCGAGGGAACGGCCAGCCGCTCCGGCGACGCCGTGACCATCGTCATCGGCAAGTACACCGCGCCTGCCCCCGCCCCCGCCCCCGGTCAGGACAATGGCAGCAATAACGGCCAGAACGAATGACCGCGCTTCGCCCCCTCGGCGAGGGCGGACGACTCGTCGGCGCGTTGCTGGCGTCGGCGGGCGCGGTCGGCCTGACCGCCTTCGCCTGGGGCGCGCTCGTGGAGCGGAACCGATTCACGCTGCGTGAGGTGAACGTTCCGGTGCTCGCGCCGGGGTCGACATCTATTCGAGTGCTGCACCTCTCCGACCTGCACATGGCTCCATGGCAGAAGAACAAGCAGGAGTGGGTCCGCAGCCTCGCTTCCCTGAAGCCCGACCTCGTCGTCGATACCGGTGACAACCTCGGTCACGAAGACGGTGTTCGCGGCATCGAGTATGCCCTCGCACCATTCCGGGGTATTCCCGGCGTCTTCGTCAACGGCTCCAACGATTACGTCGGACCGCAGTTGAAGAACCCGTTCACGTACTTCGGTGGGCCGTCGAGCCGACGCACCGTTCGCCGGGAAGAGCTCGACACCGATGCGCTGCGCCGGGTGTTCGCCGATCTCGGTTGGACGGACATCAACAACGCCGCAGACTCTCTTGATTTGAAAGACACCCACGTGGAGTTCTTCGGCGTCGACGACCCGCACATTGGGCGGGACCGGCTCGACCTGATCACGCGTGCGATCGACGACCTGCGGGCCAACGATCCGCTCGGCGACGATGTCTGGCCCGACCCTGAAGAAGCCGCGGCCCCGCGGTCCACACTCACCGTCGGTGTCGCTCACGCGCCCTACCAGCGGGTACTGAACTCTTTTGTGAACCATGGCGCCCAATTGATTCTGGCCGGCCACACCCACGGCGGCCAGGTCTGCGTGCCGGGTGTCGGCGCGCTCGTGACCAACTGCGATATTCCGCGGCGCCAGGTCAAGGGCCTGAGCCTGTGGAACCACGGCTTGCGTACGGCATTCCTGAACGTCTCGGCCGGCCTCGGAACCTCCATTTATGCGCCCGTACGCTTCGCCTGCCCGCCCGAGGCGACGCTGCTCACCCTCACCTCCGCCTAACTGCCGACTCAATTCGTCGCGGGAGGGTGTGAGCGCCTATACTGAGTGAGGCCCACGGGCCATCGGGGTATGGCGCAGCTTGGTAGCGCGCGTCGTTCGGGACGACGAGGTCGCAGGTTCAAATCCTGTTACCCCGACCGCAGTAGATACTAATGGCCGAAAGTACAACACAACCCCCCACTCCAATCGAGTGGGGGGTTGTGTCGTATGACGCTGTCGGCAGCCGGCCTGGTCGCCTTCCTGGTTCCTCTGATTGAGGGCCAGGATCAGGGCTGGCCACTCTGGACTTTCCTCACCCTCGCTGCCGGCGTACTGCTCGTGGTAGCTTTTGGCGCTTGGGAAGTCTTCGTCGCGAAGCGTGACCGCAGCCGCCGAGAAGTGCAGGACCGATTAGTAACCAGGAGTTGTCGTGACCGCGATTCAACGACGTCGACACAGGTGGCTGCGTGGCTGCGCCCTGTGGGTCATGCTGGCCTACCTCGTCATTCTCACTCTGATCGCATTCTGGCCTACGCCCGTCGACCGGAACGTGCACGGGTCGATCGGGGCTTTCGTGACCTGGTTACACGGGCACGGGATGCCGAATCGGTTTGGCTACGACGTCATTGAGTTCACCGCCAACATCGCGCTGTTCATTCCTATCGGCCTGCTTGCCGTGATGCTTGCCGGGGCGCGGCGCTGGTGGCTTGGCCCGGTGATCGGCGCCCTGATCAGCGCCATGATCGAGCTCGGCCAGCTCGTTTTTCTGCCCGAACGTTTCGCGACCGTCAACGACATCGTGGCCAACACTCTTGGAGCGGTATTCGGCACGGTTCTGGCACTGATCGTGCTTCGTCTCACTCTGGGGCCGCGCCCCTTACGCCGCACAATCCAACTTCGATAACTTTCGCATTGGACCTCAGCGATTCACTCTGCTAACTTTTTCAGCATGGATCGCAGAGGATTTCTCACTTTGTCAACGGCTGGTGCAGCCACACTCGGTTTCAGTGCGCTCGGTGCACCCGATGCGTTTGCTGCCACCGCCCCGAAACTGCCGGGAGAGGTGTCGCGCCTCTCCAACGTGCTCACCCAGAAGGGTAGAAAGCTCTACGACAATATTGAAGTGGACATCGGCGGTGATCGGGCCCGCCTGTTTATTCCGCAGACGATCTCGATGAACTCGGCGAGCGCCGTCGGTGCCGTCTGGTTCTACCATGCAGCATCCAGCTCGCACAACGCGCTCAACGGCGGGTACAAGTATCCCGGTGAGCTGGTTGTCGATCAGAACACCATCGCCATTTGTATCAACGCCGGTGGCACCCAGTACACCAACTCCATCGCCACGACGGCGCAGAAGAATGCGTGGACCTACCTGAGCGCGCTCTACACCGTGCGGCGCAATTTTCTGCGCGCCACCTCCTTTGGCGGATCGCTCGGCTGCTACACCTACGGCAAGAAGCTCATCCCATACATCCGCGGCCTGTACATGGTGAACGGGCTCTATGACAACGAGTGGCTCTACGCCTACGACACCAAGAACCAGGCGCGCGTCGGAGACGCCTACGGCAACGACCCCACCCTGATCAAAGCAACCAACCCCGCTCGCATCAGCGCAACCCCGTGGACCAACAGCCGCGTCAAGGTGCTCGTCTCCGATGATGCCCACCCCGATAACGTCGTTGTGCCGAGCAGAAACGGCCTCGCCCTGATCAATAAGATCAAGCCGGTCGCCGCCGATACCCAAGTGATGTACCACACGCTCGGCCACGAGACGCCGGGCTTTGCCCACACCGACATGATCAAAACCTTCGCGCAGTGGTCGGTCTGATAGGGAGGTACCAGTGGGCAGCGAGATCGATCGCACCAGGGTCGACTGGGTCGACGGCGCGAAGGGCATTGCGATTTCGCTCGTCGCCCTGGCCCACGCGGTGCAGTGGACGGTTCTTTCCGGCCTGGCCCCCGACATATGGAACAAGATCAACCTCGTCTTTATCGTATTTCGCATGCCCCTGTTCTTTCTCGCCTCCGGCCTGTTCGCCGCGTCGATCATCACACGTACCTGGCCCACTCTCTGGCGCACCCGACTGAGCCTGCTGGTCTGGGCACTGCTGCTGTGGACAGTCATCCGCTTCGGCTATTTCTCCCTGCTGCCAAACCCCGCGGGCTTTGACGAGACCAACCCGGTCGATCTGCTGCTCGCCCCGCTGCGACCCAGCAACGGCCTATGGTTTCTTTACGCCCTCTCCCTGTTCTTCATTGCCTCAAAACTTATGCGAAATCACATCGACTGGCGGGTGCAAATCGGCGTTGCTGCCGTGCTGTCGGTATTGTTCTTCGCTCGCGCTGACACCGGTAACATCGCCTGGAACGGCATCGGCCGATACTTCGTGTTCTTCCTTCTCGGCTGCTACCTGCGCGAGCGGATCCTGACCTTCGTCAATCGGCCCAGCCAGTTAGGCGCCCTCTGGCTCGGCCTCGGTTTCGGCGCAACCTTCCTGGTTCTGGCCGGCGTGATTCTCATCGTCGACGCCCGGGTACCGTTCATTACGGGCGCCCTCGCGCTGGTGAGCCTGCTGGCCCTCGGTGCCGGTCTCCTCGTGGCCCGGTTTCTGGTGGGGTTCCGGGCGTTCGACTGGTTGACCTACGTCGGCCGCAACACCCTGCCGATCTACGTCGTGCACGTTTTGTTCGTCTCGGCCTTGACCAGCCTGCTGCTGCTCGCCTGCGGCCAGACCTGGCTCGACCGCCTCGGCCCGGTGCTGCCCCTGCTCGTCGCCGGTGGCGCGGTCGCCGCCGCCCTGGCTTTCTGGCACCTTGTGCGTGACCGGCCGGTGCTGCGCTACGGATTCGCTGTGCCGGCCTGGTTCTCCGGTCGCGCTCCCGCGGAGAACGTAACGGCGAAAGCGGCGGCGTCCACTTCGGCCGAGGCGGCAGAATCCCCAGAGCGGATGCTGCCACGAAGCGATTGAGACGAGCTCGCCGGCGACAGCGCGTGCTGGTCGTACTCACCGGCTTGGCGCTGCTGATCGTGGGGCTCCTGGCCGTCACGAGTCGAATCGTCATGTTTCCCCGCGAGGACCCGGCAGCCCCGGCCGACGCGATCGTCGTTCTTGGAGGACTCGGCAGCGCAGCCGTCGTTGCGAAGGCCGTGGATCTCGCCGAATCCGGATACAGCGGCCAGATTTTCATCTCAGACGCATTCGGCGGTGATACTCGCCCGGCACATCTCTGCGCGCGAGCCGTTCCGGTGCCTGGCACGATGATCACAGTGCAGTGCTTCGACGCGCACCCGACCACGACCCGCGGTGAAGCCGAAGCGATTGCCGCGTTCGCGACCGTCCAAGGATGGAATCGGGTGATCGTGGTCACCTCGAGCTACCACGTGAGCCGAGCCCGGATGCAGATCGGCCGGTGCTACGCCGGTTCCCTCGCTGTGGTCGGCGCCCGGCAGCTGATGGATCCGCTGAAATGGGCCTACCAGTTCGTCTACCAGAGCGCCGGTTTCGTCAAGGCGTGGATTACGCCGGCTTGTTGACCTGAAACCCCTCGGCGATTGAGTCGACCCGCTGGCGGTACGTTTCGCCGACCATGTCAGCCGCGGCCGGCCACGCGGCAAGCCCCGCGTGGAACTCGGGCCAGTCCTTGATCGGCCGGGCCGGAACGCCGGCCACGATGGTGCCGTCCGGCACGGATGCTGTGACCACCGACCCTGCTCCGACCACACACCGGTCGCCGATTTGCACGCCCGGCAGCACGGTGACACCGGCGCCGATGAAGACATCGGAGCCTACCCGAATCGGCGCAAAGCGGTAGCGGCGCCCGCGCTCATCCCGGTAGAGCCAGCCGGATCCGTCATGGGTGATGAATGTCACGCCAGAACTGATCGTCACGCGGTCACCAACGGAGATGAGCCACGGCTCCGACGTGATTATGTCGGAGAGGATGCGGCATCCGGCGCCGATCTGCACGCCCAGGGCACGCATGGCGTAAACCCGGCCCCGGGTGCTTCGCTGAAATCTATAGGTAAGACGGGACAATTTCACCGTAAAACTCCACTTCTTTGGTGGTTCAGGCTTTCAGCGACCCGCTCAAAGTATCGGTTTTCGAGCGGCCGCGCTGGCGCTGAGGAAAATTCACGTGTTATCGTTGCGGCTATTCCACTAGCGCAGCGCGACACCCGATCCATCCCTGCGCCACGACAACCCAAGGCGGCCGATGTTCGATTCCACTCTGCGCCGATTGCGAAGCACGCCGGTCGTTTTGATTGCGTTCTCCGCCCTTCTCGTCATTGTGGCGAGCGTGGTTCTGCCGCGATTCATCACCACCGTCGGCATCATTCTGATTCCGCTGACGCTGCTCGCCTTCGCCGCCGCTGCCACCCTGCTCCTCTTGCCGGTGCATATCCTTCCCGCGGTTGCACTGGTCACGTTCGCACTGGTTCCGGCCCGCGTCCTACCGCAGGACGGCCCGATCGGCGCCCTGCCGCTGACCACCATGATTATCGTGATCTGGGCAGTGCGTCGCCTGCTCCCAACGAAAACAGATGCCCAGCCCGCGACGCCACCCAGCCCCTTTCGGTCAGCCACCCGCTACTTCGCCCTGATCTTTCTGGTCTGGACACTGTTCACCCTCGCGCGTACGACCGATCTGCAGGCGAGCCTCGGCTGGATGATCAGCTTCAGCGCCGCCGTTCTACTGCCCCTGTGTATTGGCACCAGCACTCGGGAGGCGTACTGGATTCGCCGCACCTGGCTACTGCTCGGCGCCTGGCTCGGTGCCTACGCCGTCGTCGAAAGCGTGCTGCGCTTCAATCCGATCTGGGGCACCCTGTTCACGGCGCTCGGCCTCAGCGACCATCAACACTGGTCGGTGTATCGGGCCGACGCATCGTTTGGGCATCCGCTCTTCGCCGCCCTATTCCTTGCCGTAGCTTGCGCACTCGCCATTGGCATCTGGCTGCAGGAGAGTTCCAAGCCCGCCCTGGCCGCGGCCGTTTTCAGCGGTCTGGGCCTCGTCGCGACCGTCTCGCGCGGCGCCATTCTCGCCGCGGCAATCGCTGTCGGCTTCGCGTACACGGTCTCGCTCCTTCTGCGGGGAGAGAAGCACTGGGGAAAATTCGCTTTGCTCGCCATGCTCATGGTCGTCGCGGTCGTGGGATTGTTCCAGTTCGATGCGTTCACTGCCCGCAACAACTCGATCGAAGCCGAACTGTCGTCGCAGGCCCGCGACCTCGGTGTCTGGGTGTCCGTGCAGGCGGCCAACCTCACCGGCTGGATCGGGTCGGGCCCCGGCACCTCTGGCATCACCGGGCGACTGTTCAACGACGTCACCATCGAGAATTCACTATTGCAACTGTTGATCAGCATCGGTCTGCCCGGTGTCGTACTGTTCCTGCTCATGATCGGCTCGGCCGTCGCTCACGCGCTGTCGCGCCGAGCCGTCGGCGCGGCAGCTGCGCTCCTGGCGTACACCGTATGTATCGCCGGCTTCAACGCTATTGACGCCCTGCGCCCGATGCACCTACTGCTTGGCTGCCTGCTCATCCTGGCCCTGAATCCGACGCGAGCGGATGCCGCTGGCCCGCACGAACCCGGCCGTGCGCCGAGCGCGCGGAGGGTATCCGGCTCCCCAAACGGGGGTACGCGAGGCTCTAACGCAGGGACGGCTCGCACGCTACGCTAAACCGACAGATTCTCAGTTAATGCCGGTTCTCACCGGTCCGTGAGGGGTATGGGCGTGATTACCACAGGCGCGAAGAATATCACCGTGTTGCAATCGCTGAGTCCGCCGGACGGCACCACGCGGTACGTCAATCAAGTGGTCGACGGCGCACCGGCTGCCGTGACCATGCGATTCTTTTCCTGGCGCACTGCGCTGCTCGGCCGCTATGACATACTGCACGTGCACTGGCCGGAACTGCTCATTCGCGCCCCGCGACCGCTCAAGGCTCGGCTGCGTCGCGGCGCGCTGTACGCGCTACTGCTGCGCGTGCGAATGCAGCGCATCCCTATTGTGCGCACCGCACACAACCTGACCCCGCACGAAGCAGGCGCTGGCGCTGAAACGCGCGCGCTGAACGCACTCGACGCCCGTACCGCACTCGTAATTCGTCTCAACCCGACCACACCGGTTGAACCCGAGTCTCGGGCGGTCACCATTTTGCACGGGCACTATCGCGACCGTTTCAGCGGCATGACGCTGCCCGAATCGGTGTCAGGGCGCATCCTCTATTTCGGCCTGATTCGGCCGTACAAGGGGGTTGAAACGCTGCTGCAGGTATTCCGGGCACTGCCGGTCCCTGATCTGACCCTGCGCATAGTCGGAAGACCATCAAGCGGGCTCGAAACAGTCATCAGCACCGAGGCCGCGCAGGATCCGCGCATCAGCTCGGTGTTGCGCTTCGTCTCCGACGAAGAATTGGTGGCTGAGGTCGGATTGGCCGAGCTGGTTGTCCTGCCCTATCGCGAAATGCACAATTCAGGCGTGTTGCTCGTAGCACTCTCGCTCGATCGACCGGTGCTCGTGCCGTCGACGCCGTCGAACCTCGCCCTGGCCGACGAAGTCGGGCCCGACTGGATTTACCTCTATGACGGCGAGCTCACACCCGAGATTCTCTGCGACACCCTCAAGCGGATGCGCGCCGCCGGTGCCCACCGGCGCCCACAACTCTCCGGACGGGATTGGAAAACGCTCGGCCTGCAAAGTTATCAAACCTATCTGCGTGCCTTACAGCTGACCGGGCGCACGGTCCGCGCTGGGCGGAATACCCGTTGACCGCGCCGATGCCGCCTCATCCCCCGGACATTCCCGACGTCCCCGATGTTGCCGACATTCCCGAGAAGCCTCGCTCGACGGCGGGTCTCGGCCGCACCGCGGGGCGGGGCGCCTCGACCACCCTGGTCGGCCAGCTCATTCGCATCGGCGTGCAGCTCGGCGGCATCGTCGTGCTCGGCCGACTGCTCGACCCGAGCGACTACGGGCTGGTCGCCTCGGTCGCTGCGATCATCGGGGTCGGCGAGGTGCTGCGCAACTTCGGGCTGTCGTCGGCGGCCATTCAGGTGCGCGACCTGACCCGGCACCAAAAAGACAACCTGTTCTGGATCAACAGCGTGATCGGGCTTGCTCTCATGCTGCTCGCGGTGCTGTGCAGTCCCCTCATCGCCACCCTGTACGGCGACGATCGACTCGTGCTGCTCACCCAGGTGCTCGCCGGGACGTTTCTGCTCAACGGCCTCGCCACCCAGTTTCGTGCTGATCTCAACCGCAATTTTCACTTTGTCGCCCTGGCCGGGTCGGAAATCGGTGCACAGGCCGGCGCTCTCGCGGTTGGCATCGTGATGGCGCTGAACGGTTTCGGCTACTGGGCTCTTGCTGGACAGCAGATCAGCCAGGGTATTCTGACCATCATCATTCTCGTTCCGGTCACCAACTGGTTTCCCGGCTGGTATCACCGCACCGCGCCCATGCGTCACCTGATCGTTTTCGGGTCGAACCTGGCCGGCACGCAGCTGCTCGGCTATGCCAGCCGCAACACCGACACGATTGTGATCGGCGCCACGCTCGGTGCCGGACCGCTCGGCCTGTATAACCGGGCCTTCCAGCTACTACTGCTGCCGCTCAACCAGATCAACGGTCCGTCCACCCGGGTGGCCCTGCCGGTGCTGGCCCGCTTGCAGGACGACCAACCCAAGTACGACCGGTTCATTCTGCTCGGGCAGACCATCATGCTGCACACGGTCACCATTGTGCTCGCTTTCTCCTGCGCCCAGGCCCTGCCGATCATCAGCATCGCCCTCGGCAGCCGCTGGCTCGGTTCGGCTCCGATCTTTCAAATTCTCGCTATTGCCGGGTTCTTCGAGGCTGCTGCCTATGCGACCTACTGGGTGTTCCTGTCGAAGGGTGCCACCAAGCAGAACCTGTATTTCGCCCTCACCACCCGGCCCCTGCTGGTGGTGTTCGTGCTGGTCGGCTCACTCTGGGGCGTTTACGGCGTCGCTGCCGGGTACTCGATCGGCGTCGCGCTGATCTGGCCGATCGGCCTGTGGTGGATCAGCCGGGTTACGAATGCTCCCGCACGATCGATGTTCCAAGCCGGCGCGCGCGCTGTCCTCGGCTACGGTTTCGCGACCGGAATCAGCTGGACGTCCGTGCAGTGGATCCCGATCGACCTGCCATTCGCGCGCGTCGCCCTCGGCGGGATCGCCTTGCTCGCGGCGATCGGCTTCGTCATGCTGATCTGGCCGACCTTTCGCCGGGATGTGCGCGGGATCACCCAGGCCCGCAGCTTTCTGCGCTCCGCGAAGTCGTCGAAAGAGGGCCCCGTCGGCGCGACCGTTGACACCGAGCGCCCGGCGCCTGCCTCCTCCCTTGCCCAAAAAGCAGGGCGCACACGCTTGCGCATCATCCGCCGGCTGGACCGGGTGGTGCACGGCCTGGCCGCGGCATCCACCCTGCCCTTCCTGCGCGATCGTGCCGCCCTGAGACGCGCGACCAACCGGATGCGCCCGTTCGATCCGCGCAGTGAGCAGGCTCACGTGCTCGTCGCCCCACCCGGGGAGGGCAATATCGGCGACCAGGCCATGATCGAAGCCTTTCTCGAAAATGTGACGGGACGAGTTCAGGTGCTCGTGCGGCGGCCGACCGACGTACAGATTCCGTCGCAGCACGCCTGGCGGGCGCAACTCGTCCCGATTCCGCACCTGATCTACGGAAAAGGGCGGGTACACCGGCAGGCCATGGCGATGCTGGCCCCCATACTCGGCCGCGCCCTGTCCCTGACCGTGATTGGCGCGGACATCATGGACGGCGCGTATAGCGTGCGTGCCTCCGCCCGGCGAGCGGATGTCGCGAGCCTCGCGCGCAGCGTCGGCGTGCAAGCGCGCATCCTCGGCTTCAGCTGGAACGGCCACGCCAACGTGGGGGTGCGCCGGTCGCTCGCCCGGGCCGGGCGAATGGGAACGCGGTTACAACTGCGCGACCCCACCTCCAGCGAGCGCGCCCGTACCGATCGATTCCACACCGTGGTCGACGTCGCCGACGCCGTGTTCGCTGCCCGGACCAGCTGCGCCCTCGCCAAAACGGAATATCTCGGAGCCACGCCGGCCCGCTATGCCGTCGTGAACGCTAGCGCACTGGTCGGCCGCAGTTTCGACCAGACCACAGAGTACGCCCGGATCGTAACGGCACTCCTGGAGGCGGGGCTTCAGGTCGTGCTGCTGCCACACGTCATGCGCACCAGCGGCGACGACATGGCCGCCTGCCGGGCCGTGTTCGATCGTCTGCCCATTACGGACGAGGTGATACTGGTGAACCGGTTGCTCACCCCGGCCGAAGTGCGCGGGCTGTGTGCCGGCGCCGAAATCGTACTGACCGGGCGCATGCACCTCGCCGTGCAGGCCATGTTCCACGAGGTTCCTGCCGTTGCGCTATCCACCCAGGGCAAGGTCGCGGGCATGATGCGACTCTTTGACACACAGGAACTGTGCATCGAGCCGGGCGCCGGCCTGGCTCGACGCATGATTCCGGTGGCGTTATCGGTGCTGGCCGATCGGAAGAGGTATCGCGACCGTTTGGCTGCGCGGCTGCCCGAAGTGCGGCGCCTGGCCGCTCTGAACTTCTCGGGGTTGCCGAATGCCACGCATTCTTATCCCCCTGCCCTCACGGCCCCGAGCCCGACTTCCCACAGACAAGGTCCCGCATGACGCTCTCCTCGCAAACCCCACCCGACTATGCGCGCGCCGATCCTGCCCTGCGCCGCATTCTCTTCGTGATTCCGTCACTGCACGGTGGTGGGGCAGAATTTGTGGCCCGCACCTGGATGGGCTGGCTCGCCGATCAGGGCTACGAGGTGGCTGTCGTGCTGACCTCCGCCGCGGTGAAGCCGGAATACCTACCCGATGGCGTGGCGTCATCCTCCCTTTCCGGGCAGCGCGGCCACCTGCAGAAGGCCACTGCGCTTCGGCGCCGCCTGCTCGACTGGCACCCCGACGTGGCGATATCGCTGCAGGCCCACCCCAACCTGGTGCTGCTGACCGCTGCCCGGCTGATGCCAGCCCGTCTGCGCCCCCGTGTGCTCGTGAGTGAACGTAACCTGGTATCGCTCGGGCTGCCCGGATCGAATCTTGCCCACCGGGTGAAAATCTGGTTTGCCAAGCGCCTGTATCCGTGGGCCGACCACGTGATCGCCATTTCGCATCCGGTCGCCGCTGAGATGATCGCCGCTTTCGGAGTGCGCGGTGACCGCATCACCGTCGTCGCCAACCCGGCAACGGCAAAACTACGCGGCACCCGGCGCGGGCTGGGCACGACGGCGGCCCACGTCCAGGTCGGGGGTGACGACGGCACGAAACTGGTCGAGCCGGGGGGAACCACGATCGTGGCGCGATCCGAACGCCGCCCAGGATCAGCCAACGGCATTCAGATTGTGCTGGCCTGCCGGCTCGTGGCGCAGAAGCGGCCGCTGCTCGCGATCGCGGCCGCCGCCGAGCTCGCCCGTCGCGGCGTGGTCGTCGAGGTCGTCTCGTTCGGCGGCGGTCCCCTGCTCAACGACGTACAGGCCGCGGCTCGGCAGGAGAACGTGGCCTTTCACCATCGCGGCTGGGTCGAAAACTGGTTCGACCACTTCGCCGACAACTCGGTGGCGCTGCTTACCTCGAGCCGGGAGGGTTTTGGCAACGTGCTCGTTGAAGCGGCTGCGGCCGGCTATCCCTCGGTCGCCGTTTCGGGGGCGCTCGGGGTAGCGGATGCGATTGTGCCCGGCATCACGGGCGAACTCGCGCTGTCCGCGCATCCGGCGGACCTTGCCGACGCCATTCTGCGGGCGGTGGACCTCCCGCTCGAGCACATCGAACCCTGGCTGGCTCGTTTTTCGGAGGAAGCGAGCGGCAGCGACCTGGAACGGGTCTTGCTTCGGGTCGTGGAACGCGCATGAGAATCTTCGCCTCGGCTATGGGCCAGATTGACAATGTCGGCGATACCGTGCTGCGACGGGCCTTTCTCGATGCACTTCGGGGCGCCGGCGAACTGCAGGTTTTCGTCGGGGCCCGATCGGACTTCTACCTGAGCGGGCTCGGCTTGCACGACGAAGACCGGGTGTACCGCACCAGCGCAGAATGGCGACGCGAGATTTCGCGGTCGACTCTCCGGGAGGCATCCGTTTACGCGTTCAACGCTGGCGAAATCGAATTGCAGCGGTCGTATGCCCTGCGCTACGTGCGTCTTGCGCCCCACCTCGCGCTCAACCGTCTGCGCGGCGGGCACGCCGTGCACGCCGGGTTCGGCGTGCGGCAGAAGACGGGCTGGCGCATTCCGGTGGCGGCGACACTGCGCCTGTGCGACCTCGTGGCCTGGCGAGACGCCTACAGCCGCTGCGCGATGGGCCTGGGGCGCATCTCTCCCGACTGGGCCTTTGCTACGGGGGCAGCAGATGCCGAACTGCTCGCGTCCACCGCTTCTCGCCCGCTACTGGCGGTATCGGTGCGCTACAACGGGCGGCACCCCGACGATGCGTGGCTGGCGGCATTGCGCGGCCTGGCCGATACCCTCGAACTCGAGATCGTGGCGGTGTCGCAGATCGAACGAGACGGGCCACTTGCCGAGGAACTGGCCGACAAGCTCGGCGGCACGGCCATGGTCTGGGACGGTCCAGACCATCTCGCTCAGGAGCAGAAACTACGGGCGGTCTACCAGCGGTCACTGCTCGTAGTGACCGACCGACTACACGCTGCCGTGATCGGCCTGACCGAGGGTGCGCTGCCGCTCGTGATCGCCGATGCTGGCCCGTCGAAGGCGGCTCGCACCCTCGACGCGGTCGGTATCAAAGGCGCCACGATCGGCTGGACGCTACCCGACCCCGCGGCATTCGAGCGCCGGGCTCGCGACGTCCTCAGCCGCCGGGAGCCGATTCTGCGCCACGTCGTCGAGGCGCGCGCTTCCCTACGGGAGCTGACCCGCTCCATTGGAAAGCTCACCGCATGACCGGGGCACACGCCGCGGGCTCACCGGTTGTCAGCATCATCGTGCCGGCCTACAACGCCGCCAAGTTTCTGGAGAGCGCCATTGAACGACTCCTCGGCCAGACCATGGACGATTTCGAGATCATCGTGGTCGACGACGGCTCAACGGATACGACGGCTACCATCGGCGCGCGGGCGGCTGCGGCAAACGCCGATGTGCATTACTTTCGCGAGGAACAAAATGGCGGTGTCGCGCGGGCGCGGGCGCGGGCGGTGGCCGAGAGTCGGGGCGAGTTTCTGTGGTTCGTTGATTGTGACGACGAGTGGGCTGACTCTGCGCTGGAGAAACTCGTGGCGGCGGCCAGGTCTACGGGCGCCGACGTGATCGTCTGCGGTGCGGCGTATGTCTACCCCGGCCGGCGCCGCCCGTTGGTTGCGCCTCTTCTGAACAAGCCGATCACGGGCGCACAGGCTTTTGTCCTCCTGCTCGATGGCGAGCTGACCGGGCACCTCTGGAACAAATTGTTCCGCCGTTCTCTTACCCGCGAGATCGAGTTCACCCCGACCCGGGTGCACTCCGACCTGGCCATGGTGGCCCAATTACTCGCTGCGGCCGATCATGTGGCGTTCATCAGCGACTCGCTCTATTCCTATGTCGTGCGCGGTGGGTCGATCATCCGCTCAGGGTCGCGCCGGGCCGAGTCTCTCCTGCTGGTCGAGCAGGCCGTCACGAACGCGGCTATCACCCTGGATACCCGCATCATCGGTTCTAACTCGTACGGCTACTTTCGTCTGCGCTACGTGCTGCTCTCCGGGCTGAAGGACGCGCTGACCGGCCCGTACGATGCCGACGAACGGGACGAGATTGTCTCCGAGCTGCGTTCCCGCCTGACCTGGCGGCTCATATTGCTAGCCGCGCGCCGTCGCGATTGGAGGCGGCTGGTGCTGGCCGGCACGGCAAAGCTGAGTGTTCCGCTGCATCGTCGGGTGCTGCGCCTCACAGCCGAGCGGGGTGTCGCCTGACCTGGGTCGGGTTGAAACTCATCGGCGGTGACGAGGCGCGCCCAGACCCACAACAGCGACCGGGATAATCCCAGAATCTTTCATGTGATTTTAAGCATTTTCACAGGAAGGTGAAACGGATTCGACTTTGACTCTCGATAGGCTGACCTCGAAGTTCAACCCGAACAGTTCCCTACGATCTCGGTCTTCGAACACTGAATACGCGTCGCATCTCGTAACGACCAAGCCAGCAACCGGCACTCAGGAGAATTCCCACCCGCGACACCTGTCCGTCCGCGACCTCGACTCGAGAGGATCCGACCGTGTTCTTTCTTGGTATCGGTCACCCCCGCAAACCCGTTTCCCGCATTTTCCACCCACGCGCATCCGCCCGCCACACCGCAATCGCCGTTGCCGCTTGCACTGTCGTCATCGTTGCCGTTCTCGCCTCCCTGGCCATCCCCAGCCCGGGCGGCGATGCCGCTGCCGCCCCCCAACGCACAGTCATCGACAGCTCCTCGGCAAAGATCAGCTATACCGGCTCCTGGCGCAGCACGCGCAACACCGCCGATCGCGGTGGATCCGTGCGGTTCCAGTCCAGCGCCGGCAGCGCATCAACGACGTTCACGGGAACAAGCGTCGCTTTCATCACGCGCACCACGAAAAGTTCAGGAAAGAGCACCGTGTCGATCGACGGCACGGTCGTTGCGACGGTGAACGCATACTCCGCGCGAACCGTGCACCAGAAGACCGTGTTCCGCACGACGACCCTCTCGAGCGGTACCCACACCATCAAGATCAGTGGCACCGGCAAGCGTGACGCACGCGCGAGCGGTACCAATAGCATCGTGGACGCCTTTGTGGTGAATGCCGCGACCAGCCCAGCACCAGCACCAGCACCGGTCCCTGCACTCGCGCCGTCGCCGGCCGTGCACCGCTACGCCGACTGCCCCGCCGCCACGACGACGGTGCACACCGTTGACGAACTCACTGCGGCCGTCGACCGCGCCCACCCCGGCACCGTCATCAGGATGGCCGCCGGAACCTATCGCGACCAGATCGACATCCACGCTAATGGCACCGCTGCCAACCCGGTCTGGATCTGCGGCTCGCGCGAAGCCGTCATCAACGTGGGCAGCATCCAGGACAACCACGGCATCCAGATCAAGAACTCGTCCAACCTCGTGATCGCCGGTATGACCGTGACCAACAGCCTCAAAGGCATCAGTGTCATCGGCGGCACGAACGTGACGATCGCCGACACCCGCATCGACCACATCGGCTACGAGGGCATTCACCTGCGCGCCTTCACAACCGACAGCACCGTGGTCGGCAACACCATCTCAAACACCGGAATGCGGGACGCGCCCTTCGGCGAAGGCATCTACATCGGTACGTCCGAAAACAATTGGTGCAACCAGACCAATTGCCGGCCCGACCGCACCGACCGCATTCTCGTGCTTGGCAATCAGATCAGCCTCACCAGTGCTCAGCCGATCGAAGTCAAGGAGGGCACTTCCGACGGCGTTGTTCGGGACAACGTGATCGACGGAGCCAACGGCATGAGCGCTGCCGACGAGTGGATCAAGGTCAAGGGCAACAACTGGCTGATCTATGACAACAGCGGCGCCAACAGCCCCCTGAACGGCTTCGCGGTCAACGGAAGCGTCGCCGGCTGGGGTCTTCACAACACCTTCACCGACAACTCGGGTGCGGTGAACGCCGGGGGTTACTCCTTCTTCGTCCACGAGAAGGGCAGCAAGGGCTCCAGCGACACCATGGTGTCGTGCTCGAACTCGGTCACCCGCGCCGGGCAAGGATTGACCAACATCGTCTGCACTCCGTAGCCGACTACACACGACCCCCAGCATGCCCGCCGGGGCGCTGGGGGTCGTTTTTCGCGCGGCCGCAGGTGCGACAATATGCATCGCGACAAAATTCAACAGTTTGAATTTCACTCTAGGCACTTTCTCAGGAATGACCGATGCCCGCTCACGGTGACCGCTTGGGGCCGCCCGAAAATCCAGCATCTTTCTACGAGACGTTACCCACAATGGGCAATAGCACTGATCAGGGCGAAATCCCCGAGGTCGTCTCAGTTTCTCGCTAGCGGTCGCTCGACTCGACCCTCACTTTCTCGCGCGCGTCCGCGCGCTGAAGAACCGCCGCATCGGCGTATTTTGCGCCCACAAACCCATTTACACACGGCTAACGCGCAGCAGTTCAGACGCTAATTGACGACGTGACCACAGAAGCGTTACCGCCACAAATCACGAAGATCATATGCGTCGGAACCCGTCGGGTTCACGGACGTAACCATCCCTCCTTGAACATTCGGAAGGTTTCATAATGTTGTTCCCTCGTGCCTCACGCCGTGCCACCATTGCGGCCGTCGTCATCGCCGCGATCGTGCCCCTCACCGCAATGATCCCCCTCGACGTCGCTTCAGCCTCCGCCGCCACTGCTCCCGCCGGCACCACGGTCGTCGATAGCAGCTCCGCGCAGGTGAAGTATTCCGGTACCTGGCTGACGACGGGCTCGCCGTCAGACAACGGCGGATCTATCAAGTATGCCTCGACCACGTCGAGCGCTTCACTCACCTTCACCGGTTCAACGGTGGCCTACGTCACGCGTATGACCAGCAGCTCCGGCACGAGTGAAATCGCCATCGACGGCAAGGTTGTCGCCACGGTCAACGGCTACTCCGCCTCAACCCGGTACCAGCAGAGCCTGTTCAGCACCTCAAACCTTTCTAGCGGAACGCACACCATCAAGGTCAGTCGCACCGGCCAGAAGGATGCCCGCTCCACCGGTACTAACAGCATCGTCGACGCCTTCGTCACCCTGGCGCCTACCGGGACGATGACTCCCGCACCGGCACCGGCACCGGCACCAGCACCGGCATCCGCGCCCGCTGCCACCGCTCCCGTGCAGGCTCCGGCCGGTTCGACCACCTTCGAGGGCGACTCCGCGTCGGTCACGTACAACGGCACCTGGCGCACCTCCGGCTCGACCAGCGACTCAGGCGGCGGAGTTCAGTTCACCACCACGGCGGGCAGCGCCTCGTTCACCTTCCAGGGCTCGAGCATCGCCTTCATCACACGCCTGACCAGCAGCTCGGGCACGAGCACCGTCGCGATCGACGGTACGAACGTCGCCACGGTCAACGGGTATTCTGCGACCACCGCCTACAAGCAGAACGCGTTCAGCACCACGAGCCTGTCGGCCGGTACGCACACCATCACCGTGACCCGAACCGGGCAGAAGGATGCCCGTTCGACCGGTACCAGCAGCATCGTCGACGCGTTCATCGTGTCGGCCGTGCCGAGCACTGCGCCGACTCCGGCTCCGATCAGCACCCCGCGCTACGCGGATTGCCCCGCCGCCACCGTCAATGTGGCGACGGCCAGGGAACTCATGACCGCCGTCTCCCAGGCCCAGCCCGGGACCGTAATCAAGATGGCCCCCGGCACCTACAACGAGCAGATCAACATGACCGCGAACGGAACCGCATCCAACCCGGTCTGGATCTGCGGACCGCGCAGCGCCGTGATCAACGTCGGCAGCATCCAGAACAACCACGGCATCCAGATCTCCAACTCCTCCAACCTCGTGATCGCCGGAATGACCGTCACCAACAGCCTCAAGGGAATCAGCGTCATCCGCAGCAGCAACGTCACCATTGCGGACACGCTCGTCGACAACATCGGCTACGAGGGCATCCACCTGCGTGCCTTCACCACCGACAGCAAAGTCGTCGGCAACACCATCAAAAACACCGGCAAGCGCGACCCGTTCTACGGTGAGGGTATCTACATCGGAACCTCAGACGCCAACTGGTGCGCCCAGACCAGCTGCCAGCCCGACAAGACCGACCGCACGCTGCTCATGGCCAACAACATCAGCCTGACCGGCGCCCAGCCGATCGAGGTCAAGGAAGGCACCTCCAACGGGATCATCCGCGACAACATCATCGATGGCGCTAACGCTATGCAGCGCGCCGAGGAATGGGTCAAAGTCAAGGGCAACGACTGGAGCGTTTACAACAACCAGGGCAAGAACAGCACCATGCACGGCTTCGCGGTCAACGGAAGCGTCACCGGCTGGGGCCTCCGCAATATCTTCTACGGCAACACCGCCCCGGTCGGCGCAGCCGGCTACGGCTTCTTCATCCACGAGCAGGGAACTAAGGGTACCAGCGGCACCAGGGTCTACTGCTCGAACACCGTTACGGCGGCGGGATCCGGATTCTCTAACCAGGCCTGTATCTCCTAGCAACACGGTCTGATCGTCGGTCGAGCGCAGCCTTCCAGCTGCGCTCGACCAGCGGAAAGACAGCGGCCGCCGAATAGGTAGTCTCGAAGGCGGATCTGGCCAGATCCGCCTTTTCTACGCGCCAGGCGGCATCCGTTATCGCGTGTCGTAGCGCTGCCTCGAGCGAGTTGGCGTCGCCGGGTTCCACGATCACCCCAGCACCGTTGGCGAGCACGGCCGGCACGCCGCCAACCCGCGTCGCCACCACACAGTTGCTGCGAGCCATGGCTTCGAGAATGAACATCGGCATCGCCTCATCGCGAGAGGGCAACACGGCGATCGCCGAACGCTCGAGCAACTTCATCAGTGCCTCGTGGCTGAGCGCCCCGACGAATTCGCCGCGCACCAGCGGTACGGCAGGCTGGTCAACGATGGGACCGGCAATCACCAGTTTCCACAGCGGATACTCGGGCGCGAGCCGCTGCCACGCCGCCACGAGCACGTCGACACCCTTGCGGACACTGACCGCACCGCCGAACACCACGAGCGGTTCGATGTCGCGGCGCACGCCGTCAGCGACGGCGTTCGGCACAAGCACAACCCGCTCCCCCGGTACGAATTCAGCGGCCGTGTCGCGCGATTCGGCCGACAGGGTCAGCACCACGTCGGCCGCGCGCAGGACGCTCCCCACCAGACCGGGCCGTTTTTCGGCGAAGTCGGTAAAAGAACTGCCGTGCAGCTGAGCGACCGTGCCAAACCCGCGCGCGTGCGCGAGGGCGAGCAGCGCTCCTTCACGCGCGAAGGACCCCCCCTGCGACAGGTGCGCGATCACGACGGTGCGCTCGGGCCGGGACAGACGCAACACTTTCCAGAAAGCGGACACCGCAAGCAAGGCCGCCCGCGCCCCGCCACTGCCGTCGCGCGAGCACACCAAACGCAGGTCGAAATCGGCAAAAGAATGTGCCAGATAGCCGTTGACGACCTGACTCATACCGCCGGCGACCTCACCACTGCGCCCAATGTGCACCGCTGTCAGTCGTTCAACCGGCGACGCCGGGACAATCGGGGCGACTTGGACAATCGGGACAATCGGGACAAGGGGGACAACTTGGACAGTCGGGACAAGGGGGACAACTTGGACAGTCGGAACGAGGGGCGGGCTTGGTGTGGTCGATGGCGGCACGATGGTGATCGGTTGTGTCTCGATCGGCTCGGTGTCACCCGCGTCGGCGAGGCTCACCGCGCGGTCTCGCTGGTCAGCACCCGATCCAGCAGACGGCGCACGTTGTGTAATTCGTCCTGCGCCTCGGCCAGGCCGGCCAGGATAGCCGTACGGCGGCCGAGCAGGTTCTGCAGCCGTTCAGTGATCTCGGCGGCGGTCAAACCCGCACTGACAATGCTCACGTCGTGTAGTCCGGCGGCGGCAAAATGCCGCGCAATCTTGTCTGACTTCGCGTCAACGAGGAGCGCGGCCGGAACCGCCCCCTCCGTGAGTGCGCCAACGAGCACGTGCAAACGATCGCTCACGGCAAGCGCGGCCCGCCGATAGAGCGCACGCAGACGCTGTTCCTGCTCGTCATGGCCGGTGCCATTCCAGCGCAGCGCCTCGCCTCCGAGATCGGCCGCGAGTTGACTGCACCTCGTATCATCGCGCAAGACCTGGGTGACACACCAGATCTGCAGGCCGTGTTCGGCAGCGACTGCGCGCACAGCGGAAAGCCAGGCGGCGCTCGGGTAGTCGAGGTCGGAGCGCATCGAGACGACGAGAAGGTCGCGGCACGCTATATCGACCGAATCGACACCACTGCCGCGACTAGCAAAGGCAAGGTCGGGCATGACATTGCCCCGCCCGAGATACCCGGCCGTTGCTGCATCCCGCCACAACGACAGGTTCGACAGCGCAATCGAGGGTCCCATCAGCGCACGCGGCAGCGGCGCGAAGTTTCGGCTGCCCACACCGACCCGGGCGACGCGGCCGTGTCGGGCACGAACAAGTGCAAGCACCGGCAGCATGGCGAGGTGCTCTTTCATGCCCACCAGGGTCAGTTGAATCTCGCCGGGTTTGAATACGTACGACGCTTGGCCGCGGGCCGCGCTGCGAAGCGCCGCCGCGTACCAGCGTCGAAACGAGCGATATTGCACGTCGCCCGGGGTGAGGCCGAGCCCCCTGGCATACCCGTCGGGTGCCTTGCCGACATAGACGTGCAGCGGACCACTCCCCCGTAACCAGTCGAGCAGTTGGCGACGCAGCAAAATGTCGCCGATGTTGTCATATTGCCCGCGGGCGGGGACAAAAATTTGGCGCAGCATCCGCTCGGCCGGAGCCCCCTGACTCATCGGTCGCTGGGCAGCGGGATGCGCACACCGGCGTCGATGGCACGACCGGCAGCGAAGCGGATGACGTCGGCCGTCAGGTCGGGCGAGTCAACGGCTCGAGCGACGCCCAGGTACTCGGCCAGCTCCGCGATCTGCATCTGGTGGTCATCAACGTGTTCGCCGCGGTGCTTGCGACGGGTCACGATCACAGGGAAAATACCCAGTTCGAGCAGCCCCATGAAGGTACCGACACCGGCGTGGGTGATGACGACGTCGGAGTTCACGGCAGCATCGACGAACTGCGCGGTCGGCATCATCTGGTGTACCCGGCCGGGGAGGTCGGTGCGGTCGGTCGTGAAACCGAGCTGCCAGATGGTGCGCTCATCGGCCAGGCCACTCGCGAGAACTGCGTCGACGAGGGAATCGAAACGGTACCCCTCGATGGTGCCGAGTGTGACGAACAGACTGGGCCGTTCCGGCGCGGGCCGGATCAACGAATGGTAGGTGGACAGCACGCTCGGGTGCGTCCGCCAGCGACTGGTAGCCCAGGCCGGATGCTGGGTGCGCACGCTGACCAGGTGGCTGGCGGCGAGCATGCGCCCGCTGAGCGATGGCCCCTCGACACGGGAGACGCTCTCGATGTACAGGCTCGGCACGCCACTGATTGCGGCCTGCGGCAGCGCCGCAACGGCGAGACCGGCGCCGGTACTCACGGCACCCTCGAAAGTTTCGTGCCTGAGCACCCGGCGCACGATGCTGGCCGCGCGCATCATGCCGAGGTAATCGCGGGGACGCACGTACGGCACGTGGATACGCCGCTGACCGGCCAGCAGCGACCGGCTCTGCACGGAATCAAAGGTGACCCAGAGCGAACTGGGCGAGGCACCGAGCCCCGGGGCCAGCCGCACCAGCTGGGCCAGGTGCCCGCCCGTGGAAGCGACGAGCAGGAGCTTTCGTTGCGGGGAGGGCGACGAATCGATCGGGTAAGACGAGTGCACGGACACTGAGTCTCCTTTCGGGTTTAGCTCTCGCAGAACTGCTTCGAACGCACGCCAAACGCAATGGAACGTTGGACCTACCAGGTGACGCGGGTGGGGCTGGCTGCTGTCGCAGCCTCGCTCTCGGACGGGGTCGAGCGACCCGAGTCGTTCGTGTCCGAGCCGGTTGCCGGGGTGACTCGGGGTGCCGGGCGGGAAGAGGCCACGAAGCTTCCGTCACGCACGAGCGCATCGGGACCACGGGTGGGAACCATGGCCAGCACGACGCCGAGGGGCGTTGTGCCGACAGCTTCGAGGGCGTCGAAGGCAGCCAGCAGTTCGGGCTCGCGTACCCGGTTGGCGCCGACGACCAGAATGGTGCCGCCGGTCCAGCGACTGAGCACGGCTGCGTCCGTGACCGCAAGCACCGGCGGGGCGTCGAGGAGCACATAGTCGTAGCTGCTGCTCAGCACATCGAGTACCGTACCCATGGCTGTCGATCCGAGCAATTCGCTCGGATTAGTGGGAATCTTGCCCGACGACAGCACTGTAAGCGGATGCTGCGCGCCCCACGATTGTAGAGATTCCTTGAGTTGCACGTCGCCGAGGAGCACGTCGGTCAGTCCGTGCTCGGCATCGAGGCCGAGGTAGTCGGCCAGCCGGGGCGTGCGCAGGTCGGCGTCGATGACGGCGACCGTTGCGCCGCTCTCGGCCAGCACGATGGCGAGATTCACGAGCGTGGTGGTCTTGCCTTCGCCCGAAACGGAGGAGGTCACGACGAGGCTGCGGCGGCCGGCGTCGGCATCGGCGAACTCGAGGTTGGTGCGCAGCACCCGAAATGCCTCGGCGCGGGCGGTGGACGCACCGTCTGGCGAGATGATCGGGTTGGCACGAGCTTCGAGCGGGATGCCTCCGAGCACGGGAACAACGGTCAGCCGCTCGATGTCGTCGCGGTTGTAGATGCGGCGGTCAAACAGGCCGAGGATGAAGGCGGTGATCAGTCCGACCAGCAGCCCGATGAGCAGTCCGACGGCGAGGTTGAGGTAGAGCTGAGGCACCGCGGGGTTGTCGGGGGCAACCGCCGGGTTGAGCACGCCAACTGTGACCGGGCTCGCACCGCCATCGGCGGGCTTTTCCAGCTGATTGATGACAACGTCGGTGAAACTCTTCGAGACGGCCTGCGCGAGCTGCTGCGCGGCATTTGCCGTGGGGGCGAGAGCTCTCAGTTCGATGACGGCCGAGCCGGGCTGGGATGTGGCCGTGACCCGCTCGGACAGGTTCACCGCGCTCTCGTCGAGACCGAGGCTCGCGATCACCGGGTCGAGCACGCGGGGGCTCGTGGCGACGTCGAGGTAGTACGGCAGCTTCTGCACGACGAAGTTATTGCCCTGTACAAGATCGCCGGGAGTTGACCCGTTTTGAATCTGCGCGGCGACGAAAACACGGGTGGAAGCCTGGTACTGCACGGGAGTGAGCAGGGCTGCGGCTGCTCCGCCAACCACGCCGAGCAGGATGAAAGCAACGATGAGAATCCATCGCTTTCGGAGTATTCGAACCAGCCGCTTCAGTTCCATGGGCGCTTCTTCCCGCATGATTGATGCGTCGTGCTTCGGGTGCACGACGACAAGTCCCTATGTTGGCATAAAAATCCTCACTTTTGGACCGCCGGTATTGAGGATTTAACCAGTTCGTCTTGTGGAGTTAACTAAATTATCGACCAGGAACTGACGAATGCTCGCTCGTGTGGCCTCGTCGAGGAGCTCCAATCCGTGTTTTTTACCGGGTTTCACGTCGAGGGTGACGGATACGCCCACCGCTTTGAGCGCTGACGCCATGGCCTTCCCCTGTTCAAGGGGAACCAGTTCCTTTTGTGAAATAGCGATATAAAACGGCGGGTCGGTCTTGTCGACGGCGTACAACGGTGACGCCGCGCGGGCATTGGCACAGTCAGCGAAATCAGAGCAGCCAAGGTATTGCAAAATGGAAGCGATCGCCGGTGTCGAAGGGTCGCCGAGCAGAAGCCCCTGCTCGGTGAGATCAACCGCCGGCGACATCGCCACGACCGCCGCAACCCGATCATCGCCGGCCAAGCTGCCGGAGCCATTGGTTCCGATCGAGGAAGCGATGATCGCACCGGCAGAGCTTCCGAACAGTCCGATGCGTTCGGGGTCGATGCCGAAGTGCGCGATCTGGGCTGGTTCCCGCAGCCAGGTGAGCGCTTCGGTGACATCGTTCACCTGTGCCGGGTAGGCAAATTTGGGCGCCAGGCGGTAGTCCACCGAAAAGGCGGCGATGCCGCCGTCGGCCAGCTCCGAGCAGAGCGCTTTCATGCCGCCGAAGTCTTTGCTACCGCTGTCGAAACCCCCGCCGTGAATGAGGACCATAGCCGCCCTGGGTGCTGTCTTACTCTTGGGCAGGCAGGCGTTCAGCAGCAGCTTCTGACCCAGAGCCGTGCCGTACTGCAGGTCGTTCTGCAGCACGACCGAGTCGCTATGCACGCGCGCATCCGGCCTGGTGGGGGCGGCGGCGCATCCGCTCAGCACAAGACCGACAGCGAGCAGCCCAACGGATGCCGCGAACGGACGGGATTTTTTCACAGCAGGTCACGGTTCAGAGGAGCCCGACGAGAGACTGACGTGGCCTGGCGTTTGCGGAACGGACTCACCCAGAGGAACGAGAACCGGCGCAGGAGCTTGGCGAGGTAGAGCGAGGCGACGAGCACGATGGCGGCGAGCAGGAACGGCAGGGCATTCCCGGCGCGTTCGAGCCAGGGGGCTTCTGCAAACGGTGCCAGAAGCGCGAGAGCGCTGGCCACGAGAAACAGGTGGACTAGATAAATTTGAAAGCTGTATTGGCCGAGCGTGCTCATAAATTTCAACCATCGCACTCGAACCAGCAGGGTGGCCAGGGTGACGCCCATCGCGACGGCGACCACGCTTTCGAGCAAAATCAGCCCCGGAACACGGGAGAGATGCAACGGCACGATCAGCACGGCGAGGCCGAGATATGCAGCGATAAGCACAGCCGCGTGCCAGACGCGCACGCGGGCGGCCAGGCGATAAATGACGTGGGGAAAGTAGACGGCGGTGATGAAGAAAATAAAATTAGCGGCGACACGGTCCCAGCCGACGTTGTCGAGGTCGAGCACTCCCGGCGTTGTCGCCAGCACTGCGACGACGCCCACGAGAAGGAGCTGCACCCTGATCGGCAGCTTCCGCAGAAGCCAGGCGAGCAGGGTGAAAATGGCCAGCGCCCAGATGAACCAGTAGCTGCTGGTGGGCCAAACCGGCAGCAGGACGATGTTGAGCAGGTCGGTCGGGGATCGCTCGGTGCCGCGCAGGTGCGGCACGACGAGGTAGAACGCTACCCGGATGACAGACCAGAGCAGGTACAAATACACGAGCACGAGCAAGCGCCGACGCCAGAGGTCTTTCAGGTTCCAAGTGAGCATACGCCGCGCGGTGAGTCCGGCGATGAAGAAGAACACCGGCATGGGAAAGAAGCCCAGCACGAGCCGCAACCGTGGCGTGCTGCCGGCCAGGCCGAGGTCATTGAGGAACAACGACGCGTGGTAGAGCACGACGAGAATAATCGCCGCGCCCTTGGCAAAGTTGATCCACTCGCGGTTCTCGGTCTGCATCTCTTTCACAAGCGAAATGTACACGAGAAAAACTCAGGATGATATCGCCGCTAGTTTTTTAGAGGCGGTAGTCTGCGAGCATATCGGTCTGCAAAGCCTGCTGCAGGGGCGCCAGCGCGCCTCTAGCGACGTTGGCGGTGGACTTCTTATCGGCGGATGTTCCAGTGCTGCTGGTGAGAGAGTGAAGGATCGGCTTGGCCGCGCATAACTCCTGCAATTTCACGGTGGCCACGACAAACACCCCGGAAGTATGCGGCTGCTACTGCTCTCGTCTTAAAATTGCAGGAGTTATGCGCAGGGGCAAGGGCAGGAGCCCAGCGGTCAGACGGCGACGTAGCGGGGAATCAGGTCCGTGAGCAGGGCCGCGGTATCGGGCCAGCCCTCGACGGCGATGCATTCGACGCCGAGAACCTTGACCGGGTAGTCATTGCCGTTCTCGTCGAGGCGGTCGCCGACGAACAGCATGTCCTCGAGGTCGACACCGGTCAGGGTGGCCAAGCGTTTCATTCCGTAGGCCTTGTCGATGCCCTGCCGGGTGATGTCGACGGAGGTCGACCCGCCCGAGCGCACCTCGAGGTCGGGCAACAGGGCCTGCACGGCGCTCCGAAGGACATTCTTCTTCTCACCGGCCGGGTCCCAGGCGATTTTGGAGGCGATCGGTGCCGCCTGGCCGAGCGCGGAGAAAGTGATCTGCGAGCCGCGATCTTCGAGAATGGGGCCCCAGATGTCGCTTTCCCAGAAGCCGAGGTCGCGAGCGGTCTGCTCAACGGCTTCGAGTGCGCGAGTTTTCTGGTCCTCACTGAGGTTCTCTGCGTACACCTGGCTCCAGCCCTGCGAATCACTGCGGTAGTACTGGGTGCCGCAGGTCGGCATGAGGTGCAGCCGGGCGAGTTTCTCCGGACTGATCTCGGGCAGATTGTCGATGATCTGCGCCTGAAATTGCCCGAACTGGCCGCCGGAGATGACGCAGACCTCGGTGACGCCGAGCAGCTTAACGAGAAGGTCGATCATGATCGGGTCGAGCGCGGACTTGGACGGCGCGAGCGTATCGTCGAGGTCGAAGGCCACCAGGCGGGGAAGAATAGGCATCAGGCCACTCTATCGGCGCGGGCAGCCGCAACTTTGTGCTTGGCGTATGGAGGGCGAATTCGGTTTGGTCGCGTCGGCGGATGCGCGCTCGGAGCGATAGCGGCTGCGCTGCTGGCCCGAAGAGCGACGCGAATTGTTAGTCTGAACCGGTGCGTACTGACTTTGACCCTGGGAATCTGCCGCGTCTCGATTTCTACCGCCTGTTGAACTCGCTCGTCGTGCCGCGTCCAATCGCATGGGTGTCGAGCCGGTCGGCGGCGGGTGTCGACAACCTCGCGCCACATTCATTCTTCACCGTGGCATCCGTTACGCCGGCCATCGTTCAGTTCACCTCGGTGGGCGTCAAGGACACCGTGCGCAATATTTTGGCGACCGGAGATTTCGTGGTGAATTTCACGCCGGAGTCGCTGTTCGAAGAGGTCAACGCGACCGGCACTGATTTTGGGCCGGCGGAGAGCGAATTCGACCGCGCCGGGCTCACCCGGGAGCCGAGTGTGACCGTGGCCTCCATGCGGGTGGCCGAGTCCCCGGCGGCGATCGAGTGCCGCCTGCATTCCACGCTGGAGCTGGGCGATTGCACGCTCGTGTTTGGCGAGGTCACGCACATCGCGGTGTCGTCGACGGTGCTGGACGGAGAGCATCCGCTTATCGAGAAGCTGCGCCCGTTGTCACGCCTCGGCCTCGACGAGTGGGGAACCATCGGCGAGGTCAAGGCGATCCGGCGGATTCGCGCGAGTGATTGGCCGCGCGAATTTCGGCCGAGAGAGCGCTGATCACTCCGCCCGAGCGGATGATCGCGCCCGGCAACTGGCCCCTGCGCCGGTTATCGGAGCTGGCACCCCACCGGGCGCGGCCACGGCCAGCGCCGCGGCAAGCGGATGCGCCGTTCGCGCCTTCTAGGCGGCCGGCGGAAAGAGTGCCTCGGCGAGCAGCGGACCGAGCTGGGCGCTCGCCTCACGCACGAAGTGCTGGCCGTCGAAGAACACCGGCGTGTCAGCGATAAAGGCCGGGCAATTGTCGTCGACGCAGAGCCACGGTACAACGTTCACGTACTGGGCGAAGTCACCGAATTGCTCGATCGCACCCTGCTCGCTGGCCACGACCTTCTGGTAGAGGCTCGACGGGCTGTAGGCGCAGTCGGCGGGGGCGCTCGTGAGGGTCTTGCACTCGGCGAACGGGGTGCTGGCCGGCGGCGGTGAGAGCACAGCGACACGGTCGGTCGACCCCTGCAACGCCGTGAGCGTGTCGGCGGTCGCGGTCTGCCACTCGGCAAGAGCTTCAGCGCCTTCGTTGCCGCTGGCGAGGCGCACGATGGATCCGGCCAGGCTCGACATGATGACGAGGTCGGGTGAGAGTCGGGCGACCTCGGCGTAGACCCAGGCGTGATGGTTGTCGCAGGTGGCGGCCGAGGCATCGGAGGCGTTCTTGGGCGCCACCGAAATGTTCACGCCCGGGCAGGAGAACATGGTCAGAGACCGCACGTTGTAGCCGAGCGGTTCGAGGGCGGAGCGAATGGCGGGCATGTAGCTGATCGCCATGGAATCGCCGAGCAGCACCGCAGTTTTGGCCGCCGCCGGGTCGCCGTAAATGCAGTCGGCGGCGTTCTTCTCGCTGACCGAGAGACAGTTGTCGTCGACCCATTCCGGGGCGCCGGAGTTGTCGCCGAGCGCGTCGAACGCCGGGGTGGTCTCGGGCCAGGCCGTTGCGGCAAGGGCCGCGGCGATGGTGGCCTGCCGGGTGGCCAGTAGGGTGGCTGATTCGGTGGTCGTCTCCACTCCCAGGTCAGCTCCCGCGCCGACCGAGGCTGGGTTCACGGACGGGCTGGACGGCGTGCCTCCCCGCAGTGCAATGAACGAAACCGAGACGAGAACGAGAGCAACAACCACGAGGGCACCGATCCAGGCCTGGACCGGGGTGATCCCGGTGCGGTTCTGGGGGATCGGACGGCGCATCTGTTCTCGCTTTCGGGTGACGGAGTTTTCGAGCCAGAGTGAGTGACGTATGGGGTTTTCAACGTAGTGAAAGGAGAACACCGAGAGGGCGACCATGAGCAGGGCGGCGAGCGGCAGGTAGAGCGGGGAATCGGTGGCCAGCACGGTGGCCAGCAAAATCACGACCGGAAAGTGCCACAGATAGAGGGAGTAGGAGATCTTGCCGACGTAGCGACTCACGGGGTTGGTCAGGGGGAACAACAGCTGCTGCTCGGACTGCCCGATGCCCGCGGCGATCACAAGAGCAGCTCCCGCAACGGGCAGCAGGCCCCAGGGCGCCGGAAACGGTGAATCGCGGCTGATCAGCACGAGGCTGGCGACGATGAGGGCAAGGCCGAGCCAGGCGATCGCAGGGCGCACCCGAAGAGGTAGCTTCGCTACGCCGGGCGCGGCGGCAGCCAGGAATGCGCCGATTCCGAGCTCCCAGGCGCGGGCTCCGGTCGAGAAGTAGGCGATGGCCGGGCTAGTCGAGGTTTCGAAAAAACTCCAGGCCAGAAAGGCGAGGGTGATGACGCCGATGGTTGCAGCGACGAGCGTGATGAGGGCCCGGGCGCTCAGCGTTCGACGGCCAGCGAGGGCGAAGATGACGATGAGCAGGAACGGCCAGACGAAGTAGAACTGTTCTTCTACCGCGAGCGACCAGTAGTGCTGCAGGGGGGAGACGGCGTTGGTGGCCTGCAAGTAGTCGGTGCCGACTGCGGCGAAGTGCCAATTGGCCACAAACAGTGCCGAATAGATTCCATCCCACAGGGTGCTGAGAGCCCGGGCGCTCGGAAGCAGCAGGAATCCGACCGCCACGGTGACGACCAGTACGAGCACTGAGACGGGCAGGATGCGCCGAATGCGCCGGCGGTAGAAATCGACCAGGGAGATGCGGCCGGTGCGTGCATGTTCCTTGAGCAGAAGGCTGGTGATCAGAAAGCCGGAGATCACGAAAAAGATGTCGACACCGACGAATCCGCCGGATGGCCAGCCGAGCAGATGGTCGAAAATGACCACGACCACGGCGACCGCGCGCAGGCCTTCGATGTCGCTGCGGAAGGTGCGGGTGGCGGATTTGCCGCCAGAGGGGCGGTCGGGTGCGCGCTCGCGTCGCCCCATGGTGGACTGAACGGACATGTATAGCCTCCGACTCGGGTTTCGGAACTGGTACGTGTTCGGCCCGGCCTTCGGGCACGCTCTGAGATTATGACGTAATCTCAGCTACCGAGGCAAACCCGCCGCCGTAGTTTTACTCAACCGCTAAGCGCTCTCGTGCTCTCGTGCTCTCGTGCTCTCGTGCTCCCCTGCTCCCCTAGGCTCTCAGCAACAGCCGGTGTTCACTGCTTAGGGTTGAAGACCGATGACGTCCTGGAGGACTCCTATGAAGTGCCCAACCGATTCCGCCACCCTCGTGATGAGCGAACGTAGCGGTGTAGAAATTGACTACTGCCCGGAATGCCGCGGAGTCTGGCTCGACCGCGGTGAGCTGGACAAGATCATTGATCGTGCTGAAAAAGAATTCGCAGCGATGGCGCCAGCGCCGGCTGCCAACGCGGCACCGGTGATTGTCGCTGTTCCCCCGCAGCAGCAGTATCCGGATGCTCGCACGCGGGCTCCACAGTATGGCGAGCGCGACAACGACCGCGACCGCGGGTATGACCGGGATCGTGATCGCGACCATCGGGATGGCTATCGCTCGAAGAAGAAGGAAAGCTGGCTCGGAGACCTTTTCGGCTAAACCATAAAGACTCGGAGTTAGTCATGACATGCAGTGATGTTCGAGCCAGTGCTCAACCACGTGCACACGGCCCGGTGACCGTGGTTGGCGCGGCATGACCCCAGCATTTGCGTTCACGCTTGCCGGGGTATCCGCTCTCATTCTTCTGGCGCGGCTAGTGGTGCCCCAACTCCCGCTGGCCAGGCTCGCGGTCAGACTGTCGGTAGTCGACACCGTTCTGCTCGTGTGCGGCGTTGTCGGTCTGGCTTTCCATTGTGCGGCCATGTTTTACCGGACCATTTTCGACGGGGTACCCCTTGGGCCCCTGGTGGAGATGGTCAACGCCATGAATGTTGCGAGCATCATGCTGTACGTCGTTCCGGCGGCGCTGGTTCTACTCGGCATGCGTAGGCAGAATTGGGTGTCTCTGGCGGTCCTGGCCCTGGCCTTGCTCTTCGTCGGAGTCACCATGTACGCGGGGAGCCCGCTCAACGTGCATCTTGGCGCCATCTTCGCCGCTGTCGTCGCTCTCGTGAGCCAGATTGCGCTCTTCGCCATACCGCCGTGGCGACGGGCCGCAAAACCGTAGCGGGCGCGAATAGCAGGGCTCCCGGCAGCGGCCATATGAGCGGCATCCGCTTGAGGGCCGCGAGGAGCACTCCCCGAAACCCCATTGGAATGAGCCTGGGCGGGGCGCCCCGCGGTCCGGGCGCAGAACCGCGATCGGCATCGTGGAGCGCCTGGGCCCACGTGCATAACGTGAGCCCAGAACGCATCACATCGAAGACGACACTTCAGGCTACGGGCGACCGAGGCCGTGGTAGGTCCAGCCGGCAGCACGCCAGGCCGCAGGGTCGAGGGCGTTGCGGCCGTCGATCACCGTCTTCGTTTTCACGAGCGAACCGGCCCACACCGGGTCAAGATGCCGAAACTCGGGCCACTCGGTGACGAGCACGACGGCGTCGGCTCCCTGCAGCGTGTCTTCGAGAGACTGGGAATACTGCAACTGCGGATGCCGCGCCCTCGAGTTATCGATGGCCTGCGGGTCGGTCGCCACGACGTCGGCCCCGAGGCCGCGCAACTGCACGGCCACGTCGAGCGCCGGTGAGTCTCGCACGTCGTCGGAGTGTGGCTTGAAACTCAGGCCGAGCACCGCAACCTTGGCGTTGTAGACGGAGTCGCCAAGCGCCCCAACGGTGAGATCGACCACACGTTGACGACGACGCAGGTTGATTTTGTCGATCTCCTTGAGGAAAGCCACGGACTCGCCGCGCCCCAACTCTTCGGCGCGCGCGGTGAAGGCGCGAATATCTTTCGGCAGGCAGCCGCCCCCGAAACCAACGCCGGCGCCCAAAAAGCGACGACCGATGCGTCCGTCGTAGCCGATGGCATCCGCCAGCTGCGTCACATCGGCGCCGGTGACCTCGGCGATCTCGGCCATGGCATTGATAAAGCTGATCTTGGTCGCGAGAAACGCGTTTGCGGCGACCTTGACGAGCTCGGCGGTGGCGTAGTCGGTTATGACGAGGGGGGTGCCGGCGGCAAGCGCCGTGGCGTAGATCTCGTTGAGTAGCTCCGTGGCGTGCTCGCCCCGTGAACCGGGGGCGACCCCGTAGACCAGCCGGTCAGGGCTGATGGTGTCCTGCACGGCGAATCCCTCGCGCAGAAACTCGGGGTTCCACGCCAGCGACGCGCCGCTACCGGCTTCGATGAGCTCGGCGAGTCGCGCGGCCGTTCCCACCGGCACCGTGCTCTTGCCCACGACGAGATCGCCGTCGGACAGGTGCGGAAGGAGCGATTCGATCGAGGCATCCACGTAGCGCAGGTCGGCACTGTAACCACCGGGTTTCTGCGGAGTACCCACGGCAATGAAGTGCACCTGCGAGCCAGCGGCATCCGCTATGTCGGTACTGAAACGCAGCCGGCCACTGTTCATAGCCGACGTGAGAACCTCGGGAAGTCCGGGTTCGAAGAAGGGGGGCTTGCCGATGGTAAGTTGGGCGATCTTTGCGGCGTCGACGTCGATTCCGACGACATCGTGCCCCAGCTCGGCCATGGCCGACGCGTGCACGGCGCCCAGGTAGCCACATCCAATGACAGAAATTCTCATGTATTCCTCTCGGTCATCCCAGAGCATACTGGGCGCGGCTCGTCGGCCCAATTCGAGGGTGACAACAAACGGATGCCGCATCTCTTCCTGCCATTCCCCCACCAGCGGACGCGGCGATCCCCGCTAAGACGTGCGTGCCAGCAGGTAGGCGTTCAGGGCATCCGTGAACGCCTGATCGGCCGGAAACGGGTCGCCGTCGAGGGCGACAACGGATACGGCCAGGCGCACGCTGGAGACGAGCCAGGCGGCATCCGCTTGGCGAAGTTCCTCGACGGTGACATCGCGATACTGTACCGCCACACCCTGCGCGCGCAGGTAGTCGAACATGCTCTGCTGCGTGGTGCCGTGCAGAATGGCGCCGCTCGGCGCGGGCGTGACGTACTCGCCGCCTAAGCGCAGCACGACGCTCGAGGTGGGGCCCTCCATGACGAAGCCGTCGGTGGTGAGAAAGATGGTGTCGTCGGCGCCGCGACGGCGCGCCTCGCGAATAGCCGCCATATTCACCGCATAGCTGAGCGTTTTCGCGCCCATCAGTAGCCAAGGGGCACGCTCGGCGACGCCACGCGGATAGCCGCGGTCGAGGGTGATTACGCGCACGCCGTTCGCCCGCACGATACTGAAGTCCGCCGCGGCGACCGCGTGCAGCCAGGCTGTCGGTGCCGGACCGTGCTCGACGCCGCGGCTGAGCACGAACCTGAGCGCGATTTCACCCCGCTGCGGAACGCGCGAGACCGCGTATGCGATCGCAGCGCGCCACTGCTGCACGTTCGGCATCGGCAGCTCGCAGATGCGGGCGGAGTTACGCAACCGGGTGATGTGCGGCTCAACCTCTTGCGGGTAGCCGTTGACGACGGCGAGGGTTTCGAAGATTCCGTCGCCGCGCTGGGTGCTGAGCTCCCCCACGCGCAGCGCCGGGGCGGACGAGTCCATTTCGTGGAACGTGAGGTCGAAGTCCTGCTGCAGGGAGTCAGCGGGCACGGGGTCGATCAAAAGAGTGAAGGGCAGTCTCATGTCCCGAGCCTACTTCGCCAAGCAGCCCCAGCACGCTCGGCATTCCGCACTCTGGTGAGCGGATGCCGAGCCAGCTAGCTCTGGAGGGCGACGATCGGGTCGCCGGTGGGCTGGTCCGAGCCACCGGTGGGTTCGACGGTGACGCCCACCTGATCACCAGTGTGCATCGTGCCATCGAGTACGCGCCAGACAGTGCCGTCGCCGCTGGAATCGAAGGTTCCCGCCGGGGTCGCAGCGCCATTGTTCATGTACCACAGCTGGTAGTCCTGGTCACCGGGCAGCGCGGGCAGGTTATCGACCAACAGCGCGGAGATTCCGAGCGTGGTAGACCAGACCAGAGTGACTTCCTGACCGTCAACGGTGGTGGTCGCAGCGCGCTGAGAGTCATTGGCCGCGTTGATCTGCGCGAGACTGGCCGCCTGCTGCGACTCGAACTGGTTGCTGTTGAGCGACTGGCCGAGGGATATTCCACCGACGAACAGGGCGACCGCAGCCGCGATGGCCAGAATGAACTGCGCCGGACGCTTGAACCAGCGCGTTTGGGCCCGCTCGATCGCCGTCGATGGGCGCGGCGTGCTGGCAGTGTCGCCAAAATGGATGTCAGGGCTCGGTCGCGGTGCGCCGGTGGTCGCAGCACCAGCTGAGGCAGCACCTTCGGTCCCCGGGGTCGCCGTCCCGGCCGGCGGACCGGCGGGAGTTGCTCCCGGATCGGCGGCGGCAGCGTCCATTGCGGCCTGACTCGTGGCTCGCGATGCGGGCAGCGGTGGAAGCTGCGGCGTTGACGAGAGCATTGCCATGAGGTTGGCCTTGACGGCGGCGGAGGGCTGCACGGGTGCCACGGCGAGGCCGAGGGCCACAGCGATGTCCTTTAGCTCAGCAGCCTCGATGCGCGCCTCCTCGGATTCGGCGAGATGCGCTTCGAAGATAGCCATGTCGTCGGCGTCGAGGGCGTGCAGGGCGTAAGCGCCGGCAAGATCGGCGGGGTGCTGCTCATTATGGCGGCTCATGATGCCACGCCCAATTCGTCGCGCAGGCGGATCAGCCCGTCGCGAAGCCGTGTTTTCACGGTGCCCAAAGGTATCTGGAGCATATCGGCGACCTCGCTGTGACTGAGCCCGCCGTAGTACGCGAGGCTGACAGCCTGACGCTGCAGCTGTGTCAATCGGGTCATCGCCCTTTCCACCCTCTCATGTTCGATTCGTACTTCAACGGTTTCGGCTACGTGATCGTAGGCAACGGCCAGGTCACGGATTCCAATTTTGGTATCGCGGTCACGTCCGGCCTGGGACGAGCGGATTCGATCAACCGCTCGGCGGTGTGCCATGGTGAGAATCCAGGTGCTCGCACCTCCACGCGTTGATTCATACCGTGCGGCCGACTGCCAGATCTCCAGAAAAATCTCCTGAGTCACTTCTTCCGACTGCGCGTGGTCGACCAGCAGACGTTTGACCAGGCCCAGCACCCGCGGAGCAATCTGGTCATATAGTTCTCCGAAGGCCGATTGATCGCCCCGGGCTACTTGAACAAGCAGCTCCTCCTTGCTGGCAGGGGCTGGCGGCGCGAGGTCTCCGGCGGAATCAACAGTCATAAGACCTAGCATGTCAGGTCTCGTCCCGTTCCATGACTAGGGTTCGGTACGAAGTTGCTAACGGATTGGTCTATCTGACAAGTACTCAGCGAAACAGAATGCTCGCAGCCGGGCCCGCGCGTCGCCCACCGGGTAGAGGAGATTAAGAAGGTCGGGCCGCAGAGCACCTCTCGGCGCGAGGCCGCTCGAAGCGGCGAATAATGGAACCCGGGATTACTGCGGCCCGACCAGATTCCAGTGTATTCGAACGAAGCGGTCGGCGTCGAATGTTCGCCGCGGGCGCACACGGAAAATGCCATCGCCGTGGCAACGCCCGCCCGGCCCACCTGATGAAGCCCGGGCCCAGGCCGTGCGGGACTACTCGAGCACGTCGCGGCGCCAGAGGCGCGCACAGGCCGCGAATTCGGCGGCGGTCGTGGAGAAGCGCAGCGCGCGGGTGGTCAGCTCCGAGGAACGGTGCGGTTCGGTCAGCTCGAGATCGTCGGCGATGCTCGTGGCCCCGACCGCCGTGACTCGGCAATACGCGGCCCCGCGATCCAGCGCCACCGCGAAGTCCCCGGTGAATAGTCCGCGCAGAATCTCGTCCGCGAGGGTCATGATCTCGGCAGGACCGGTGGGCAGGGCAGCGCCCGCGACCAGCGGATCGATCGTGGCGACAGCATCCGTTCCTCGTTGGTAGAGGTAGGCACAGCCTTCGGGGTCCTGCCGAATCAGCATGCGGATGAGGTAGATACGCCAGAGCGCGCCCGGCAGGCTGCGCGGAGCGGCCCGCGACCATAGCTCGGCGACCGCGTCGATGCCATTTTCGTCGGTGTAGGCGACGAGGCGCTCGACCGTCTCGGGGTCGGGGTCGCTGCGCACGCGATTGAGCAGGGCCTGCGCGGTCTCGTGGGCGACCCGGCTGATAGCGGCGGGATCGTCACCACCCTGGAAGGCTTCGAATTTGTTTGCGGAGAACAGAGTGGGCTTGTGGAAGTTGTCGGCCATGGCGGTTCTCCTCGTTTCAGTGCGTAATCGGGTGGTGTTTTTGTCGCCCTTGACGCTACCGAGAAAAGCTGAGTGTGAATCCACGGTAGATTAGAGCCTACGGGCCTCTAGCTCAGTTGGTAGAGCAAAGGACTTTTAATCCTTGGGTCGTCGGTTCGAGCCCGACGGGGCCCACAATAATCGCGCAGGTTGCGCAGAAGATGCGCACCGAATCCCTCAGATTCTGTGCGCATCTTCGTTAACCACCACGATCACGCCTGGTCGGGCGAACGGATGTCGTGAGCCCGGATCTACAGCACGTACCGGTGGCGAATGTGGTGGCGATCACTGCTCGCCTGCCAAAACTCCGCTTCCGCGGGACGCAGGGCAAAAAGCTGCCAATCGGGGTTGTCACGGCCGTCGGCGCCGGGACGCTCATCCCAGTCGCGAGCGGATGCCTCGGCCGAAAGCAGGGTGACCGCGCCACTGACACGCACCTGGCGACCAAATTTCGCCCAGTAGAAATTCATGGCGGCTTGCGGGTTTGCGGTAAGTTCCCGGCCTTTGCGGGAACCTACCGTGCTGGCAAAGTGCCAGGCTCCCTCCTCGATGTTCTTCAGAATCATCATGCGCGAGGATACCTGACCGGTTGTGGTGGTCGTCGCGAGACTGAAAGCGTGCGGCTGCGATACCCCATCCGCGAGCGCCGCTTCGAGCCACTCGAGGAACAGGTCAACGGAATCGGCCGGTGCAGTGGCTGGATCAAATTTCGGGAGATCGTTCGGAAAATCCGGGAGGGCCCGGAGGCGTTGACTGAAGGATTCGCTCACGCCGCGAGCTTACTCGCAGCTGACAAAAATGACTGGTAGAGCGCTGCGAGTGATCTACCGGGCTGGCACCGCCTCGAGCACCACCACCGATTACGCCGGAGGGTATGCGGGACCCCCGCTCGGCGGTATCCGCAACTCGCGCTGCACCAGCAGCGCAAGTTCGCGCAACAGCACCAGGTCAACCTCGGCGAGCGAACGCGGGGCCGGATCGAAGACGCACAGCGATCCGATGCGCTCCCCCGACGACGATTCGATCGGAAATCCGGCATAGAAGCGAATGAGCGAATCACCGAGCACGAGCGGGTTCTGGCTGAACCGCTGGTCCTTTTGGGCGTCTTCCACCACGAAGGGTCCGTCTCCGGCAATCGTGTAGGCACAGAGCGAGTCAGCGCGCGGAATCTCTGGTGCGGCCACTCCGACCCTCGCCTTGTGCCACTGCCGATCGTGGTCGATGACGCTGATGACCGCCGACTCGGTTTCGAACAGTCGCTGTGCCAGAGCGACAAGTTCATCGAACCGGGCCTCCGGCGGGGTGTCGACAATACCGAGGCTATCGACGGCCGCCTGCCGGGTGCGTTCCGCACTGGCAGCATCCGCTAGTCGTTGACCGACGTGTTCCTCATTGATGCCGAGGCGTGCCGCGTCGAGGGTGTCGGCCATGGCACCGGCCAGCAGCAGGGCCCAGTCCCGGTAGTCGACTGGGCTTCGATGGCGGTCGGGCGTGAGCGTGGCGCCGGGTGAAAAGGGCAGAAAGGTGGTGCGCGGTGCCTCAGCAGCCAGCTGCGCGCTGACCCGGTTGAGGTCTGCTGCGGAATGATCGGCGATGAATCCGAGCGGGAGGTTGAAGATCTCGATGCTCCGAATCGGTGCGATCCCAAGAATGTAGAAGTGGGTACTCTGCGAGGCCTCTCGTTGGAGCACCGTGAGTAGTTTTCCGAGTCGGGTGCGCCATTCGCGACGACTCGTCAGTGTCAAAGCCTCATTGACGCCAATTGTCAGCACGACGGCGTCGAAGCGGCTGAGCCTTTGCACGTTCAGCGCGGGGAGCGCGTTCGCCGCTGTCATGGTGCGACTGGCTACGAGGTCGATGTCTACTCCGCGGCCGGTGAGCGCCGACAGCTCCCGGGCAAGCGATCCGGGCAGCGCGAGTTGGTGGCTGAGCACACCCCAACCGACGGCCGGTCCGCAGCCCAGAATGAGCACCCGATCGCTGTCGATTCCGGGAGCATGCGCCTGCGGGACATCGCTGGGCCGGGGCAGGTGGCGATCTTGACGCTCGGCGACTGCCGCCCACACGCGCATCAGCGGCCGGACGGCCCACCTGGTCAGGTCGTGCATTTGGCGCCTTTCGGGAATAGCAGAAAGGATTATTCTGCCCCGAATGGGGGGAAGCCCAAATACCCCGAGGGTAATTTTCAGCTACTTCTCGGGCTACCAGCTCAAAACAGCGCGGCCACCGCGTGCGCGAACGTGAAAATGGCCAGGCCGGCGAGAGCGCCGACCACGGTCCCATTGATGCGAATGAACTGCAGATCGCGGCCCACCTGCAGTTCGATCTTCTCGGCCGTTTCTCGGGCCGGCCAGCGCTCCACGGTTTCGGTGATCACCCCGGCGATCTCGTGGCGATAAGCGGAGATGACATGACTGGCGGTATCGGCGAGCCAGCGGTCGATGCGGGAGCCGAGCGCGGCATCCGCTGTGAGGCGGTTACCGATATCCTGCAGAGTCGAGCGGATGCCCACCAGCAGCGCGCTCGTCGGGTCGTCGAGCGCCTGCGTGAGGGAGGCCTTGATGGCTTGCCAGGTGTCGCCGGCAAATTCGCGCAGCTTGGCATTGTCGAGAACCTCGGCCTTGAGGTTTTCGACGCGGTTGATCATGGCCGACTCATATTGCAGGTCATGCATGACCTCGTCCAGGTAGCCATCCAATGCCTTCCGCACCGGATGCTGCCGGTCTTGGCGGGCGGACGCCACAAAAGCTAATACTTCACGGTAGGCCTTGTCGTCGACGAGCTTGTCGACGAATCCGGGCAGCCAGGTGGGCAATCGCTGCGACACGACGCGACCGAACGCTTCGGGGTGGTCGCGCAGCCAGCCGTCGGCGCGGTCGAGCAGCAGGTCGACGGCCGCGTGCTGCTGCCCGCTCGTGACCAGCCGTTCCCCCACCCGGCCGAGGCTCGGGCCCCACTCTGGTTGGATCAGGTGTTCGCGCGCGACGGATTCGATGAGGTTCTTGATGGCGTTGTCGCCGAGCAGGTTGAGTACGCCCTGGCCGGCGATAGCGAGCTCGTCGGTGAGCCTTGCAGCGTTCTTGTCGTCGCTGAGCCAGGCGCCGATGCGGCGGGCTGGTCCTACCGATTCGAGTTTGCCGCGGATGACGGCCTCGGAGAGAAAATTAGTCTCGACGAACTCGCCGAGGCTCGCGCCGATCTCGTCCTTGCGGTTGGCGATGATGTTGGTATGCGGAATACGCAGGCCCATCGGGTAGCGAAACAGGGCGGTCACGGCGAACCAGTCGGCGATGGCGCCGACCATGCCGCCCTCGGCGGCGGCGCGCACGTATTCGAGCCAAGGGTAGCGCTCTTGCAGGGCGAACGAGACGGTGAAGATGATGGCCATGAGGGCGAGCAGGCCGGCCGCGAGTCGCTTCATACGGGTGAGCGCGGTGCGACGGGCGGTGTCGTTCGGGGATTCGGCGGGGGGTGCCGTATATATGCTCTGCGCCATGACGTAAGCCTGCCCGATTGCGCGGCAGAGTGGTGCTCATTCCTGCGTGTTCCGCCCGGACGCGTGCGAATGCGATACGTGGGGCCACGCTGTGCATTGGCACCATGCCCACGGCGACGAGCACTGCAGTGGGCATGGTGCTCATCGGTAGCGAAACTGAGGACGGTATACCCTAAGGGGGTATACTTCGAGAGTATCTGCAGATTCGAAAATCGAGGAACGTTATGACACAGCCCAACTCGAACCACGACACGCACGTCAGCACGGCGCACCTGGAGCCGGATCACGCGGCCATGGACCACAGCGCAATGGACCACAGCGCAATGAACCACAGCGCAATGAACCACAGCGCAATGAACCACGACACCATGGACCACAGCGCCATGAACCACAGCGCCATGAACCATAGCGGGCACAGCGATCACGTCGGGCAGTTCCGGCGCCTGTTCTGGACCATGCTCGTCATCGCGGTGCCCGTGGTGACGTTCAGCCACATGTTCGGGACGCTCGTCGGGTACGCCCTTCCGGACATAGCCGGCGTGACCTGGATCTCCCCCGTTCTCGGAACCGTCATGTATGTCTGGGGTGGACGACCGTTCCTGAGCGGAGCGGTGTCTGAGTTGAAGGCCCGCAAGCCCGGAATGATGCTGCTGATCGCCTTGGCGATCACGGTCGCGTTTCTCGCCTCCTGGTGCGCGAGCCTCGGCCTCATCGATGCTGAGCTCGATTTCTGGTGGGAACTCGCGCTGCTGATCGTGATCATGCTGCTCGGCCACTGGATCGAAATGCGCTCGCTGGCGCAGACATCCACCGCACTGGAATCGCTCGCTGCGCTGCTGCCCGATGAGGCCGAGCGAGTCGAGGGTGATGGCCTCGTTAGCGAGCACAGTGTCATGGTCTCACCGAGCGACCTGGTGCTGGGCGACCTCGTCGTGGTGCGGCCGGGCGGGCGCGTGCCGGCCGACGGGCAAGTCACCGAGGGCACGGCCGATGTCGACGAATCCATGATCACCGGCGAATCGCGGCCGGTGCAGCGGTCGCCCGGCGATCAGGTCGTGGCCGGGACGGTCGCGACCGATTCCGCCCTGCGGGTGCGCGTGAGCGCCGTCGGTGATGACACCGCGCTGGCTGGAATCCAGCGGCTCGTCACCGAGGCACAGAACTCATCGTCACGGGCGCAGCGTATCGCCGACCGGGCCGCCGGCTGGCTGTTCTGGTTCGCTCTCGGCTCCGGTATCGTGACCGCGATCGTCTGGACGCTGCTCGGCCAGCCACAGGATGCCGTCGTGCGCACGATCACCGTGCTCGTGATCGCCTGCCCGCACGCGCTCGGGCTGGCGATTCCGCTCGTGGTGTCGATCGCGACCGAGCGTGCAGCGAAGGGCGGCGTGCTCATCAAGGATCGCCTCGCCCTGGAGAGCATGCGCCAGGTCACCTCGGTATTGTTCGACAAGACCGGCACGCTCACCAAGGGCGAGCCCACGGTCAGTCATGTAGCCGTCGCAAGCAGCCAGGCGGATGCCGCGGCGCGCGTCCCTGAGGGCGGCGCGGCTTCGGTGGGCGCTTCGCCGGGCGCTGACCTGTTTTCGAGCGACGATGTGCTCGCGTGGGCGGCATCTGTGGAAGGTGACAGTGAACATCCGCTGGCTCGCGCCATCGTGACGGCTGCACGCGGGCATGGACTGACCGTGCCGCGGGCGAGCGCGTTTCAGACTGCAGCGGCGATCGGCGTGACCGGCCTGGTCGACGGGCACAGCGTGAGCGTCGGCGGGCCGAGCATGCTCGACGAGCACGGGGCTGCGCCACTGGCCGAGACCGTGGCGTGGCAGAGCCAGGGCGCGATCATTCTGCACGTGCTGCGCGACGGCATGGTCGTCGGCGCAATCGGCCTCGCCGATGAGATCCGCGAGGAGTCGCGACAAGCCGTGGACGCCCTGCACCGACGGGGTATCGAGGTCGTCATGATCACCGGCGACGCCCAGGCTGTGGCCCAGTCGGTCGCAACCGAGCTCGGCATCGACCGGGTGTTCGCGGGCGTGCATCCGGAGGATAAGGCGCGCAAAGTGGCCGAGCTGCAGCGCGAGGGCCGCCGCGTGGCGATGGTCGGCGACGGAGTGAACGATGCCCCGGCGCTCGCGCAAGCCGACGTCGGCATCGCGATCGGCGCCGGGACCGACGTGGCGATCGCGTCGGCGGGAGTCATTCTCGCCAGTGACGATCCGCGGTCAGTGCTCTCGGTAATCGAGCTGTCGCGGGCGAGCTACGGCAAGATGAAGCAGAACCTCTGGTGGGCGGCCGGGTACAACCTGCTGTCGGTTCCCCTCGCCGCGGGTGTGCTCGCGCCGATCGGCTTTGTACTGCCGATGGAGATCGGCGCCCTGCTCATGTCGGCATCGACCGTGGTTGTCGCCTTGAACGCGCAGCTGCTGCGCCGCCTCGACCTGCGCCCGGAGGCGAGTGTGCGCGAGCCGTAGGGCACGCGGGCCTCGAACCACGCGTTCGTGCACCGAGGTGTGGGTTTCATAAACCGCCCCGTAGGCCTTGCGCGCCTACAAACGATTCAGCGCCGTGAAGCTCACGGCTCGGCGAAGGAGCGCGCTGACCGGATCACCCCAACGGATACTCACCCCACGTTCAGACGGTGGCTCGCTTCGATGCGCTGGCCCCAGAACGTTCCCACGATGATGAGCACGGCACCGAGTGCCCCGATGAGCCCGAGGGCTTCGCTGCCAAGCGACACCCCCACGAGCACCGCCCAGATCGGTTCGGTGCCCATGAGGAGGCTGGCCCGTGCCGCCGAGGTACGGCGGATCGCCCACATCTGCGCTAGAAACGCGAACACGCTGCAGGCCAAGCCCAGGTAGAGCACGCCGATCCACGCGGCCAGGTTGAAGGTCAGGGCAGCCGCGACGAGGCCGGGAACATCGAATGCGGTGAAGACGACCGCCCCGACGACCGCCTGCAACAGCGTGAGCGTTATGGTGCTGTCACTGCGGCCACGAATCAGGTGGCCCATCATCGTCACGTGCAGGGAGCGCACGAGCGCCGCTGCAAGAATAAGCAGGTCGCCCACATTCGGCTGCGCAAACCCGTTGCCCGAGACGAGCAGGGCGACCCCGACAACGGCGAGCACGGCAGCCACGAAGAATGGGCGCGGCAGCCATCGACGGGCCGCGACCGACTCCAGCACCGGAGTGACAATGATGGTGAGACTGATGATGAGGCCCGCGTTCGTGGCTGACGTGAATGCCACGCCCTGGGTCTCAAGCCAGAGGATGCTCGCCTGAGTCACCCCGAGCAACACGCCGACCCCGAACGCACGCCGCGACGGCAACCGTTCGCGCCGCATCACCCAGACGATCAGCAGGGCGAGCGCCGCGACCAGAAAGCGCAGCGCGAGCACGGCCGATACGCTCGCCTGCTCGGTGAGCACCTTCGCGCTCAGGTAGCTTCCGCCCCAGACCAAGGCCACGAGTAGCAGCACAAGATCGACCCGGTAGCGTCCGAGGCGTGGCAGCATGCGGTGCGTCAGGGTTGTGGTCATCCTACGGTTGGCTCGGCGAGTCGAACCCGGCATGACGGATGCCCCAGCGCACGATCCACTCCTCCCCCGGTTGCAGCCAGTGCAGACCAGCGCCGGTGTTGAAGGCATCGGCGGGTGCCGTCATCGGTTCGATGGCGATCGCCTGGCCGCGTAATGGCTCGGTGGCTCCGGTGCGAACCGGAAAAACGCGCGGCGTGAAGACCTGCACGTAGCGCATATTCTCATCGCCCCAGAGGGTGACGCTGCGGCCATCCGTCGCCGTGAGGGAGTGTTCGCCGGGCGTGCCCGAGCTTGAACCAGCCAGGCCGACCCCGCCGAAGCCATCATCGAGGTCGAGCTCGCCGACCACAACGCCCCCGCGCAGGTCGAACCGGGTGCCGTCGACGGGGGTTTCGCCGGTCGGGTTGAGGCGGTCGTCTACGTCGATATGGGTTGCGGCATTTACTCGCACCATGAGATCGCCGGTCGGTACGTCACCGATTTTCAGATACGGATGCGCCCCCACCGCCACCGGCGCCGCGTCGGTACCGACGTTGGTCAGTCGGTGTGTCACGTTCAGACCGTTGGGAGTGAGCGCATAGCTCACCTCGGTGTCAAGGTGAAACGGGTAGCCGGACTGCGGAAAGACCGTCGCGGCGAGCGCGACCGAATCGCCCTGCCTCGACACCTCGCGATAGGAGGTGAAGCGGAGCAGCCCGTGAATGGCGTTGTGGCGGGCCGGTTCGGTGAGCGCGAGTTGGCGGGTGACGTCGTTCTGGGTCCATTTACCATCGCGAATGCGATTGGGCCACGGCACGAGGACGATGCCGGCAGCCATGGGAGGTTGCGCTGCTTCGGGAAAGGTCTCAACCAGGTCTATTCCGTTCACGGAATATACCCGGAGGCCAGCTGCCACCTCGGTCACGACGGCGTGGGCTGTTCCCCTCGCTGTCTGCACAGTCAGATCGTATTGAATTCCAGTCGGTGCGCGCATCCGTTTAGCCTAGGGCCGGTCTGGCGTCTGCGGCGTAGTTTCGGTTAGCTCGACGGTTAGCTCGACGGCTAGCTCGACGGGGAGTAAGACTCTCAGCCCGACCTCGCGCAGCGAATCCAATATCGCCGGATCTGCGGCGGCATCGGTGATGAGCGTGTGGAAGTCGCTCAGCGGGCCCACCCGGCCGAGATGCACCTGACCCAGCTTGGAGCGGTCGGCCACGACGACCACCCGCTCCGCTGCGGTGAGCATGAGCGCTTTGATTCCGGCCTCTGGCAGGTTGATGTTGGTGACACCGCCGGCGATGTCGACGCCATTACAACCGATGAAGACCAGGTCGGCATGAACCTGGCCGAGCATCAGCCCGGCGAGCGGCTCGACCAACGAGTGCTGCAGCGGGCGCAGTGACCCTCCGGTGACGATCACCGTGAACCGTGGAATGGCCTGTTCCAGTTCGAGGGCGATACTGAGCCCGTTGGTGATGATGACAACGTCGTGCAGGTCGTCCCGCGCAACCAGCGCGCGGGCCACAGCGTGGGTCGTGGTTCCCACATCAAGAATCACGCTCTGCCCACTGCGCACGAGCCCGGCTGCGATCTGGGCAATTTGTTGTTTGGGAACGATCGAGGCTTCCAGAGCTTCCTCGAACGAGTGCTCGCGTTCGGCGCGAAAACTTTCACCCTCGCCGAGGGAATGCGCCGGTACCGCTCCCCCATGCACGCGCCGAACAGAACCCTGAAGCTCCAGGGCGTCAAGATCCGCCCTCGCAGTAACTCCGGAAATGTTGAAGGCGCTCCGCAATTCGCTCACGCGCACAAACCCGCGTTCGTCCACCAGACGCTGTGCTTGCTCGCGGCGAACGTGAGCGGGAAGCGGATTGGGTATCGGGCTGCGCGTTGGTTCGGTCGCGGTCATCAAATTAGTATCACTTAGTTTCTTTTGCTTATCAATACGCAGTCATACGGTTTCGCTTGTGCAAAATTTGCTACTGTGGCAGGGCCATGATGAATCCACACATCCACCGCCCGCACTTTGTCGCCGATGAGACGATCGGGCGGCAGTCCAGCACCCTCGCCGACGGTCGCGACCTGGTGTATTTTGACGACCCTGACACCGCGCTGTCGCCGGATCGGGCGCCCGACCTGCGTGAACCCGCCGAACGTTCGATTACCGCGACCATGCGCCAAGACCCACTGACCGGGGAATGGGTCTCCATTGCCGCCAATCGCCAAGACCGGGTGTTCTTGCCGCCGGCCAACCTCGACCCGCTCGCACCACAATCCCCCGGCAATGCCTCGGAGATTCCGAGCAACTACGACGTGGCCGTCTTCGAGAATAAGTCCCCCGCATTTGGTCCTCTTGTGGCGGATGCCGCCACCCCGGTCGATCTGGCCGATCTTGACCGCATCGGCATCGGCCGTTCCCGCCGGTCCGTTGGCCGCTGCGAGGTGGTGTGCTTCAGTCCCGAGAACGAGGGATCCTTTGCCAGCCTGTCGGTGATTCGAGCCCGAACCGTCATTGAGGCCTGGGCGGAACGCACCCACGTGCTGTCGCAGTTGCCAGGCGTTGAGCAAGTATTCCCGTTTGAGAATAGAGGTGAGCAGATCGGGGTGACCCTGCGGCATCCGCACGGTCAAATCTATTCGTACCCCTACGTCACACCAAGAACCCAGCGCTTGGTCGACTCGCTCGAACGCTATGGACCAACCCTCTTTGCCGACATTCTGGCGAGCGAACAAGCCAGCGACCGGGTGATTCTTCGCGGCGAACACTGGACCGCCTTCGTTCCCTTCGCAGCGCGCTGGCCGATCGAAGTGCACATGCTGCCGCACCGCCAGACACCCGACTTTGCCGAAACCACCCTCGCCGAACGCGATGAGCTGGCCGTGTTGTATCGTCGACTGCTGCGCGGCATCGACGCGATCTACTCGTCGCCGACTCCCTATATCGCCGCGTGGCACCAGGCGCCGGTGCGGGTGCATCGGGCGGACATCCGTTTGATGCTGCAACTGACCAGCCCGCGACGCGCCGAGGACAAGCTCAAGTTTCTCGCCGGGTCGGAGGCCGCCATGGGCGCCTGGATCGGCGATGTCACTCCAGAGGATGCTGCCGCCCTGATTCGCGCGGCCGTCGCGCGCGCCGCCGAGGCGGACTTTGCCACAGTGGCTTCGAGGACACACCCGTGACGGGCCAAAATGCTGACCGCGCCGGCATCGTCGATGCGTTGGATCGCGCGGCCCAGGCGGGCTTTCAGAGTCGCTTTCATCGATCGGCGACAGGCCTGTGGTCGGCGCCCGGCCGGGTCAACCTGATCGGTGAGCACACCGACTACAACGACGGGTTCGTACTGCCGCTCGCCATCGACCGGCGCACGGTCGTTGCGCTGTCGACCAGGACCGACCGAGTCGTTCGCGTGGCGAGTTCCTTCGCGGCCGAGACCGTCGAGGTTTCCCTCGACGAGCTGGTTCCCGAGAAGCTCGACGGCTGGTCGGCGTACCCGCTGGGCGTGGCCTGGGCACTCAGGCAGTTCGGGGCTGACCTCACTGCCGTGCCGGGATTCGAGGTCTATATCGACTCCGACGTGCCGGTCGGCGCCGGGCTGTCGTCGTCAGCAGCGCTCGAAAGCGCCGTTGCGGTAGCCCTCAACGATGTGTGGGATCTGAGCCTCGACCGTGCAACGCTGGCCCGTGTTGGCCAACTCGCCGAGAACCGGGTCGTCGGCGCCCCGACCGGCATCATGGACCAATCCGCATCGCTGCTCGGCCAGGCCGACGCTGCGGTATTCCTGGACTGCCGAAGCCTCGCGGCCGAGGTCATTCCGCTCGGACTCAACCCGGCAGGCCTCGAGCTACTCATCATCGATACCCGCGTAAGCCACTCACACGCGACGGGCGGGTATGCCGCCCGCCGAAAGTCGTGTGAGGCCGGCGCCCGCGCTCTGGGCGTTCCGGCCCTACGCGATCTCAGCCTGCACGATCTTCCCCGAGCGCAGGCGATGCTTGACGACGAGACTTTTCGCCGAGTGCGTCACATCGTGACCGAGAACCAGCGCGTGCTCGACACCGTAGAGGCCTTGCGATCGAGCGGATGCACCGCGATCGGTCCGCTATTGGATGCGTCACACCGGTCGATGCGTGACGACTTCGAGATTTCAGCACCCGAACTAGACGTGGCCGTGGACACCGCCCGCCGCGCGGGTGCCATCGGCGCGCGCATGACCGGTGGCGGCTTCGGTGGCGCGGCTATCGCCCTGACCCCGACCGAGCTCGTGCCGGCGGTGACAGCCGCCGTGATGGTGGCCTTCACCGAACGAGGCTTTGCCACCCCCGACGTGTTCGTGGTGCACGCTGCCGATGGGGCAGCTCGCGACAGTGGCGCGCGCCCCTGAGCCGTCACGCCCCCGACCCGATTATGTTCTCGCCGTACAGCACGCTCTAGCGGCAGCCCAGGGTCCCGCAACGCATGGCCCCGGGAAGCGGCTCAGCTAGGCTGACGCGTATGACTGCCGATAACGCTGCCCGAATCATCGTTTTGCCGCACACGCCGGCTCCGAGCATCGCCGAAACGGCGTTCGTCGCCCCCGGGGCCGTCATTGTCGGCAATGTCATCCTCGCCGACCGGGCCAGCGTCTGGTACAACTCTGTACTGCGCGCCGAGCTCGAGCCGATCACGATCGGAGCCCGCTCGAACCTGCAGGACAACGTCTCCTGCCACGTCGATACCGACTTTCCACTCACTCTCGGCACCGGAGTCTCGGTCGGGCACGGCGCCGTGCTGCACGGGTGCACGATTGAAGACGACGTGCTTGTCGGAATGGCCGCGACCATTCTGAACGGCGCCGTCATCGGCACCGGATCCCTCGTGGCTGCCGGAGCCGTCGTGCTCGGTGGCACCGTCGTGCCACCCGGATCGCTCGTAGCCGGTGTCCCCGCCAAGGTTCGACGCCCCCTGACCGACGACGAGATCGCCAGCATCCGTCATAACGCAAAGAACTATCTCGAGCACACCGAACTGCACCGCGCAGCCCTCGCCCAGCAGTAGTTTTTCGGCACTAGCGGATGCCCCGCCGCTCACGCCGGTCAACCTGCGCCCGCCGCGCCAGATGTGCTGAGGTGACGGCATGTCGCGAAATTCACCGGCGTCAGCTACGGCCGACTGAACCCCCGGCCGGGCCGCTACGCCAGCAGGGACTGCTCGGCGGCCTTGACCACGTTGGAGAGCAGCATGGCGCGGGTCATCGGACCGACGCCGCGCGGGTTCGGCGAGAGGTGCCCGGCGACCGAGGCCACGTCGGGGTGCACGTCGCCGGTCAGCCGGCCCTTGCCGGTCTCTTCGTTGTGTACGCGAGTGATACCCACGTCGAGCACGGCGGCGCCCGGCTTGATCCAGTCGGCCTGAATCAGGTGCGGCACGCCAACGGCGGCCACGACGATGTCGGCGCGGCGCACCTCACCGGCAAGGTCGACCGTGCGCGAATGGGTCAGGGTAACGGTCGCGTCGAGGCCTTTACGGGTGAACAGCAAGCCGAGCGGGCGACCGACGGTGAGGCCGCGGCCCACCACGACGACCTTTTTGCCGACGATCGGCACATCGTAGCGGCGCAGCAGCTCGACGATTCCGGCCGGGGTGCACGGCAGCGGTGAACGCAGTTCACCCTCGATCCCGAGTACGAGGCGACCGAGGTTGGTCGGGTGCAGGCCGTCGGCGTCTTTGGACGGATCAATCAGTTCGAGCATCGCGTTCTCGTTGTGGCCGACCGGCAGCGGCAGCTGGATGATGTACCCGGTCACCTCGCGGCTGTCGTTGAGATCCTTGATGGCCGCGCGGACATCCGCCGAGGTCGCCGAACCGGGGAGGTCGATGCGCAGCGATCCGATGCCGACCTCGGCGCAGTCGCGGTGCTTGCCCGCGACGTAGGTCTCGGAGCCCGGGTCGTTGCCAACGAGCAGGGTGGCCAGGCCGGGTACCACGCCGTGCGAGCGCAGGGCAGCGATGCGGCCCCGCAGCTCGGCCTTGATGTCGGAGGCGGTCTTGACCCCGTCGAGTGTGATTGCCGTCATCATGGTTCCCTACTGTTGTCGATCGATGCACTTCGCTCGGACGGGGCCCGGGCCCCGTGCACGGGCCCAGGTTATAACCTGGGCCCAGGGTCGGGGCCCGGGCCCCGTCCCGTGGTGATGACTGGGTCCGTGCGCGCGCGGATGCCGCTGGCCCGGCCAGCGGCATCCGCTCTCGGGAAAGTTACTGCTGCAGGCCGGAGTACAGCGGGAACGCCTGCGTCAGCGCGCCGACACGGGCGCGGAGCGCGGCGATGTCGGCGCCGGGCTTGAGGGCCTCGGCGATGACGTCGGCGACCTCGGTGAATTCCACGTCGCCGAAGCCGCGGGTGGCCAGGGCTGGCGTGCCGATGCGCAGGCCCGAGGTAACCATCGGCGGGCGCGGGTCGAAGGGAACGGAGTTGCGGTTCACCGTGATGCCGACCTCGTGCAGGGCATCTTCGGCCTGTTGGCCATTGATCTCGGAGTGGCGCAGGTCGGCGAGCACGAGGTGCACGTCGGTGCCGCCGGTGAGCACGTCGATGCCGTGCTCGCGCGAGTCGTCGGCAGTGAGGCGGTCAGCGAGGATGCTGGCACCGCGCAGGGTGCGCTCCTGGCGTTCCTTGAACTCGGGCTCGGCGGCGAGCTTGAACGCGGTGGCCTTGGCGGCGATCACGTGCATGAGCGGGCCGCCCTGTTGGCCGGGGAACACGTTGGAGTTGAGCTTCTTGGCCAGTGCCATGTCGCGCGAGATGATCAAGCCCGAGCGCGGGCCGGCGAGGGTCTTGTGCACGGTGCTCGACACGACGTCGGCGTAAGGCACGGGCGAGGGGTGCAGCCCGGCGGCGACGAGTCCGGCGAAGTGAGCCATGTCGACCCAGAGCAGAGCGCCGACCTCGTCGGCGATGGCGCGGAAGGCTTCGAAGTCGAGGTGACGCGGGTAGGCGGACCAGCCGGCGATGATGACCTTCGGCTTGCTCTCGAGTGCTTTGTCGCGCACGACGTTCATATCGACGCGGAAGGTTTCCGGGTCGACACCGTAGGCGACCGGGTTGTACAGCTTGCCCGAGAAGTTGAGCTTCATGCCGTGGGTGAGGTGGCCGCCGTGGGCCAGCTCGAGGCCGAGAATGGTGTCGCCGGGCGTGGCAATGGCGGACAGCACCGCGGCGTTGGCGGTGGCGCCGGAGTGCGGCTGCACGTTCGCGTAGGCGGCACCGAAGAGGCTCTTGGCCCGGTCGATCGCTAGCTGCTCAGCGACATCGACGTACTCGCAGCCGCCGTAGTAGCGGCGACCGGGGTAGCCCTCGGCGTACTTGTTGGTGAGCACCGAGCCCTGCGACTGCAGCACGGCGCGCGGAACGAAGTTCTCGCTCGCGATCATCTCGAGGTAGTCGCGCTGGCGACCGAGTTCCAGCTCGAGCACGGCCGCGATCTCGGGGTCGACGACCGAGAGTGGTTCGTTGAAAGTTGACTTCAAAGCGATGGCGGAATCAGGCACGGAGTTCTCCTTCTATGTGGATGTTGCGGCCCAGGCGTGCGGCCACTAACCGTGTCAGTCGCTCCCCGATGGTGACCCATCTTTGTGCTACGCCAGTTGCGACACCACCATCGTATCAGCGGATGCTGCCGGCCGCGATCTCGGTATCCGTTTGCGCGTCGGCACCGAGCGGCCCACCGAGGGAATAGCCCGTGGCGATCCACCGTTATCCTAGACATACATGCAGACGCATTGAAATTTGGAGGATGGCATGCAGTTCGGAATCTTCACGGTCGGGGACAGGACCACCGATCCCACCACGGGCGACACCCCCACCGAGAACGCCCGGATCAAGGCCATGCTCACTATTGCGCAGAAGGTCGAGGAGGTGGGCCTCGACGTCTTCGCGACCGGCGAGCACCACAATCCGCCGTTCGTGCCGTCGTCGCCGACGACCCTGCTCGGCCACATTGCAGCGCAGACCCAGCGCATCATCCTGTCGACCGCAACGACACTGATCACCACGAGCGACCCGGTCAAGATCGCCGAGGACTTCGCCATGCTCCAGCACGTGGCCGACGGCCGGGTGGACCTGACGCTCGGCCGTGGAAACACCGGCCCGGTCTACCCGTGGTTCGGGAAAGACATCCGCGAGGGCATCCCGCTGGCCCTTGAGAACTACGCCCTGCTCCGCCGGCTGTGGCGCGAGGATTTCGTCGACTGGGAGGGCCAGTTCCGCACCCCACTGCACGGGTTCCAGTCCACCCCGCGGCCGCTCGACGGTGTGCCGCCCTTTATCTGGCACGGCAGCATCCGCAGCCCCGAAATCGCCGAGCAGGCCGCGTACTACGGCGACGGCTTCTTCTCGAACCACATCTTCTGGCCCGCCTCGCACACCGCGAAAATGGTGCAGTACTACCGCCAACGCTTCGAGCACTACGGCCACGGCACAGCCGCACAGGCCATCGTCGGACTCGGCGGCCAAGTGTTCATGAGTAAGAACTCCCAGGACGCCAAACGGAGGTTCCGCCCCTACTTCGACAAAGCCCCGGTTTACGGCAATGGCCCGAGCATGGAGGACTTCACCGCGCAGACCCCGCTCACCGTGGGCAGCCCCCAGGAAGTCATCGACCGCACCCTCGGATTTCGCGACTACGTCGGTGACTACCAGCGCCAGCTCTGGCTGATGGACCACGCCGGCTTGCCGCTGAAGACCGTACTCGAGCAGCTCGACCTGCTCGGCGAAGAGGTCGTTCCCGTTCTGCGCAGGGAATTCGCGAAGAACCGCCCGGCCGACGTACCGGATGCCCCCACTCACGAGTCCCTGCGTCTGGCCACCCTGGCTCCGGTGACTCCGGCGCGCTCGTAGCACTCGCGGCACTCGTTGCAGATGACGGCACCCCGAGGTCGGGGTGCCGTCATCCCGGTTCAGTGCCGCGAGCGATGCCCCCCGGTCAGCGGCCTTTCAGTTCGTCGACGATGAGCAGGTCGGGCCGCAGGTGCTCGGTCTCGTAGGCGGCCCGGCCCACCAGGTGCGCGGCCATCGGCGCTGTCAGCGCCTGGAACACGACGATCGCGACAACGAGGGTCACGGTGCCGACCGAGAAATTGTTGATCGCAACATCCGTTGTCACGGCCATGAGACCGAAGATCTGCGGCTTGGTCGCCGCGTGCAGGCGCGATAGTACGTCGGGAAAGCGGATGAGCCCGATTCCGGCGGCGAGGCACATGGTTGCGCTGGCGAGCACGAGAATCGCCGTGAGCACGTCGTGCAGCATCGCGCTCATACACTGACCGCCAGCCGGCAAAACAGTGGGGCGCTCATGCGCTGTCCCGGCCGGGCAGAAAGCGGGCGACGCTCAGCGACCCGAGGACCGCGAACAGGGCCAGTACGAGCAACACCGGCAGGTTGTCGGTGTGCCGGTTCAATGCCATCTCCGCGCCGAGGGCGCAGATGACCGTCGCGACCAGCACATCGGAGGCGATGACCCGGTCAAGCACGCTCGGGCCGACGACGATGCGATACACCGAGAAAAGCGCCGCGATCCCGAACATGATCGAAGCGACCACGGCCACAATCTGCAGAATCATAATGGTCCCTGTTCATTCTGGTCGACGCTGCGAGCGGTGCGACGGTTGGCGGGCGGCACCCCGCGCATCCGCTCGACGTCTTCGCGTGAGCCGAACCCGCGCACAATACGCTGCTCGGTGTCGAGTACCTGCCGACGAAAACTCTCGATGTCAGCGGCGCTGTGCATGTCGAGCACGTGCAGATACAAAATAGAAGATTCCCGGTCGATGTCCACCACGATCGAGCCGGGCACGATCGACGTGGCGACGGCGGTCCAGGTGAGAATGAGGTCACTGCGGGTGTGCAGGCGAATCGCCAGGATTGCGTTGCTCGAGACCAGCTTCGGCTTGATCGCCAGCCAGGCCACGTCGATCGACGCCCGAACGATATCCAGAATGAGGCGCACGAAGAACACGACGGCGTGCAGCGGATGTACCCGACCGCTCAGTTGCACCGGCACCAGGTAGAACGCCACGGTCACCACGATGCCCACGACGAAAGCGACCAGCAGGTTGAGCCAGGAGAACTCGCCCCACAGCAGCATCCACAGCACGATCAGGGCGATCAGCGGCGGAATCTGGTTGCCCACGGCCTCGAGGCGTTCACGCGGTGTGGTCACTTCGCGCCACCTTCGAAGTTGGTGCCCACGTTACTCTCGGCAATAGAACCGGTGCCGCTGGGAAACACGGCGTCGATATACGTCGACGGCGAGCTGATATTGGCGGCTGCCCGAGTGGTGAAGTCGAAGATGGGCCCGGCGAACACCGTGAGAGCCAGGGTCAACACGAGCATGGAGGTGGTCGCCCCGATCATGAGCGGGGAGATCGTCTTCTTCACCACGATTCCCTCGTCGTGCGGGTCTTCCGCGAGCGACACCGACATTGACGAGGGGGAATCCGTGACCTGCTGTTTCGGCCGCCAGAACGCCATGTTCCAGGCCCGGGCCAGGGCATACAGGGTGAGCAGCGAGGTGAGCGCCCCGACTCCGATCAGCACGAAGATGATCGGGTCGCCCACGATCGTGCCGGCCTGAAACAAAGCGATCTTGCCGAGAAAGCCCGAGAACGGCGGGATCCCTCCGAGGTTGAGGGCACCCAGGAAGAACAGGATGGCCACGAGCGGCGACGACCGCAGCAGCCCGCCGAGGCGCGAGAGCGACGTGGTGCCACCGACACGGTCGATCAGCCCCGTGGTGAGAAACAACGTCGTCTGCACAACGATGTGGTGCACAACGTAGAAGATGGTCGCGGCAATAGCCAGCGGAGTGCCAATCGCGATACCGAACAGCATGAAGCCGATGTGGCTGACCAGGGTGAACGAGAGCAGTCGTTTGATGTCGGCCTGGGCGAGCGCACCAAGAATGCCCACGAGCAGGGTCAGCGCGGCGACGATCATGAGCGGCATCGAGAACTGGTTGTCGGGAAAGAACAAGGTCTGGGTGCGCAGGATCGCGTAGACACCGACCTTGGTAAGCAGCCCGGCGAACACCGCGGTGACCGGAGCCGGCGCCGTCGGGTAGGAGTCCGGCAGCCAGAATGACATCGGGAATACGGCCGCCTTCACCCCGAAGGCGACCAGCAACAACAGCCCCAGAATCAGCCGGATGTCGGCGGGGAGGTCGGGCATCCGCTCGGCGATCAAGGCGAGGGTGACAGTGCCGGTGGCGCCGTAGATCAGGGCGATCGCGCTGAGAAAGAGCATGGACGACACCAGGCTCACGACGATATAGGTGATGCCCACCCGAATGCGCGCGCCGGTGCCGCCGAGGGTCAGCAGCACATAACTGGCCGAGAGCAGCATCTCAAAACCGACGTACATCGAGAACAGGTCGCCGGCGACGAAGGCGTTGAACAATCCGGCGGCGAGCACGAGATAGGTGGGGTGAAAGATCGAGACCGGAGTCTCGGTGTCACCGTCGATGATGCCCTGGCCCACCGCAAACACCAGCACGCCGAGCAGCATGAGCGCCGAGATGAGCAGCATGAGCGCCGAGAGCCGATCGACGACGAGCACGATGCCCCACGGTGCCTCCCAACCGCCGACCTGCACCACGGCCGGGCCGAACCGGTCGACCAACACGAGCAGCACGGCGCTCATCACCGTGGCGGCGGTGAGGCTCAGCACGCTGACCAGCACCTGGAGGCGGCGGCGCCGGCCGAGCATCAGCGCTACGGCCGCTCCGAGCAGCGGCAGGCAGACGATGAGGGGAACGAGCGCGGTCACCGCGTGTCCCCCCGGTTGGAAGCGGATGCGGCGGCCCCGCCGGCAGCATCCGTTTTGGTGGAGACGATGTCTTCGTCGCTCGTCGCGCCGTCACCGCGCTCAAACTCGTCGATCGACTCGGCGACCGCGTCGTCGTCATCAGAGGAAGAACGGAACGTGGCGTCGGCATCGTCGCCACTCTCGGTGGCGTGTTCGTCGGTGAGGGTGTCGCCCTCGTCGCCGAGCTGGGCCAGCCACCACGACCGGTAGATGAGGGCGAGCAGCAGTGCAGTGATGCCGAAGTTGATCACGATCGCGGTGAGCATGAGCACCTGCGGAATCGGGTCGACCATATCTTCGACGCTCGCACCGGTGACAATCGGCGCGCTGCCCGGCCGGCCGCTCATGATGAAGATGAGTAGATTGGTGGCGTTGCCGACCAGCAGAAAGCCGATCAGAACCCGGGTGAGGCTGCGTTCAAGCATCACGTAGACGCCGGCCGCGTACATGACGGCCATCACGATGACGAGGGTCAGGGAGGCGCTCATCGGGTGACCTGCTCGGGAGTTGTCGTGGATGCGCCCTCGGGAGCGGTGTCCGGCGGCGGCCCGATCTCGTCATTGTCACTCTGCCGATCAATCTCGCTGCCGAGGCTGCGCAGAATGTCGTAGGTCAGGCCGATGACGACGAGGTAGACACCGATGTCGAAGATGGTCGAGGTGCCAAACGACAGGTCGCCGAGCACGGGCACGGTCGCCGTGAAGTAAGCCGATTCAAGCGGCAGGCCGTCGAAGAACAGCGAGACGACGGCCATCCCCACGGCGAGGATGACGCCGAAGCCGAGAAGCTTGCCCGGGTCGATCGGGGCCGCTTCGCTGAGCTCGTAGCGTCCGCCGGCGAGATACCGGGCCACGAGCGCCAGGCCCGCCAGCAGTCCCCCGGCGAATCCGCCGCCGGGCAGGTCGTGGCCGGCGAAGAGCAGGTAGATCGACACGATCATTGCGGGGTGGAAGAGCAGCCGCACGAGCACTTCGATGAGAATCGACCGGCTGCGCGGATCATTTTTACGCCCGGCGAGTAGGAAAGCCTGCCGGGTGACGGCGTGGCCCTCGCTCGAGAGTTCGGGGTCGGCGACGACTCGACGGCGGTTGGCCGCCGAGCGCAGGCGGCGGGATTCCTTCAGTCGCGGCACGACCGCATTGCGACCCGAGACGAACAGCAGGCTCGCGACGCCGGTCGCCACGACGATGAGCACCGATACCTCGCCCATGGTGTCCCAGGCGCGTATGTCGACGAGCATCACGTTGACGATGTTGTCGCCGTGACCCTCTTCGACCGACAATCGGGGCAGGGCGCCGGCGATGCTGTCGAACTGGCGGGCGCCGAGCGCGATGAAGCCGATCGTTCCCATGACCAGGCCCACAAGGCTGCCGATCAGCAGGCGGCGTTTGGGGCGCACCGGTTTGTTGTGCTGGGCGATGTTTGCGGGCAGGCGGCGCAGTACCAGCACGAAAATCACGAGGGTGATCGATTCCACCAAGGCCTGGGTGAGGGCGAGGTCGGGCGCGCCGTGAAAAGCGAACAGGGCGACGAGGCCGTAACCGGTGACACCGGCAAGGATGACCGCGGTCATCCGCTGCCCGACCCGCGCTGCCATGACCGCGCAGATGGCCATGATCAGTGCAATAAGCACCTGGCCGGGGTAGTCCCACCACACGATTGTGTCCGGCCAGGTGCGGTTGACGAAGGCTGCAAAGCCGAGGGCGAGCACGAAAACGGTGAGGATGGTGCCCAGGTATTGCGGGAGCCCGCCACGCTGGGCAAAATGAGTGACCCGGGCTGCAAGATGGTCGACACCGCGAATGGCTTTGCCGTAGCCGCGGCCGGCATCGATAACGTCGGGCACCTTGGCCTGCAGTCGCAATACTTTGCGGCGAGCGCGGAACATGAGAGCTCCGAGCAGCAGGACAACCGCGCTCAGGTACAGTGCCGGTTCCAGCCCATGCCAGAGCGCGAGGTGATACGGCGGTTCGGTCAGGCTGCCGACGCCCGGCACCGTGTCAGCGTAGGGCGTGAGCAACGGGTCGAGCACCGAGGCGAACAGACCAAGGCCGATGGTCGCCACCGTGAGCACACCGGGGGCGAGTAGCGTGTCCCACGGACTCGCGCGCAGCACTGTGGCCGGCTGCTTCTTGCGCGTTTTGAAAGCGCCCCAGAAGAAGCGGATGCTATAGGCCACGGTGAGAACGGATCCAACGGCCGTGCCGATCAGCGCCGCATAACCCCAGCCGGAACCGCCGACACCGGCGTCGAGTAGTGAGGTGAACACGGCTTCCTTGGCGACGAAACCCAAGAGCGGCGGCAGGCCTGCCATCGACGCGACCGCCACGAACGCGATGACGGCCAGCGCCGGGGCGCTGCGACCGACGCCGCTGAGTTTGCGCCAGTCGCGGGTGCCTGCCCGGTGGTCGATGACCCCGACCACGAGAAAGAGTGTGGCTTTGTACAAGGCGTGCGCCAGCAGCAGAGCGGCGCCGGCGAGCGCGGTGTCGCGGGTGTTGAACCCGATCGCGATCATGAGAAAGCCGAGCTGGCTGACCGTGCCGTAGGCCAGCAGCAGCTTGAGGTCATACTGGCGCAGCGCCCGCCAGGCCCCGACGATCATGGTCCAGACGCCGAAGGTGACGAGCACCGGCAGCCAGCCGTCGCTGTCGGCATACCCGGGGGCGAGACGGGCGACGATGTAGATGCCGGCCTTGACCATGGCGGCGGCGTGCAGGTAGGCGCTGACCGGGGTCGGCGCGGCCATCGCGGCGGGCAGCCAGAAGTGGAACGGCACGAGGGCACTCTTGGAAAGCGCCCCGACCAAAATGAGCAGAATCGCCCAGGTGCCCATCTGGGTGGTCACCGGGTTCGCCACGATGTAGGCGAGGCTCGTCGTACCGGAAGCGACCGAGATCATCACGACGCCGACCAGCATCACCAGGCCGCCGAAGGTTGTCACGATCAGGGCCTGCAGGGCGGCGCCGCGACTCTCGCGTTTGTGCGTGTAATGCCCGATCAGCAGGTAGGAGAGCACGCTCGTGATCTCCCAGAACATGAACATGATCAGCAGGTCGTCTGCGGTGACCAGCCCGTACATGGTGCCCGCGAAGGCGAGCAGCAGCGCGGCGAAACGACCGAGGCTGGGTTCTTGATCGGTGAAGTAGCGGGCGCAGTAGACCAGTACGAGGGCGCCGATCCCGGTGACGACGAGGGCGAGCAACCAGGCCAGGGTGTCGACCCGAAAGGAGAGGCTGATGCCGAGCTGCGGAATCCACGGGATCGACTGGGTGACGGCCCCACCCGCGGTGACCGTGGCCGTCTGGGTGAGCGTGTAGGCAAAGGCGCCGGCCGGCAGCAGGGCGATCAGGTAGAAGACGCGGGTACCCAGATACCGGGTGAGCCCGGGCGTCAGTACCGACAAGACGATAAACGCGAGGAGGAATGGAACCATGCGTCCTCCAGGCTGGTCAGGTCGGGCTGGTCAGGTCGGGCTGGTCAGGGCGGGTTTGTCTGGTCAGGCTTGTCAGGTCAGGGCGTGATCCCCAATTCTACCCGCCGACCGGCGCCCCGGACCGGGAAATGCACTTCCGGCGCATCTCGCGGCCGGGCACATCGGACCGCGGGGTAGGGTTACGTTATCCACCCGGCCGACGTCGCTCGCCGCTAGATGCGCGCGAACTGACCGTTTCCGGCCACTTTCCGCGACACTCTCGACCGTTTCTTCGAACGCACTGTTTTCGTTCTGAAGAAGGTGCTCGTGAGCGTCCGGCCAACGAAATCGAGCACCGTTGTGAGCCCCACCCACGGCCAGAAGCCTTCCTCCACCCCCGCACCGGGTGCCTCTCCTTCTGAGCCGCACGGACACCACGACCACGCAAATCCGCCCGGAGAGACCCCCTTCGAGCACATCGAAGACGCCCTGAGCGTGCACGAAGATGACGCGCTGCATAAGGGACTGAAGTCTCGCCACGTACAGATGATTGCGATCGGTGGAGCGATCGGTACCGGGTTGTTCCTCGGTGCTGGCGGACGCCTGGCCAGCGCCGGTCCCGCCCTGGTCGTCATTTATGCAATCTGCGGCTTCTTCGCCTTTCTCATTCTGCGGGCGCTCGGTGAACTGGTGCTGCACCGTCCGAGTTCCGGCTCCTTCGTGTCATACGCACGCGAGTTCTTCGGCGAGAAGACGGCTTTCGTGACCGGCTGGCTGTACTGGCTGAACTGGGCCATGACAGCCATCGTCGATGTGACAGCGGTTGCGCTGTATATGAACTTCTTCGCCACCTACTGGGCACCGTTCGGTTCGGTGCCGCAGTGGCTGTATGCCCTCGCGGCTCTCAGCCTGGTCATGTTCCTCAACCTCCTCTCGGTCAAGGTGTTCGGGGAGATGGAATTCTGGTTCGCGCTCATCAAGGTGCTCGCGATCGTGGCGTTCCTGATCGTGGGAACCTGGATGGTGATTTTCGGCACGCCGCTGGACGGCGCCACGGCTGGGTTTGCGCTGATCGGGGAAAACGGGGGCTGGCTGCCCAACGGGCTGATCGCATCCGTTTTGGTCGTACAGGGCGTCGTCTTTGCCTACGCTTCGATCGAGCTGGTCGGCACGACAGCGGGCGAGACGAAGAACCCCGAGAAGGTGATGCCGAAGGCGATCAATACGGTCATCATTCGCATCGCGGTGTTCTACGTGGGCTCGATCCTGCTGCTCTCACTGCTCTTGCCGTACACGGCCTACAAGGCCGGCGAGAGCCCGTTCGTCACTTTTTTTGCCACGATCGGGGTCGATGGCGTCGACGTGATCATGAACCTTGTCGTGCTCACAGCGGCGTTGTCCTCGCTCAATGCTGGCTTATATTCCACTGGACGCATACTCCGGTCGATGTCGCTCGCCGGTTCAGCGCCGCGCTTCGCGGGCAAGATCAGCCGCAACGGGGTGCCGTTCGGCGGCATCCTGCTGACCGGTGCCGTAACGCTGCTCGGCGTCGGACTCAACGCCATCGTGCCCGACAATGCATTCGAGATCGTGCTCAACATGGCTGCGATCGGCATCGTGAGCGCTTGGGGCATGATCGTGCTGTGCCAGCTTCGACTGCAAGCCTGGGCAAAACGGGGCATTCTGGTGCGCCCGGTGTTCCGCATGCCGTGGGCGCCATACTCCGGCTACGTGACGCTCGTGTTCCTGGTCGGGGTGCTCGTATTGATGGCATTCGACTGGCCGGTCGGCACGCTCACGATCAGTTCACTCGTGCTCATCATTCCGGGACTGATGATCGGCTGGTATGCCTGCCGCGGCCGCATTCTCGAGATCGCAGCGGCCCGCGAGGGCTTCACCGGCCACGTGCCGGTCGTCGCCAACCGTCCGTTGTCCGACCGACCCCGCCACTAGCCATCCGCCTTCCCTGAGCATCGCGCTGCTCGGCGTTTGGTCGCTGCGGCGTTCAGCTGCTGCGGCGGGTCGCCATGCGGTCGGTAATGATCACGAGCACCAGCGCCACGACCAGCACCCCGACATAGACGATCGGCACCGTTTCGAGCCCGACGCTGTCAATCAGCACGGCGCCGAGCAGTGCGCCGCCGCCGATACCAGCGTTGAACGCGGTGGTGTAGAAGGCACTTGCGGTATCGCGGATATGCGGCGACGCGGCGTGCAGCATCCGCGTTTGCATGAGCGGGGGCAGCATGCCGAACACCATGCCCCAGAGCACGAACGCGGCGATCGCGACGGGCAGGGTCGCCGTGAACAGGGCGAGCAGGCTCACGCTGACGGCGCTCGCGGCGAGGCCCAGAACCAGGCCGAGGCTCGGTCGGGAACCGAAAACCGTGCCGACGAGCAGCAATCCGACAGCACCAGCCACGCCATAGGCGAAGAGCAGCGGGGCCAGAAGAACGGGGTCGACGCCGAGCCCATCGAGCAGGAACGGCGTGATGTACGTGTAGAAACTGTAGTGGCCGATCATCGTGATGCCGGTGATGCTGCAGATCAACACCACCGCCGGTACAGTCGCGTCCCGACGGTTTTTCGTTGCCGATTTGGTCGGGTCAGCGGATGCCGATGCGCCCGTAGAGTGCCGCGCCACCGGCGGCAGAAACTTCCAGACCAGTACCGCACCGACGAGCATCAGGGCGGCGAGCACGACGAAAGAGAGCCGCCAGCCGAGCAGATGCCCGCCCGCAGTGCCGAGCGGAACCCCGAAGACGAAGGCGAGAGTGCCGCCCGCGACCGTGATGGAAACCGCGCGACCGATCTGCGCCTTCGGCACGAGGTGGGCAGCGTAGGCGCCGACAACCGACCAGAACAAGCCGTGCGCGACGCCGCCGAGCACTCGGGCGGCAACGACGAACTCGTAGGTCGGAGCGATGGCGGTGAGGATATTGCTCACCGCGAAGATGATGAGCACAACGATGATCAGGCCGTGGCGCGGAAAGCGGCGGGTCCAAATTGCGACCGGGGCGCTCGTGAGCACGACCGTGAAGGCGAACCACGAGACCAGAAGCCCGATTTGCGACTGGGCGACGCCCAGACTGCCGCTCATTTCGGGGAGCAGGCCCGTCGGTAACATTTCGCTCGTGACTGAAAGAAATACGGCAGCCGACAGGGTGATCAATCCGACCCAGGGAAACGGAGGTTCACTCGCGTGGGTGCGGGCGGGAGGCACGACGGGGATCGACCCGGTGGGCAGAAAAATATTGGCTGTATTGGTCATGTCTGCATTCATGCTGAGAGTCGAAGCCGACCGGTGGGACCATGCACACCGACGTCAAAACCACTCGACTGCGCGCCGACGTGCGCGCCCGGGGCCGCCTTGTTCAGGACGACCACCGGGTAGTCTACCCACACGAGGTGATCGGCAGACTTGTCGGACCACGGCATCCGCTCGACCGCCCGGTATTCTGAGGTAATGACTTCTTCCACCCCACATCACTGGGTTATCACGCTGGTCTGTGCCGACCAGCCCGGAATCGTTCACGCGGTCAGCGGCGCGATCGTGCAAGCGCAGGGCAATATCTCCGAGAGCCAGCAGTTCTCCAGTGATGACACCGGGCGTTTTTTCATGCGGCTGCAGGTGCAGTCGCCGGCGACCCGGCCCGAGCTCGAGGCGGCGCTCGCGCCCGTGATCGAACGCTACGCGATGGCGTCGATCATCGATGTCGTCGGGCGTCCGCTGCGCACACTCGTGCTCGCCTCGTCGGCCGGCCACTGCGTGAACGACCTGCTGTTTCGCCAGCGTGGCGGGCAGTTGCCGGTCGAGATTCCGCTCGTGCTGAGCAATCACGGCACGCTGCGCGACCTGGTCGGGTTTTACGGCGTTCCGTTCGAGTCGTTGCCGATAACGGATACCGCCAGCAAGGCCGCTTTCGAGGCCCGCGTCATCGACGCTGTCGACGAGCTCGATATCGAACTCGTCGTGCTCGCCCGCTACATGCAGATTCTCTCGCCCGAACTATGCGCTCGGCTCAACGGTCGGGCGATCAACATTCACCACTCGTTCCTGCCGGGGTTCAAGGGGGCCAACCCGTACCGCCAGGCGCACGCCCGCGGCGTGAAGCTGATTGGGGCGACGGCGCACTTCGTGACCGGCGACCTCGATGAGGGACCGATCATCGAGCAGAACGTGGTGCGGGTCGATCATTCGCGCACCCCGACGGAGCTGGTGTCGATCGGACAAGACGAGGAGAGCCGCACACTGACCCAGGCGGTGAAGTGGTTTGCCGAGAACCGGGTACTGCTCGACGGGGCGCGCACGATCATCTTCAAGTAACCGCGCGGATTCGCGGGCCCACCTTCTGACCCGGGGCCCAGTTTCTATCCTGGGCCCAGGATCCGGGCCCGGGCCGCGGGGGCGGAGGGCATCGCTAAGCTTGACGGGTGACAGATACGCGCGGCCTCCCGAAAATCGGCCCCAACGACATGCTTCGGTTCGTGCTCGAACTCTTCGCCTTCATCAGCCTCGGATTCTGGGGCTTCATCGCCTGGCCACTCCCCTGGCCCGGCATCTTGTTCGGCCTCGCGACCCCAGCTTTCGCGATTCTGGTCTGGGCCCTGTTCCGGTCCCCGAAGGCCGTGTTCCGACTCGACCCGTTCGGTAAGGCCTTCATCGAGATCGCCATCTTCGGCGCAGCCGCGATCGCCTGGTGGGACCTCGGCTTCCCCATCATCACCGTGGTCTTCGCCGTCGTCGCCACGGTGAGCGGCGTCATCTCGGGTCGAAAAGAACTCCGCTAGCCCGTTCGGGCGCGAAAAGTACCCGTGGGAACGGGCACTTCGCACACTTGCGGCAGGCTACAAGACGGCGCCCAGCCACGCCACCGCGGCGGCAACATCCGTTTCGGCAATGCCGTGCCCGCCAGGGCGCAGCTCCTGCTGCACCTGCGCGCCGCGCGCTTCGAGCAACGTCACGAGTTTCTGAACGCTCGGCAGCGGTGCCATCGGGTCGCTACGACCGTTCAGTAGCAGCAGAGCGGATGCCGCCAGCTCGTTCCCGGCGACCCGCGCGTCAGGTTTTGCATTCGATGCAACCCGGTCGAGCGGATGCATGCCAGAGAACGCGATCACGCGCGGCACCACCTCGGGGTGTAACAGCGCCGTCGCAAGTGCGATGTTGGCGCCGTTCGAGAATCCGACGGCGACCAGCGAGCGGTCACCCAATTCGTAGTGGTCACGCGCCCAGACCAAAAATCCGGCCAGCTCATCGGCTCGTCGAACCACGTCGTCGGTGTCGAAGACACCCTCTGACAGGCGCCGGAACCAGCGGTTCATACCGTTCTCCTGCACGCGACCGCGCGGGGCGAGCACGGCGGCGTTTCGGTCGAGCGCCGCGGCCAAACCACTGACCTGTTGTTCATCGCCGCCGGTACCGTGCAGCATCAGCAGCACGGGCGCTGAGACAGAACCGGGCCGGAACAGGTGCGGCCACTGCGCAGTCTCGTTCACGGCGCAGTCTCGTTCACGGCGCAGTCTCGTTCACGGCGCTCATTCGGCCGGTCCGCTCGACGTGTGCGCCGCGACGCTCATTCGGTGACCGAGGCGGCAGCCGAAACCGGCGCCGCAGCATCCGCTGCCCCGGGGTTGTTCCCGGGCGGCAGAGTGATCGGCACGACCGCATTCTCAATGGCCTCGCGGCTCGGCTCGAGCCACGGCGGAAGCTTGAGCGACCGGCCGAGCTCGAGGAGCGGCTCGTCAATGTCGAATCCGGGGGTGTCGGTGGCGATTTCGAACAGTACGCCACCGGGTTCGCGAAAGTAGATCGAGGTGAAGTACTGGCGGTCGAGAATGGCGGTCACGCTGTAGCCGCGGTCCGCGAGCTGCTCACGCCATTCGACCTGGGTGGCCCGGTCAGGCACCCGGAAGGCCACGTGGTGCACGCTGCCGCCGGCGGTCAAACCGGGCTCATTCCTGGGGTCGGCCAGCACGTCGACGAGGTTGCCGGGCGCGCCATCGCCGGCGCCCACGCGAATGCGGCCCGCCGTTTCACTGATGATATGCATGCCCAGGTCGGCCGTGAGCACCTGCACGGTCTTCGCCGGGTCGGCCACGGTGATCACGGAGGAGTGCTGCCCGCGCACCGCGAACTCGGCGGGAACGGATGCGGAATCCCAGGGATTACGCGGATCCACCGTCGACGACGCCACCAGATCCAGCTGCAGTCCGTCCGGGTCACGCAGTGAGAGCCGCTCCTCGTGGGAGGAGCGCCCGGTCACGTCGGACTCCACGCCAAGCTTGGCGAAGTGGTCCTTCCACCAGCCGATGCTGCCGGCCGGAACCGAGAACGCGGTCGTGGTCGATTGGCCGGCACCGATGCGACCGCTTTGAATACCGGTCCAGGGAAAGAAAGTGAGCAGTGAGCCGGGTCGGCCGGAATCGTCGCCGTAGTAGAGGTGATAAGTTCCCGGGTCATCGAAGTTCACGGTTTTCTTGACGAGGCGCAGGCCGAGCCCGGTTACGTAGAAGTCGATGTTGCTCTGTGGGGCGCCCGCGATCGCGGTGACATGGTGCAGTCCGGTGGTCTGGACGGTCATGAGGTCCTCTCCTTGGCAAATCAAACGTTCGATATTGATGCAAACGCATGCATATCGGGTTTCATTCCCAAATTCTCAGACGCGCCGTTCCACCGGCATCCGCACTGCATAGATGGCCGCGATGACAAGGAAAATCCCGCCGACCGCGAACCCGGCCGAGAACGAGAAGGTGTCAACGAGCAGGCCCGCGACGAGCGGACCGACGATCGCACCGGCGTCCGCGCACATGGAGAACACCGACACCGGGCGGCCCCCGTGCGCACCGGCGGCATCGCCTACGGCTGCGGCCGGCGCCGTGCCCATGAACGCGGCGGCAACTCCGTAGACGCAGAGCAGGGCGCCGAGAACCCAGATATTCGGTGAGAACGAGATCGCTACAATCGCGAGTCCGGCGACAGTGAACGCCCCCATGATGGCCGGTCTACGCCCAACGGTGTCGACAAAGCGGGCGGCCGGAGCGAGGGCGAGGGCCTGGGCCACGGCGGCGGCGGCGAGGGCGATTCCGGTCCACGAACTCGTTCCGCCGAGAACCACGACGACGAACAGGGGAATGAGTGTCGTGCGCACCCCGAGCGAGGTCCAGCCCTGGGCAAAGTTGGCGATGCAGGCCGCGCGAAACCGCTCATCGCGCAGCACGGTGCGAAACGGCGTGCGCACGACGGATGCGTCGCCTCCGGCCAGCGCGCCGCTTCGCCCGCCCGAGCGCAAGAGAAACAGCCCGACCAGGCCAGCCACGGTGAGGGTACCAGCGTAGAAGAAGAAGGGCGCCGTCAGGGAGATCGTGGCGAGCAGGCTGCCGATCGCCGGGCCGGCCATGCCGCCGATGAGAAATCCGCCCTGATAGAAGCCGATCGCGCGGGCCCGTCGGCCCGGTTCCGCCGTGCGCAGCAACAGCGTCATCGCCGACACCGAGAACATGGCGGAGCCGATACCGCCCGCGCCGCGCAGCAGCAGCAGTTGCAGGTAGCTGTCTGCAGCGCCGACCAGCCCGCTGGACAGGGCGACGATTCCGATGCCGATTGCCAGCACGGCGCGCTCCCCCGCCCAGTCGATCAGGCGCCCACAGACCGGACTGAACACGAAACGCATAAGCGCGAACGCCGAGACGACCGCCCCGACCTCGAGATTGCCCACCCCAAAACTCTGCACATAGACCGGAAGTACCGGAACGACAACGCCGAACCCCACCATCACGAAGAAGGCGATGACGCCGAGCACGATCACGTCGCGATTCAAGCGAGGCTTCGAGCTCATGCTGCCTGGGCCTACTTCGGGTACAGCGGATGCCCGGCGTCGCCCCCGCATCCATTCCGCCACTCGCATCCCTTCAGCCTAAGCTGCCCCGCACCTCGCCCCCGCACCTCGCCCCCGCACCTCGCCCCGTGCCGAGCCCGGGCCCACCTTTTGACCACGGGCCCAGTTTCTAACCTGGGCCCACGGACGGGGCCCGGGGTGCGGGTAAGCGGCGGGACTACCGCACGATCAGCAGGGAACGCGCCGGGCTCGTCGCGGCGGCGACCACGTCGTTGCCGGCGTAGTGCCCGACGACCTTGTACAGGCCACGACCGAGCTTCGGCAGCGTGATGCTGCCGCGCCCATTTGCGTCGAGCGCCACCGTGAACCGGCGCTTATCGACTGTCACGGTCGCCATGTCGCCGACCGCACCCTTGCTGCTGACCGTAACGGACACCGTGACCCGGCTGGAGAAGAAGACGGCCCGGTGGTTGATACTCAGGGCTACCTTCGCGGCATACTTCACGACGACCCCGGCCGACGTCGCCGTGGCACTCGGCCCGCCGGGTACCGTGGCGGTCACCACCACGGTCAATGTGGTTCCGGCGAGCGCCTTGGTCGGTGTGAAGGTCGCCGAGGCAGCACGGGCGATGTCGACGCCGTTGCTCTGCCACTGGTAGCCGAAGGCGAGGCCCTCGGTGTTCCACTGGCCGGGGTCAGCGGTCAGTACCGACCCGATCTCTGCCGTACCCGACACGATGGGCGCCACCGTGTTCACCGGGGCATCCGTTTGGCCGCCCTGGCTGGCAGCCACGGTGAGGATCGTCGACGCAGCACTGTCGCCATAGTCGACCACACCGAGGTACGGCGTGTTCGGCACGAGGCCGGCCCAGCTCAGCGTATACGTGATCGGAACGCCCTGCGGTCCCTGGATCGCGGGCGGGGTCGCTGTGAATCCATTGCTGGGCTCCCCCGACGAGACCGAGAAGGTGTTCACATCGAACGCGGTCGAACCGGAGAACACGTCAACGACCACCTGGTAGAAACCGGCCTCGGGGTCGTTCAGGTCGACGTGCTCGTCGGCCGACCCGGTGGCCGACTGCCAGCCGGCCACCGGGTCGCCACCGGGGCCGTCGAGCAACAGCACGAACAGGTCGAGGTCGGTTGAATCATCGACGGCGTTCAGATCGAACCGGGCCAGCCGGCCTTCCTGAATCTCCACCTCGTAGGTGAACTGATCACCGGTCGTGCCCACATTGGTGTGCGGGCTGGACGGGTCGTCGGCGTTGTTCTGATGTACCCCGTTGGCGAGGCCGGCGAGGTTCAGCGCCACTGGCTCTGAACCACCTGGGGCCACGGTCACGTCGACCGTACCGTCCACTCCGGCGCCAGCCACCTCGGTCGGGGCGACGACAGTGACCGGACGAATGGCGATTGGGCTGTGCACGACGTCGAAGAAGTCGCCCGGGTCACCCGAGCCACCGTCTCCGAAGCCCCAGTCCAGCGCGCCGGTCGTGTACACGTCGAGCGGAGCATCCGTTCGAGTGAACGTCACCGTGTAACTCTGCTTCTCACCGACCGCGCCGAACGTCATCTCGGCCGGCGAAACGACAGCATTGATGCCGGGAATCACGATCGGCAGGGCCGTATAGGTGCCGACCCGCACTGCGGTGACCGTGCGGGTGATCGTCTCGGGCGCGGTCAACGCTCCGATCTGAATCGACGGCAGGTTCAGGTTGCTCGCATCGATCGGCTCTACGCCGGCATCGAATCCGATTCCCTGCAGGTAGGCCAGCCAGTCGGCCGGGCCGCTCTGGTAGACCAGGCCCGGAAAGTCGAAGGACGAGGGATTGACCTGCCCAGCACCCTGCGCGAACGGATCGGTCACCCGGTCACCGTTGGCGTCGACCGTGTCCTTCGCGGTCGTCATCATGACTGATTTGATCTCGGACGGAGTCGCGAGCGGCCGAAAGCCCAGAATGAGCGCGGCGAGACCGGCGATATGCGGGCTGGCCATGGAGGTACCCGACAGAAACTCGAACGTCGGGTCGGCCCCGGCCGCGTTGGCGCCGTCGGCCAGGATGCTGACACCGGGCGCGGCGATATCGGGCTTGAGCAGGTCGCCACCGTCGGCGGTAACCGGTCCACGAGAGGAGAACCCGGCCACCTGGGGCACCGGAGTCTGCATGGCGGTGCTGTTGTCGGGAGTGAACGTGACCGTTGCGCCATCTGTTGCCGAGTACGCGAAGACCGGATCGAAGGCGTTCGCGTCCAGGTGGACGCTCGGCACCGAGTGCTCATCGGTGTCCACGTCAGCCGGTGTGCGGTTGACCAGCAGCATTCCGCTGCCGCCGGCCCGAAGCACCTCGGCCGACTTGGCCACTCGGTCGTAGACGCCGCGCTGGCAGAACACAATTGCGCCGGCCACCTTGACCGGGTCGAGTGAATCCGGCGCGCAGAGCAGCGCGTCGGCCGGGTCGAAGCCGTTCACCGATACGAGGTCGGCGCGCACGAGATCACCGGAGAGCGCGGTGGCTCCCGGCGTGCGGTCAACGGTGATCGAGGCACCGACGTATTGCGAGCCGTCACCCAGAGTGGCCGTCGCCTCGTAGGACGGGATCGTGCTCGCAGCGACCGTGGTGATCCACGGTGATGCGTTGTCGAGGGTCGACGGCGTGGGTCCGGCATTGCCGGCAGAAGCGGCCACGAAGATGCCAGCTGCCGCCGCCCCGAGGAAGGCCTGGCCGGTGGGTGAGAACGTAGTCTGGGCCGGGCCGCCGCCGATCGAGTAGTTGATCACGTCGACGCCGTCGGAGATGGCCTGGTCGATGGCACGCAGAATATCGGTGTCCGTGCATCCGTCATCGGTCGTGACCGAGTTGTCGGGGCCGGACCAGCACACCTTGTAGGCGGCGATCTTGGCGGCCGGAGCCACACCGGAAATGTTACCGAAGTCGACGCCGTTCAGATTCGCGGCAACGTCGACGTTTCCGCCGGCGGTGCTCGCGGTGTGCGAACCGTGACCGTCACCATCGCGCGGGGAGACATATTCACCCGTTGACGCGTCGCCGATCTGGCCGGCGCCGAAGCCGTCGAGAAAGTAACGCGCGCCGATCACCTTGGTGCTGCAGGCATCCGCTGTGAACTGTTCACCCGTCTGACAGGTGCCGGTAAAGGTGGTCCCGTCGGCTTTGTTCATGGTGATCGTGTCGCCATCGAGCCACGGCTCATCGCCGGGTGTCGTACCGAGCGATGAGCCGGCAAAGGAGGGGTTTTCCGGGGCGATGCCGGTGTCGAGCACGCCGATCACCACGCCCTTGCCGGCCTCACTCGATCCACCCAGCTTGGACCACAGTCCGGTCGGCCCGCTCAGCCGCAAAAAGTCGGTCGATGACTCGGCGGTCACGTGACGGAGGGCGTCGGACACAACCGACACCACGTTCTTCTTGATAGCGAGGGCTGCCGCCTGTTTGCCGGTCAGCTGAGCGGCGAATCCGTTCACCGCGAGCGTGTAGGAATACGCCACCGTGGCGTCGACGGATGCTGCTACCTCACTCTGCAGTCGGGTGAGATAGTCCTTGTAGGTCTCGGCCGAGCGGCTTTGCGCGTCGAGCTTGGCTCCGGCATCCGGCATGGTCGCCGAGAAACCGTTGATCCCACCCTGGTACAGCGCGACAGCCTGGTTGCTGAGGGTCACGATGTAGCGTCCCGCGGTGAAGTCCATCCGTTGTCCGCCGGGAGCGGCGATGCTGCCGAACAGGCCGGTCGCAGCGGGGGCAGCGCCGGCGGGCAGGGTACCGCCGACGAGTACTGAAGCGCCCACCAGGGCGACGGTGACGGTGGCCGCAATTGTGGCGCGGCGACGTGTGCGGGATGTCGGCGCCGGGTTCAGCGCTGAATCCGGCGCAGACATCGTGCGCCTAAAGAAAGAACTCACGTTGGTGTCCAATCCGATAAGGGTGCGAGGTGGTCTCGTTCCACAGCAGGAACGGTTCGCTGTTCCGATGCGCGGGACAGTTCGCTGGTGACCGTAGCGCGCTGACCGCCCTGCGGATAGGGGCATTCCGCAGGTACGTCAGGCAGCGGTGCGCGCCGGCGCGCACCGCAAACGCACCGCAGCATCCGCTTCGAAACGGATGCTGCGGCGCGCGCCTGGCCCTCGCCCCGGCTACCGCACAGTCAGCGTGCGCGGCTTGCTCGTCGCCGCGGCCACGAGGTCGCTGCCCGCATACTCCGCGGTCACCGTGTAGGTGCCGCGGTTGAGGTCGGTCAGGGTGAGCGACCCCCGGCCCGTCTGATCGAGGGCGATCTCGTAGCTCTGGTCATCGACCAGAACCTGCACCGTCTTAGGCTGTACTGAGCGCGGGGCGTCGGTCTGCACCGACACCTCGAATGTCACGCCCGTCGAATGCGGATTGGCCCTCGAATCGATCTTGAGGTCAACCGTGGCACCGTACCTCACAACGACCCCGGCCGAGGTGGCCGTGCCTGCCGGCAACCCGTCGGCCCGTGCCGTCACGATCACGGTGAGCATCGTGCCGCCGAGTGAGTTGGTCGGCGTGTAGTCGGCTTTGGTGGCCTTCTTTACATCGCGACCATCGGCCTGCCATTGAAAGGTGTACTCCACCCCGGCGACGTCCCACAGACCGGGGTCGGCGGTCAATTTCTGGCCTACCACCGCGGTGCCCTCGATCGACGGCAGGGCCGTGTTCACGGGTGCCTCCGGGTCGGGCGCTGCTCCGCTTTCGACCGACACGACCGTTGACACCGCGCTGGTGCCATAGCCGACGAGCCCGAGATACCCGGTCTCGGGCGTCAAGCCAGACCAGGACAGCGAGTACGTTGCCGTAACGCCCTGCTGGCCCAAAATGACCGGCGGGTCGGCCGCGAACGACCCAGCATTGGCACCGGCGAGCACCGAGTAGGTGTTGACGTCGAACGCCGTCGTTCCGCTGTAGACCGACGCGATCACCTGGTAGAACCCGGCCTCCGGAGAGACCAGGTCGATCCGTTCATCGGCCGATCCGGTCGCGGACTGCCAGCCGGCGACCGGAGCGCCGCCGTCGCCGTCCAGGCGGTAAACAATCAGGTCGAGATCGGCGGTCTCATCGAGCGCATCGAGGTCGAACCGGGCGAGCTCGGTACCCTCGGGCACCTCGACCTGGTAGCGGAACTCCTCGCCGGCGGTGCCGGTTCCAGTGGTCGGGCTTGACGGGTCAGCGGCGTCGCTCTGGTGCAGCCCGGCCGCGAGGCCGATCAGGTTGAGTGCCACGTCCCCGGTGGCCCCGGGGGTGATCGACACGTCGACCGAACCATCCACCCCGGTGCCGTCCGCGGTGGCGGGGGCGACGAGCGTCACCGGCTGGATGGCGACGGGGCTGTGCACAACAGTGCCCGCGCCGCTCACCCAGTTGAGCGAGCCGGTCGAGAACTCGTCGAGCGGTGCATCCGTTCGGGTGAAGGTGACGGTGTAACTGGCCGATTCACCCGCGGCACCAAAGCTCAGGGTGCTGGGCGAGACCACGGCGTCGATGCCCGGCACCGTTACCGGCTGGGCGGTAAAGGTGGCGGCCTCGGTGCTCGTGACGGTGCGGGTGATGGTTTCCGGCGCGGTCAGTGACCCGATCGCGATGGAGGCCAGGTTGAGGTTGCTCGGGTCCACCGGGTCGGCGCCGACGTCATAGCCGATGCCTTGAATGTAGGAGTACCAGTCCGCTGTGTCGTTCAGGTAGAGCAGGCCCGGTTCGAACATCTCTGTCGGGTCGACGTGGCCGGCCCCCTGGGTGAACGGGTCCGTGACGGCGATGCCGTTGGAGTCGACCGTGTCGTAGGCGCTCGTCATCAGGGCCGACTTGATCTCGCCCGGAGTGGCGAGTGGTCGTTCACCGAGGTACAGCGCGGCGAGTCCGGCAATCTGCGGACTCGACATCGATGTACCCGAGAGGAACTGCCAGGTCGGCGGGCCATCTTGGGCGTTGGGACCGTCGGCGAGGATGGCCACACCGGGCGCGGTCACGTCGGGCTTGAGAATGTCACTGCCGTCGGCGAGTACCGGTCCGCGGGAGGAGAACCCGGCCACCTGCGGAGTCGGCGGCGTGTAGCTGGTGGTGTTGCCATCGGTGAACACGACGGATGCGCCGGCGCTGCCCGCGTAGCCAAACGCCGCGTCCCAGTACGGGGCGTCGAGGTGAACGGTGGGTACGGCGTGCTCGTCGGTGTCGACCGAGCCGGGCACGCGGTTCACCAGGAGCATGCCGATGCCACCGGCTCTCAGTACCTCGGCCGATTTTGCTACCCGGCCATAGACACCGCGTTCACAGAACACGATGACGCCGGCAACTTGCGCGGCATCGAGCGAATCGGGGCCGCAGAGCCGGGCATCAGCCGGGTCGTGGCCGGCGACGGCGACGAGGTCACCACGCACGAGCGGAGCGGCCAGCGGGGTAGCGCCCGGGGTACGGTCAACCGAGATCGATCCGCCCGCGTATGCTGTGCCGTCGCCGAAGGTCGCGGTGGCCTCGTAGCCGGGGATGGTGCTCGCGGCGACCGTGGTGATCCACGGGGCGGCATTGTCGAGCGTGGACGCACCGGGACCGGAGTTGCCGGCCGAGGCCGCCACGAAGATGCCGGCGGCAGCGGCGCCGAGGAAAGCCTGGTCGGTCGGGGAGACCGTAGTGTCGGCCGCTCCACCGCCGATCGAGTAATTCAGCACGTCGACGTTGTCGGCGACCGCCTGGTTGATGCCGGCCAGCAGGTCGGAGGTGGCGCAGCCGTCGTCGGTGGACCGCGTCGGGTCGGGGCCGGACCAGCACACCTTGTAGGCAGCGATCTTCGCCGCCGGGGCGACACCGGAGATGAGTCCGTAGTCGAGTCCGCTGATGATCGCGGCCACGTCGTGGTTGCCGCCGGCGGTGCTTGCGGTGTGCGAGCCATGGCCGTTGCCATCCCGCGGTGAAAGGTATTCGCCGGTGTCGGCAAAGCCGATACGATCGGCTCCGAAGCCGGTCACGAAGTAGCGCGCACCAACAATCTTGGTGCTGCAGTCGCTCGGGGCAAACTGCACCCCGGTGACGCACTCGCCGGTGAAGGTGGCGCCGTCGCTCTTGGTCATGGTGATCGTGTCACCGTCGAGGTAGGGAGCGCTGCCGGCCGTGCTGCCGAGCGCGTCACCGGCAAAGGAGGGGTTCTCCGGTGCGAGGCCGGTATCGAGCACACCGATGACGACGCCCGCGCCCGCGGTATCGGTGCCGCCGGTGTTGGCCCAGACGCCGTCATCGCCGGAGAGTCCGAGAAAGTCGGTCGACGGGGTCGCTGTCACGTGCTTGAGCTCGTCGGGGGTGATGGCCACGACGTCTTTCTCGGCCGAGAGCGCCGCGGCCTGCTCGGCGGTCAGTTCGGCGGCGAACCCGTTGAGGGCGAGCGTGTAGGAGTAGTCGATCGTGGCATCAACGGATGCCGCCACCTTCTTCTGCTTGCCACTTAGGTAGCCGGAATAGCTCGCCGAGGCGCGACTGCGCGGGTCGAGGCGGGCGCCGGCATCCGGGGTGGTCGGGGCGAACCCGTAAACCCCTCCGGTGTAGGTGGCGACAGCATCGTCGGCCAGGGTCACAATGTAGCGACCATCGGTGAAGTCGGTGGCCGATGCGGCGATGCCGGCGCCGATGCTACCGCCAAGGCCCGGGGCCATCGGGGCGGCTGCGGCGCCGCTGACGCCAACGAGGGCGCTGGCGGCGACCAGGGTCATGGTGACACCGAGCGCCATCACTCCGCGTCCCCGGGGCTGCGCGAGTGGTTGGTAGGTGGCGAAGCGAGGAGCGAAATGCGGGCTTTCGGGCGGGAGTGCGATTCGCCTGAAGTGTGATTTCACGTGCGTGTCCAATCCGATCGGAGTGCGCTGGCCGCTTTGCCGCAGTTGGGGCAGAGCGTGATCGTGAACGTATCGCACGAGCTCAGCCCCCGTACAGTGCGCAGATTGCTCGGTAACACGATCGTTACCTAGGCGAGTGCACAGTCCGGGTCGTTCTAAGCCGCCGAATCAGACCGGTCTGTCTACTACTGGGTGTCCCGGTCTGTCCGTTTTTTCGCGCGTTTCGGCAGCGGCCGACGCCGTCGCTCCGTCCGCCACCCGGATACATCCGCGACCGGCATCCACTCGCAAATGCACAAAGGCCCCGACCAGGACTGGTCAGGGCCTTGAGTGCTACTGCTAACCGCGCTTACGCCAGGCGGGTCTGCAGGTTCTCGGCGAGCGAGGCGAGGAACTCTTCGGTGGTTTGGTAGCCCTGGTCGGGGCCGACCAGAAGCGCGAGGTCCTTGGTCATCTTGCCGCTTTCGACGGTCTTGATCACGACGTCTTCGAGGGTCAACGCGAACTCGGCCAGGGCCGCGTTGTTGTCGAGCTTCGCGCGGTGCGACAGTCCGCGGGTCCAGGCGTAGATCGACGCGATCGGGTTGGTCGACGTGGGCTTGCCGAGCTGGTGCTGGCGATAGTGACGTGTCACAGTGCCATGGGCGGCTTCCGCTTCGACGATCTTGCCGTCGGGGGTGGAGAGCACGCTGGTCATGAGGCCGAGCGAGCCGAAGCCCTGGGCGACGGTGTCGGACTGAACGTCGCCGTCGTAGTTCTTGCAGGCCCAGAGATAACCGCCCTCCCACTTCATGGCCGAGGCGACCATGTCGTCGATCAAGCGGTGCTCGTAGCTGAGGCCGGCCGCTTCATAGGCGGTTTTGAACTCGGCGTCGAAGATGTCCTGGAAGATGTCTTTGAACCGACCGTCGTAGGCCTTGAGGATGGTGTTCTTGGTCGAGAGAAAGACCGGCACGTTGCGCTCGAGGCCGTAGGCCAGGGTGGCGCGAGCGAAGTCGGTGATCGACGAGTCAAGGTTGTACATGCCCATGGCGACGCCGTCGCCAGGGGACTCGAATACCTCGAACGTCGACGGCTCGCTGCCGTCCTGCGGCGTGAAGGTCATGCTGAGCGTGCCCTTGCCCTTGAAACGAAAGTTGGTGGCTTTGTACTGGTCGCCGTAGGCGTGGCGGCTGATGATAATCGGCTTGTTCCAGCCCGGCACCAGGCGCGGGATGTTGGAAATGACGATCGGTTCACGAAAGATGGTGCCGCCGAGGATGTTGCGGATGGTGCCGTTCGGCGAGAGCCACATCTTCTTGAGGCCGAACTCTTCCACTCGGGCTTCGTCGGGGGTGATGGTCGCGCACTTCACCCCGACGCCGTGCTTCTGAATGGCGTGGGCGGCGTCGATCGTGACCTGGTCGTTGGTTTCATCGCGCTTCTGAATCGAGAGGTCGTAGTACTCGAGGTCAATATCGAGGTACGGGTGAATGAGCGTTTCTTTGATGGCGTGCCAGATGATGCGGGTCATCTCGTCGCCATCGAGTTCGACAACTGTTCCCTCAACCTTGATCTTCGACAAAAATTTCTCCTCTTTGTTCAGTGTGGCCGTCACGACCATCGACGAGCTTACTAGAAACTCACAACTATCTTGACATCGAGATAAATTTGCGAGTGAATTGCGGGTACCGAAGCTTTGATCGACTACCGGCGACCCCGGGCGCACGTTAGCCTGATCACATGGGTGAGCTGACGCTGGAAGAACTATCCGCACGCAACATCGTTGCGGCCAACAACCTGAGCCTGAAGCCGGGCCAGGAGCAATTCATTGCACCGGTCTCGTATTCCGTTGCCGCTTCGGTGATCAACCCAGCCACATCGTGGCAGCGCGTGGTACTTCTCGGCGGCGTCGTCGCCGGGTTCATCCACGGCAACTTCGACCCTAACTCCGAGCACGAAGAGTTTCGCGCCTGCATCTGGCGCATCAACGTCAACGCTGAGACCCAGGGTCAGGGCGTTGGCAAATTCGCCGCCGAGGCGCTGGCCGCTGAAGCCCGCGATCGTGGTTTCGATCACGTCAACGTCATCTGGGAGCCCGGCGCCGACGGCCCGGAGGCCTTCTTCCACCGCCTGGGCTTCGTCGACGTCGGCGAGACCCAGTACGGCGAGGTCATCGGTTCACTGAAGCTCTGAGCCGCGTTCAGTCTGCGCATGGCCACGCCGGAGCCCGATGACTTCGTCTCGCGGGTGCTCGGCGTGGTTGAGTCCATCCCGGCGGGTCGTGTGATGACGTATGGTGCAGTGGCGGCGGAGCTCGGCTCCCGTGCCGCCCGCGCTGTCGGCCAAGTCATGGCTCGCTATGGCTCTGACGTGGCGTGGTGGCGGGTGATTCGCGCCGGCGGGCATCCGCCGATCGGGCACGAGGCCCAGGCGCTGCCGCACTACGAGGCCGAGCACACGCCGCTGCTCTGCGTGGTCAAGGATAAGGCGACAACGGATGCCGTCTACCGCGTCGACTACGCCGCTGCCCGCTGGGCGCCGCGCACGAAATACCAGAGCGCAGTGGACTAGGCCCAAGCCCGCCAAACAGCTGCAGCGGGGGTAAAACCGTGGTGCAGGTTACATTGCTGGACGAGCCGTACTGCCCCGCACGATGAGTTCGAACGGCATGTTGATATTGAGCCCAGTGCGCGACTCCGGGTGCGGGCGGAGTTCTTCCATGAGCACCTCCACGGCCTTCTCGCCCTGCTGTTGCGGAAACTGTGCCACGGTGCTGAGCCCGAAAAAAGCTGCCAGTTCATGGTCGTCGACACCGATCACCGATACGTCCCCTGGCACGACGAGGCCAAGGTCGCGCGCGGCCAGAATACTGCCGATGGCCATTTCGTCGGAGGCGGCAAAGATGGCAGTCGGGCGTTCGTGCGGCCGCCCAAGTAACTGCTTGGCCGCCTGATAGCCCCCGGCAGTGGTGAAATCGGCCGGACGAAAATCATCGCGGCGCGCCTCAATTCCGGCGGCCACGAGGGCGGCCTCGTAGCCGAAGCGCCGGTTGGTCGGCAGGTTGAAATCCAGATCGAATGCCTTGTCACCACCGATGTGCGCGATGCGGGTATGGCCGAGTGCAATGAGGTGCTCCGTCGCGAGACGGGCGACGGCGAGATCGTCGACGGTGAGCGTGCGCACGCCGGCCAGCGGACCGCCGACGCCCACGAGGGGCTTGTTCAAAGCGTGCAACCGGGCCACCTCGTTTTCGGTGAGCTCGAGTGAAACCGCGATGACAGCATCCACTCGCTGACGCAGCAGAAAGTGTTCGAAGACGCTGCGGCGAGCTTCGAGTCCGCCGGTGAGGTTGTAGAGGGTGAGGTCGTACCCGTGGCGTTGCAGCGCTTGTTGGGCGCCTTCGACGACACTCGCGAAAAACCAGTGATTTAAAAACGGCACGACCACGCCGATATTCTTCATGCGCCCGGACGCCAGGCTGGACGCGTTCGACGACACGACATACCCCAGGTGCGTAGCGGATGCCTCGACGCGCAGGCGGGTGGCTGGCGACACGTGATGACCGCCGCTGAGCGCCCGTGACACGGTGGCCGTGGATACTCCGGCGTGACGCGCGACGTCTGCAATATTGATCATGAAGTCCTCAAACGTGCCGCCCTCGTTGGTGGCGCAGTTAATATGTTACACATTTTATAGACACTGCAAGCGATTGCAATATGATTCGCCCCCGATGCGAGTGACGGTTAGTTTGTTGTCATTTTGTGACCTAATTAACCCGATTTTGGACTAACCTCAGTGCAGGCTCGTTGTGCAATCGCTTGCAAAACGAGCCGGTCATAGCCGGTCTGCACCGCTGCAGGCACTATTTTGCGAAAGGCTCCACACCAATGACGGTGAATACCAAGAACCTGCTCCGAGTCGGCGCTCTCGCGGTCGTCGCATCTCTGGCCCTGGCCGGATGCTCCCCCGCGTCGTCCGATAACACCAACAGTGACAACTCGTCTACCAACACCTTGACCGTGTGGGTTGACGCCGAACGAGTCGAGGCCCTGAAACCCGCCGCGGCCGCATACACCGAAAAAACCGGTGTCGAGGTCGATCTCGTTTCGAAAGACAACGCCACTCTCAAGGACGATTTCATTCAGCAGGTACCCACTGGCAAGGGTCCCGACATCACCATGGGCGCCCACGACTGGCTTGGCGAACTGGTCACCAATGGGGTCGTGAGCCCGATCGAACTCGGCGACAAGGCCGACGATTTTCTCCCCGTCGCCATCACAGCGTCCACCTACGACGGCCAGGTGTACGAGCTGCCCTATGCCGTCGAGAACCTCGCCCTGTTGCGCAACGCGGACCTCGTCCCCGAGGCGGCCAGCTCCTACGAGGACATGATCGCCAAGGGCACTGCCGCCGGGGTCACCTACCCGTTCCTCGTCGAGCAGGGTGTTGACGGTAACCCGTATCACCTGTACCCATTCGAAACCTCCTTCGGCGCTCCGGTCTTCGGCACCAACGCTTCCGGTGGTTACGACGCCACAAAGCTCGAGATCGGCAATGCGGGCGGCGAGGCGTTCGCGAGCTGGCTCGCCAGCCAAGGCAAAAACGGTACCGGGGTGTTCAACACCGAGATCACCGGTGACATCGCCAAGACCGCGTTCACTTCCGGCGACGCGGCCTTCTGGCTGACTGGACCGTGGAACGTCGGCGCTGCGCTCGAGGCCGGCATCAATCTCGCCGTCGACCCGATCGCCGCTCCGTCAACGGGTACTGCGGCTCCCTTCGCCGGCGTCAAGGGGTTCTTCATCAGCGAGCAGAGCGCCAACAAGGTCGCCGCCAACGACTTTCTGGTCAACTACATGGCTACCGAAGAAGTACAGACGGCATTGTTCGAGTCAGGACAGGTGCTTCCCGCGCTGAAGGCATCCGTTGAAGCTGCCTCGACCGATCCCGTGGTTGCCGGCTTCGCTGCCGTAGGCGCTCAAGCCGTGCCGATGCCCGCCATCCCTGCCATGGGCCAGGTCTGGCAGTTCTGGGGAATCGCCCAGGCCGCCATCATCAACGGTGAAGATCCGACCGTCACATGGCAGAAACTGGCCGCCGACGTGCAGGGCGCCATCGGCTAGAAAGCGTACGTTCCCGCGCTACCCCAATGGCCTGTGGCCGCCCGTCCGGCGGCCACAAGCCAGATACCCGTTCACCGTTTGAAAGCAGAACTATGCGCACCGATGACACCGATGCCAGCACAACGAAACCGTCGAAGCGTCACCACCGCGCCGCGATGATCGCCGAGGCGGCGTCCGGCGGCCTCAAAACCATCCTGATCAAAATCACGCTCCTCGGCATCGTAGACGCGATCGCCCTCTACGGATTGTTCATCCTGTTCCTTCAGCAGCAGTGGATCATCTTCGGGCTCGTCGCCGCGGTCACTCTGGTCGTCAACTGGATCTATTTCACGCCCGGCAAGCTACCGGCCAAGTACCTCACCCCCGGCGTCATCTTTCTCGTCGTGTTCCAAATCTTCGTGGTCGGTTACACGGCCTACATCGGCTTCACCAACTACAGCACCGGGCACAACAGCGACAAGGCGCAGGCCATCTCGGCGCTGATGAGCAGCGCCCAGGAGCGTGTGCCCGACTCCCCCACCTACGCGGTGACGGTACTCGACCAATTCGGCACCCTGAGCTTTCTGGTCACCGACCCCAACGGTGAGGTCAGCCTCGGTTCGGCCGACAGCCCACTGTCCCAAGTCAACAACGCCACCATCGACGGCGGCGAGGGCGTCGGCCTCACCGGCTACACGACCCTCAGCTTTCAGGACATCCTGTCGCGCACCACCGAAATCACGGCCCTGGCGGTGCCGTTCTCCGATGATCCGAACGACGGCGCCCTGCGCACCAACGACGGGAGTAGCGCGTACCTGTATCTCTCCTCCCTCGTCTACGACGAGCAGGCCGACACGATGACGGATGCCAAAACCGGCACCATCTTCACCGACACCGGTGACGGCGCGTTTGTTTCTGCAACTGGCGAGGAGATGCTGCCGGGCTGGCGCATCAACGTGGGATTCGACAACTTCGCCCGCGCGTTCACCGAGGAAGGCATCCGTACCCCGCTGATCAGCGTGACCCTGTGGACCATCACCTTCGCCACGCTGTCGGTCGCGACCACGTTCTTCCTCGGGCTTTTCCTCGCGATCGTATTCAACGACATGCGCATGAAGGGCCGTAAGTTTTATCGTGTCGCCATGATCTTGCCGTACGCTTTTCCCGCGTTCCTGTCCGCGCTGGTCTGGGCTGGAATGCTCAGCGAAAGCTTCGGCTTTGTAAACCAGGTTCTACTCGGCGGCGCTGAGATTCCATGGCTGACCAATGCGTGGTTGGCCAAGATCAGCGTTCTTGTGGTGAATCTGTGGCTTGGCTTCCCGTACATGTTCCTGGTCTGCACCGGAGCGCTGCAATCCATTCCGGCAGAGCTGGAAGAAGCGGCCACGGTCGACGGTGCCAAGCCCTGGGCGGTGTTCCGGCTGATCAAGCTGCCACTGCTCCTCGTCTCCGTTGCCCCCCTGCTCATCGCATCGTTCGCCTTCAACTTCAACAATTTCAATCTCATTTACATGCTCACCGGCGGCGGGCCGCGCGATGCCGCGGCCGATGTGAACGTCGGGGCCACCGACATCCTGATCTCGATGGTGTACAAGGTCGCGTTCACCGGTCAAGCGCGCGATTACGGACTCGCCAGCGCATTTTCGATCATCATCTTCATTCTGGTTGCGGTCATCTCCGTGGTCGCGTTCCGCAAGACCAAGGCACTCGAGGAGTTGAACCGATGATGTCTGTCGACGGGGCCACGCGGGTAATCCCGCTCAAACGTCCGTTCACACTTCGACGCTGGTTTGCTCGCACCGGCTGGCGTCACCTGGTGGGCATCGTCATGGTCGTGTTCTCCGGCTTTCCGCTGCTGTACGTGCTGTCGGCGTCGCTCAATCCGCAAGGCACCCTCACCGGATCGAACCAGTTGTTCTCGCGCATCGGCTTCGATGCCTACGCTCGCATTCTCAGCACGCCCGAAGCCCCCTTTGCATTGTGGTTCGGCAACACCATCGTCATCGCTGCGACGACGGCGATCCTCACCGTGTTCCTCGGCGCCCTCGCGGCATATTCTTTTTCGCGCATGCGCTTCACCGGTCGCCGCGTGGGGCTGCTCACCCTCGTGCTCGTGCAGATGTTTCCGCAGCTGCTCGCCGTCGTTGCGATCTTTCTGGTGATGAGCACGATCAGTGATCTCTTCCCGGCAATCGGCCTGAACACGCAGATCGGGCTGATCATGGTGTACCTGGGCGGAGCTCTCAGCGTGAACACCTACCTCATGTACGGGTTCTTCAACACCATTCCCGCATCGATCGATGAGGCCGCCAAGATCGACGGGGCCAGTCACGCTCGTATCTTTTTCACGATCATTCTGCGACTCGTCGCCCCGATTCTGGCGGTGGTGGGGCTACTGTCGTTCATCGCCACGACGAACGATTTCGTGGTCGCCAGCGTGCTGCTGATCGACCCGGACAAGCAGACCCTCGCCGTTGGGCTGTACCGGCTGGTGTCCAATCCGAACTACGCCGACTGGAGTGCTTTTTCGGCCGGGGCAGTGCTGGCCGCCCTGCCGGTGATGGCGTTGTTCCTCTACCTGCAGAAGTACATCGTGGGCGGCCTCACGGCTGGGTCGGACAAGTAGCGAACGGCTGGCCCGACCGCGGCAAGTCAAACGGCCCGGCACTGTCTACAGCGTCGACCCAGCGGGCGTTTGAGCGTCGGTTTCGGTGGCAGGCTCGGTCGGGCCCTGATCCAGTCGGAACGGCGGGTATTCGTCGCGCAGCAGCGCCGTGTACGTCACGACGCGAAACACCCAGCGGTTGACCCCCATGATGACGTTGAACAGCGGCCGCTGATACCGGCCGGTGAACAGCAGGATAACCCCGGCGACCACGACGAGAATGCCGAGGAGCGACACCCCGTCGGTTCCGCCAGCACCCGCGCCGCCGTCGCCTCGCCAGGGGTAGGCCCCGGCCGCCCCGCCACCGACGAGTACCGTGAGCAACACCAGGTGCGGAATGGCGAGCAGCCAACTCTTCACGAGCACGAGGCCGCGCGACAGTCGCTCGGGGTATTCGACGTCGAAGTCGGCGGGGTAGTCGGTGTGCGCGAGGGTGAATGGCGGGTATCGGTCGGTACCGAGGGCTGAATAGGCGTAGAACAACACGCGCCAGCTCCACCGCAGCACGCCCACGTTGAAATGAAAGATCGAACGCGGGTAGCGACCGGTGAACAGAATCGCAAACGCCGCCACCACCGTCGTGACCAGGAACGCGAACCACAGGCCGGCGAGCAGTACGAAGTGCGGAACGGCCAACAACCATTTGATCAGCCACAAGCCACGGGACAGCACAGGGTCGAGGTCCCCGGTCAGTGCTGACGGATACACGGGTTTGACCGAGTCAGAAGCGCCCAGAACGGATGCCTGTAGCGCGGTCGCCGCCCGGGCGACCCGCTGCGGGGCGACCGGGCCTGTCGCATCCACTCGGCCGAAGGCGGGCGGCTGCACTGGCGCGCCAGCATCACCGAAAGCACCGGGCGCGCCCGGCGTCGGCGTGAGCCTTCTCCCGAGGCCGATGGCACCGAATACGACGAGAAGGGCACCGAGCAGAAAAAGGATGCCACCGCCCAGGACGAGCCCCATGCTGACCGGCCCCAGCAGATCGGTGTGGACGCCGGCTGCGAGGTTCACCGCGATTCCGGGCCTGGCGTCGGCATTCATCACCACGACCGACCAGTCGCCCGCAGCGGGTTTCCAGATGATCTCCTGAGCTCCCGAGCCCGCTGCAGATTCGGTCCAGAAAGTCTGGTCGGCGGGAGCGGGGGGCGTTTGGGTGCCGGGAACGTCGAGGTAATCGACCCGAAACGGTGACGTCTGCACGTCACGCAGCTCGCTATGGTTCACGTCGGCGAGGTACGCATCGACGTCGGCGCGTGGCGCAATGCCGATGAACACGTCCCGGTCGGTCGCGACATTGCTGGCTTGCAAGCGCAGCGTGGCCAGGTTGAATCCGACTCCGGTCGGCACATTGAAGTCTCTGCCAATGTCAAAATTCGGCGATGTGATCGCGGACGAATCGGTCGTGAAGGTCTCGGCCTTCGACGTGAAGTATCCATCATTTCCCTGGGCCGCCGTGGCGACGGCGAGCGACGTTCCCCCGGACAGCATGCCAGCACCGACCATGCCCAGCACCGTGCCCAGCACGAGCATGATGACCGCACCCGGGCCTGTCCCTAACCGTACGCGACCGGGAGTTGTGGGCGCTGAATCGGAAGGGGGCAGCGCGGGTCGGGTAGGTGAATTCAGGTTACTCATCGTCTGGCAGCCTTTCTGAAAACGTTTATGCCCCGGGAATGAACGTTCGATTCCAGCATGCCCCACCTCCGCACGCCTGACCAGTGACCAAAGACCCGACTGTGGTTTGCTGCGCAGGCCTTCGGCGCGGTGCTACCGTGCTGACATGCAGAGCGATCCAGTCGTTACCAACCCGCAGTTCTATCGGGTGATCTTTGAAAACGAGCGGGTGCGGGTGCTCGAGTACCTCGACCGGCCCGGCGACGAAACAACGCCGCATCGGCACCCGGACAGCGTCATGTTCACCCTCACGGCCTTCACCCGGCGGCTGACTACCGGCGGTCGATCCGTCGACCTTGAGCTCCCGGAGGGCGTGGCTCGGTGGCTCCCCGCCCAGGAGCATGCCGGTGCGAACATCGGAGAAACGGCCACGCATACCATTTTCGTGGAACTCAAGGAACCTGCCCCGGATCCACTCGCCCCCGGCTCCCCCGAGCCCCTCGGTCCCGTTGGTCCCCTCAGTCCCGCTGATCCCCTCAGTCCCGCTGATCCCCTCAGTCCCGTGCCCGATTGAGCTGACCGACTCGACTGGAGAAGCCATTGGCTATCCGGCTGTCGCTGTGCGCTACATTAATGACATGTCATTCAATGATGCATTATCTAATCTCGGTGGGACAGTTCTCCCGACAATCGTGTGCGTGCCGTGCTTTTCGGGTGCGCCGTGGGACTTAGCCGCGCTCCCCGGTCTCGTTGGACTTCCAGCGCGCACAATGCGACTGCCAGAGGACGTCGCTGACGTTGAAAATTACGCCACTGCCCTGGCTGAACAGGTTCACGGTCTCACGTCGTACGTTCTGGTGGGAGATTCGTTCGGCGCCGTCATTAGCCTTGCCCTCGCCGCCCGGCAGCCGGCAGGCCTTGTGGGACTCGTGCTTTCCGGAGGCTTCGCCGCAAACCCGCTCCCGAGATGGAAGGGCATCGCCGCGAAACTGTCGAGGTTCGCCAATGGCGCCGTCTACCGGCACGGCACGCTCCGGTTTCACGCCTTCCAGCTCGCTTCACACTTCGACGCCGAGGCAGAAGTACCGCACACTCAAAACGACTACCGAGACCTCTTTGTGCAGAACACTCCGCGATCGAGCTACACGGCGCGAGTGACGTCCATCACCCGCTTCAATATGATCAACGACCTGGCACGAGTTGATGTACCAACGCTCGTGCTGACGCCAGCAGATGACCGACTGGTCGGCGCGGAAGCTGCGCGCCAACTGCTTGACGGCATTCGCGACTCGTCGGAGATCGTGTTGCCCAAAACGGGTCACATGTTCCGCTTCACTCATCCCACCCTGTATTCGAACGCCATCCGCACCTTCGTCGACAGCGTCCAAGGGGTTCGTGATTCGGCCGAATTCGGCGCATCATGAATGCATCCGAAGAGCTGCGATATCTCGTTCTCGCAGCCCAACGCGAAGGCAACCGAATCCTTCTCGATCTGCTTCGCCCCCTCGGTGTATCACCATCCCAAGCTGAGGTGATTCGGGTGGTGGCCGATCACGGTCCTCTTTCCTTGGTCGACCTCGGAGTGTTGCTTGTTTGTGAAACCGGCAGCCCCAGCCGTCTGGTGGATGGTCTGGTGACCGCGAGCCTGCTCGAGCGGATACCGGCGCTCGACGACCGGCGCCGAGTGATCCTCTACCTGACGGATACCGGTCGCGAGAAGGAAGTCAGTATTCGGAGCGTCGAAGCCGTACTTCATAGCTTCATCGAGCAATCGATGACTGCTGTTGAGATTGAGAGCGTCAACACGTTACTGCGTAAGTTCGTCTCTGGCCGCCCGGCCGGAATCGCGGTAGACCGCCGCTCGTCAAGCTCTTCGGCAAGTTGAGGAGCACTGTCCCGCGGAGGGTTCCCCTTGCGTGCGTGGCGCTCAAGCTGTTGGTCATTCCGGCGCCCGTGCCGCAGCGGCGTCCGCTCCGACCGTTCGAGGCGGCGAGCGACGCCTCCGAATTAGAGGTCCGGATCCGTTCATGTTGCATGCAATATCTGTCACCGTGTTGTGACTACCCTTGTGGTGCCGAAGCAGCATGTGAAATATCTGTAGGATCTGCACCCCGACATGGCTGCGTGTCTCGGAGTGGGCTTGCAACGGGTGGCTCGGCGACTGGAAGACCGCCTACAACCCGACGGGCTGACGTTGTTTCAGTCCAACCGATCGGCTGGGTGGCAGACAGTCTTCCATGCTCATTTTCACCTCGTCCCGAAAGCGACGAATTGGTTCCGTCGTGGACGAAGCGGGATGGCGACTACGAAGACTAGACGTCCACCCGCTCGGTTCACCTGCCGCTAGCGCTGAGCACACCTGCGGGTCACGAAACGGCGGTCTCGAACAGGTCGCCGGGGACAACCCGCAACCGGGTCATCGGCACGAGGACTACCGAACCTGACGTTCGACGTGCACGACCGTCGTGGTCCGAGAATGGTCCGTTTCCGGGAGCGACGAAGACGCTCGCCGTCTCCCGGGAGTGGCTATACGAGGGACTCGCGCCAGGCGGCGTGCATGGTCGCGAAACGGCCGGTTCCCGAAATGAGGTCATTCGGGGTTCCGTCCTCCACGATGCGACCGTGTTCCATCACGAGCACCCGATCGGCGATCGCGACCGTCGACAGGCGGTGGGCGATGATCACGGCCGTGCGATCAGCGAGCAGGGTTTGCAACGCCTCCTGCACGAGCCGTTCGCTCGGGATGTCGAGCGACGATGTAGCCTCATCGAGGATGAGCACCGCCGGGTTGGCGAGAAAAGCGCGCGCAAACGAGATCAACTGGCGTTGCCCGGCTGACACGCGCCCGCCACGCTTGTTCACATCGGTGTCATAGCCATTCGGTAGATTCTCGATGAATTCGTGAGCACCGACAGCAGCCGCGGCAGCGCAAATTTGCTGCGCCGAGGCATCCGGTTTGCCGATTGCGATGTTCTCGGCGACCGAACCGCTGAACAGGTAGGCCTCCTGGGTGACCATGACGATCGCGCGCCGCAGATCTTTCGGGTGCAGGTCACGCAGGTCTACGTCATCGAGCCGAACCCGGCCATCCGTCGGGTCGTAGAACCGGCTCATCAGCTTGGCGAGCGTCGATTTGCCAGCTCCGGTCGACCCGACCAGAGCGATGGTCTGCCCGGCCGGAATGTCGAGGTCGAAGTGCGGCAGGATCTCCCGATCCGCCTGATACGCGAACTGCACGTTGTCGAACCGCACCCGACCATGAGCCTCCCAGAGGTCCACCGGGGCGACTGGATCGGGCACGCCGGGGCGCTCCTCGAGCACGCCCGAGATCTTTTCGAGCGCCGCAGCGGCCGACTGGTAGGAGTTGTAGAACATCGCCATCTCCTCCATCGGGTCGAAGAACCGGCGAGTGTAGAGCAACGTCGCGAGCAGTGCTCCGATGGCCAGCTGGCCGTCAGCCACCCGAAAACCACCAACGAGCAGCACGGCAGCGACCGTGACGTTGCCGATGAGAACGAGCCCCGGGTCGAAGACCCCGAACAGCTGGATGACGCGCGCGTTGACCATGCGGTAGCTTTCGACGAGCTTGCCGAACACGGTCTCGTTGTGCTTCTCGGTGCGAAAAGCCTTCACGGCACGAATACCGGTCATCGTCTCGACGAAACGCACGATCAGGCTCGCCGATGCGACCCGCGACTGCCGGAACAGGCTCTGCGAGCGCACCTGGAACCAGCGGGTGAGAATGACGAGCGGCAGCAGTGCACCGAGGAGCACGAGTCCACTGGTGCCGTCGAGCAGCACCAGGGCGATCGCGGTGAACGACATATAGAGGATGCCCTGCACCAGCTGGTTGATGCCGGAATCAAGCAGTTCGCGTATGGCATCGAGGTCACTGGTCTGGCGCGAGATGATGCGGCCGGAGGTATACGACTCGTGAAATTCGAGGCTGAGCTTCTGCGTGTGCAAAAATACCCGCTTGCGCAGGTCGATCAGGACGCCCTGGCTCACCCGGGCGCTCAACACGGTGTACCAGGCGATGAGCAGCGCGCCGAGCACCCCGGCGACAAGGTAGATCGCGCCGGTCGCGGCAAGCGGCACCCAGTTGTGCTTGAGCAAGGCAGGTAGCCCGCGGTCGATGCCGAAGGCGATGAGCGCGGGGCCGGCGACCTGGGCTGCCGTTGAGACGACGACCACGAGCATGGCGAGCACGACCTTGGCCCGCACCGGCAAGAGGAGCGAGCCGAGCAGCCGCAGCGAACGCGCGCGAATCTGCTTGCTCTCGGCCTTGGTGAAGTCGTGGCGTTCCTCGCCCTTGACACCACTGACGGTCACAGCTTTTCCTCCGCTCGGTTCGATTCTCTGCGTTCTTCGTCTTCGAGGCTGGAGATGACGAAGGTGTAGTGCGCGCTGGTGCGCAGTAGCTCGGAGTGCGTTCCGACGGCGGTGATGCGGCCGTCTTCGAGCAGTGCCACGCGGTCGGCGAGCATGACCGTTGATGGTCGGTGCGCCACGATGAGCGCTGTGGTGTCGACGAGCACCTCGCGCAGCGCGTTCTCCACGAGCGATTCGGTGTTCACATCGAGCGCCGACAGCGGATCGTCGAGAATGAGAACGGATGGCCGCGCCGCGACCGCGCGGGCAAGCGCCAGACGCTGCCGCTGCCCGCCGGACAGGCTCATTCCCTCTTCGCCGACGAGGGTGTCGACGCCGAGGGGCAAGTCGTGCACGAAATCGGCCTGCGCGATCTGTAGGGCCTGCGCGAGTGCGGCATCCGCTTCGGGGCTGCTGTCGGCCAGGTCGGCGCGACCGAGTAGAACGTTGTCACGAACGGATGCCGAGAACAGGGTGGCATCCTCGAATGCCATCGCAAGGTGGCTGCGCAGTTCCTCGCGGCGCAGCGCCCGCACGTCGACACCGTCGAGCGTCACGGCGCCCGCAGTCACGTCATACAGCCGGGTGGTGAGGGCCGTGAGGGTGGACTTACCGCTTCCAGTGAGGCCAACGAGCGCCATGGTCTCCCCCGGCTCGAGAACGAGGTCGATGCCGTTGAGCAGGTCAGGAAAGCGCTCGGGCGAGTCCGGGTAGCGAAAATGCACGTTATCGAACGCGAGCCGGCCGAGCGGTGCCGCCACGGTGGCCGGTTCCTTCGGGTCGGTGATCTCGTTCGGGGTGTCGAGAATGTCGAAGAAGCGGTCGGTCGCAGTGCGCGCGTCGAAGGTCATCGAGAGCAGGAACCCGATCGATTCCACGGGAAACCGCAGCACGGTGGCGGTGGCGAAGAAGGCCAGCAGCTCGCCGCTGCTCAGGTCGTCCTGGCTGGTGAGCCAGACGCCGACCACGAGGCAGAACGCGAATGCAACGTCGGGCACGAGCAGCAACCAGAGCCAGATGCCCGCAATGGCGCGGGCCTTCTCAATCTCGGTGCCGCGCAGGCTTTCCGCCTGCGAGGCGAAGTTCTTCAGCGCGAACGACCCGCGGCCGAACGCTTTGAGCACGCGAATTCCGTGCACGGACTCTTCGACGGCGGTTGCGAGGTCACCGGCCTGGTCCTGGCTGCGCCGGGCGATCACGGAGTACTTCTCCTCGAAGACGTAGCCGTAGATCCAGATCGGAATCGAGCAGACCACGAAAATCACGCCGAGCAGCCAATGCATCCAGAGCAGAATGACGACGCCGACGACGATGGTGAGGAAGTTGACCACGAGCAGCACGAGCCCGAACGACACCCAGCGGCGAATGAGGTTGAGGTCGCTCACCGCGCGCGAGAGCAGCTGCCCGCTCGGCCAGCGGTCGTGAAAGCTCACCGGCAGGTCCTGCAGCCGGGCATAGAGGTGGTTGCGCATGCGCGCCTCGATGTGAGTGCCCGGGGTGAGTACGAACCAGCGGCGCAGGGCGATCATGATCGCCTCGAGCACACCGAGTCCGAGAACCATCCACACGGCTGGCCAGATTTGTACGGCGCTGTCGCCGTTCCCGACCGCGCTGAGCGGGCCGTCGACGAGCCAGGCCAGCACCTGCGGTATGGCCAGGGCCACGAGACCGGCAAGAAGCGCCGCGACCATGCCGCAGTAGATGCGCGGCAGGGCCGGTTTGGCATAGGGGTAGAGCCGTTGCAGGCTGCGAAAGGTGTTGCTGCGTACTGGGGCGTCATTGGTGGGCGGCGGTGCCTTCGATGCAGTGGTGGTCATGGTCCAGTCCTGATTGTGGTGCGGCCGCGCCTCGGGTTGCGCCGGGCAGGGGATGATTCTGGTCGCCGATAGCGTGCCGAAAATGGGCTGGCAGTGCCAACGAGAACGTACCGCAGTGGTGAGGTGCCCTGCGCGGCGGTAAGGCGCGGCGGTAAAGCGCGGCTGAGTTGGCTCACGGGCACACATGCTGAGTGCCTGCCCTGATGAGCAACTGCGAAACTAGCCGGCGCAGGTCACCACGGCGGCGGCGCGGGTGGTGAGGCGGGCAGGGAAAGAAGCGCCAAAGGAAGCGCCGTGGTTCGCAGCCGTTGCGAGCGTGATCGGTGCTGTCTTTGTCATGTCTGCCTCCTGGGCGCCTCAAGTATGTCTGTCACATGCCCCCGGAACAGGCAGCCTTTTAGAATATTGGGAAACGGGGGCAGAACACAAGTATTTTCTGAACCGGGAGCATCCGCTCGCCGGGCGGGCATGCCTGCGTCGAGCCCGGACACCCCCGCATATCCCAGCATCACGTCCCGTAGTCTGGAGTCTGCGCCTCTCGTTGGCATGGCCATGCCCCGCGCTCGCTTGTTGGAAGGATTCTTCATGCTGCCCACCCTGTTCGGAATCGATTTTCTCGACTCTGAGTGGCTGATCCACTCGTTTGGATCATTCGTGCTGCTGGGCGTCGCCGTTATCGTGTTCGTCGAGACCGGTTTCATCGTGTTGTCGTTCCTCCCGGGCGATTCGCTGCTGTTCACCGTCGGCCTGCTTACCGCGACCGGCGTCGTGCCGCTGCCTATCTGGGTGACCTGCCTGGTCGTGTTCGTGGCCGCATTCGCCGGTGACCAGCTCGCCTACGTCATTGGCCGCAAGGCCGGCCCCGCAGTGTTCTCGCGTGAGAAGAACCGGTTCTTCAACCCGAAGAATGTCGAGCGCACCAACGCCTTTTTCGCAAAGCACGGCGGTAAGTCCATCATTCTGGCCCGTTTTCTGCCGGTCTTCCGTGCCTTCGTGCCGGTTGCCGCGGGCGTCGGCAAGATGCGCTACCGCAGCTTTGTGACCTACAACGCGATTGGCGCCTTCGCCTGGGGCGTCGGCCTCACCCTGATCGGTTTCTTCCTCGGTCAGATCGCGTTTGTCGAGGCGTACTCCGAGTACTTCATCATCGGCATCATTCTGCTTTCCGGAATTCCGATCCTCACCGAGCTGGCCAAGGCCGGTCGCACCACGCTGAAGGAGCGTCGTGTGGCCGCCCGCGTTGTGCCCACCATCCCGGTCGACCTGCGCGAATAAACCTTGTTCCTGCCGTGAGCAGCCTAGCTGGCGGCGTTCAGGCGGGTCACGGCGAGCAGTTCGGCGGCCGCGAGGGTCGTGATCTCGCTCGCGCTGGCATCCGTGAAGATCTGCGTGAGCACGGACCCGATGCCCGCAACGCGCTCGGTGATCTTGGCGCGATCGGCGTTCGGTTCGCTCGCCAGGTCAAGGTAGACGACGCCGCCGGCGTTGACGACGAAATCGGGCGCCCAGAGAATGCCCCGCGCATTTAACTGGGCGGCGCCGGCCGGATTCTCAAGCTGGTTGTTGGCTGCGCCGCAGATGCCGAGCACGTTCAACTCCGCGATCACGGCGGATGTCAGCACACCACCGAGGCCGCACGGCACGAACAGATCGGCATGCACCCGGTGCGCATCAGCGACCGGCACCCAACGGGCGCCGAGTTCATCGGCGAGCGCGCGCTTGTCGGGGTTGATGTCGGTGACGGTGAGGGTGGCGCCAGCGCCAGCGGCGGCCGTTGCAACGCGGCCACCAACCTGGCCGAGGCCCGAGATCACCAGGTGGCGGCCGCGCACCTCGCGACTGCCGAACAGTGCCTCCAGGGTGGATTCGATGCTCGCGTACACGCCGGCCGCTGTGGCATCCGCTGGCTCGCCGACGCCGCCGCTCGCGGCAGGCAGCCCGCAGACGTGGCTCGTGCGTTCGGCCACGATGGCCATGAGCTCGGCGCTCGTTCCGACGTCTTCGGCCGTCATGTACGCGCCTTTCATGCTCTCGATGGCATCGCCGAGGTCGAGCATGGCCAGCCGCTTCCCGGCGTCGGTCAGCACCGTGCCGAGCGGCAGATAGATGACGCTCTTACCACCGCCGCGGTTGAGACCGGCGGCCGCGTTTTTCAGGGTCATGGCTGCGGAGAGGCGCAGGGCGTCGGCGACCGCGTCGGTCCAGCTTGCGTACTGCCAGAGGCGCGCGCCGCCGAGGGCCTGGCCGAGACGGGTCGAGTGGATGGCCACCGTGATCATCAGCCCAGATCGTTTTCCCGTTTCGATCAATACTTTTTCATGGGAAAGTGGAATCTGCGCGAGGGAATCGAGGGCTGCGGCCGGGTGCGTGAGGGTCATGGAAACTCCATTGTTTCGGGCCTTGTGGGCCGAGTGTGGCGGCGCCGGTGTGTGGCACCGCCGCGTTCAGGATAACCGGTGGGCGTGCGGACTACCCAAAAAGCACCCCCGATTCAACGTCGAAGGTGCTTTTCGTGGGTGGAAACCTAGTGGAAGAAGTGGCGCTCTCCCGTGAAGTACATCGAGACACCCGCCGCGGTGGCTGCGGCGATGACCTCGGGGTCGCGCACCGATCCGCCGGGCTGCACGACGGCGGCGATGCCAGCGTCGAGCAGCACTTCGAGGCCGTCGGCGAAGGGGAAGAACGCATCCGACGCGGCGACCGAACCCGCGGCCCGTTCGCCGGCGCGGCTCACGGCGAGGTGACAGGAGTCGACCCGGTTGACCTGGCCCATACCTACCCCGACGGATGCCCCGGCGTGCGCGAGCAGAATAGCGTTCGACTTCACCGAGCGGCAGGACTTCCAGGCGAATTCCAGATCGGCGCGGGTGGCGGCATCCACTTCGGGACCCGCTACGAGAGTCCAACCGCTTGAGCTGAAGTCTTCGAAGCTGTCGGTCTCCTGCACGAGCAGGCCGCCGGAGATCTGGTGCAGTTCGAGCGAAGAACGCTCATAGTCGGCGGGCAGCTCCAGCAGGCGGATGTTCTTCTTCTTGGTGAGCAGTTCCACTGCTGACGGTTCAAAGCCGGGGGCGACGAGCACTTCGGTGAAGATCTCGCTGATGGTTTCGGCCATACCCAGAGTGACCACGCGGTTCGCAGCGATCACGCCGCCAAACGCGGAGATTGGGTCGCAGGCATGCGCGCGCAGGTGGGCGGATGCGATGGGATCCGGTGCATTGGGCTTGGCGATGGCGATGCCGCAGGGGTTGGCGTGCTTGACAATCGCAACGGCCGGCTCGCTGAAGTCGAAGGCGGCGCGCACCGCGGCATCCGCATCGACGTAGTTGTTGTACGACATTTCTTTGCCGTGCAGCTGCCGGGCTTGCGCGATGCCGCGGCCACCGTCCCCGACGTAGAGCGCGGCTGCCTGGTGCGAGTTCTCGCCGTAGCGCAAGATCGCGTCGCGAGTGACCTCGATGCCGAGCCCCTCGGGGAACGGCGACTCGTCGTCATCATCGTCGTCGTCGTCATCGTCGTCGTCAAAGGTGGCGTCTTCATCGAGCGCCTCCGTGTCGTCCTGCCACTGGTCGTAGACGTTCTCGGTGAACCAGGCCGAGACGCTCAGGTCGTAGTCGGCGGTGTGCTCGAAGGCGAGCGAGGCGAGCTTCTGACGCAGCTTGAGCGTTGAGCCACCCGCGGCCATGGCTTCGATGATCTCACCGTAGTTGACCGGGTCGACGACGATGGCCACGTTGGCGTGGTTCTTAGCGGATGCCCGCACGAGCGCCGGTCCGCCGATGTCGATCTGCTCGATCACGTCGGCCGGTTCGGCGTCGCTCAGGGCGGTTTCGACGAAGGGGTACAGGTTGACAACGACAAGCTGGAAGGCCTTGATGCCGAGCTCGGTCAGCTGCGCTTCGTGCGCTTCGAGGCGCAGGTCGGCGAGGATGCCGGCGTGCACCCCGGGGTGCAGGGTCTTGACCCGGCCGTCGAGCGATTCCGGAAAGCCCGTAACCGAAAAGACGTCGGTGACGTCGTAGCCGGCGGCGCGAATGGTGGCCGCGGTGGAGCCGGTGGAAACAATTTCGACGCCTCCGGTTGTCAGTGCAGCGGCGAGCTCGAGCAGTCCGGTCTTGTCGCTAACGGAAATGAGCGCACGCTCGATCACGATCTGGTCCCGGTTACGGTACGAGCTGGGCGCGCTGGTGTGAGCGATCATGCGTTGCTGTTCTCCTTGAGGTTCATGTGTCCGTTGGCGATGTCGAGCACAGCCTGGATGAGTAGGCGCCGCTCGACGATCTTGATGCGATTCTGCAGGGAAGCTTCGGTGTCGCCGGTCAGAACGTCGACGCGCTCCTGAACCAGGATGGGGCCAGCGTCGACACCGTTGTCGACCACGATGATGCTCGCTCCGGTTCGAACCGCGCCAGCGGCCAGGGCATCGCGCACGGCGTGCGCCCCCGGAAACTCGGGCAAGTAAGCGGGATGGGTGTTGATCAGGTTTGGCGACAGGGCGGCGACCACGCGCGGCGGCAGCAGCCGCATCAGGCCGCTGAGCACAACCAGGTCGGGCTGCCACTGCTGAATCTGCGCGAGCAGTTCGTCGCCCCAGGCCGCCCGGTCAGCGAAAGAGGAGAACGGGACGGAGAAGGCGGGGACACCGAATTCGACGCCGAGCTCGAGCCCGTCGGCGTCACGATCAGCTCCGATCGCCACGATTCGTGCCGGAAACTCGGCGTCTTCTGACGCTTCCAGCAGGGCTCGCAGGTTGGATCCTCCACCGGAGATCAGCACGACAATAGACAGCACGATCTTGAGCCTACCGTTTGGCGGAGCGCCGAGAGGGGAGCCGTACCCGGCCGGCGAGCATGCCGAGTGCCGCAGCGACGCCGATTTCGGCGGCGGCGAGCGCGCCGACCAGTAGCGGATTCGGCCCGACCTGAACCAGTCGACCCGGGCCCATCGCGCCGGCCGACCACCAGGCGAGCAGGCCGAGGAGTGTGCCGGCGACGACGCCCATGCCGAGGCCGGTGAAAACGTGCGCTCGCGTGGTTCTCTCGGGAACCCCAGCGCGGTCCAAAAACTGCCGGGTCACGACAGCGAAAACGAAACCGATCAGAACGGGCGCAAGCAACCCGAGAAAGCCGTAGGTCGGGGTGCCCTGCGGGAGGGCGCCGAACAGAGGCAGGCCGGGAAGGGTTCCCACGACGGTGCCGATCGGCGAGACGGTGGTGCCAGCGCCGAGCGCGATGCCTGGCCCGACGAACCACGCGGCAGCCCAGATAACGAGGTTGGGAATGAGTGCGAGCTGCGCCAGGGTGATGGTAGCGCCGCCGAAGATACCGGCCTGCACCGCCTCATAGAGCCCGATAATGGTCGCGTAATTGACCGCGATGAGCACGGCAACAGCCACGGCCGACACGATCAGCACGCCCGCGGCGGCGGCTGTTCCACCGCGCAGTGCACCCTCGATGACGGTGCGACCGGTGTGCGGTATCCGCTGGTAGGCCGAGCGGATACCGCGGTTCACCCGATCCAGGCCGACCACCGCCCCCGCGGTCTTGCGCCGCCCCAGTTCCGCCCCCACCAGAACCCCGGCAGCATAGATGAGCGTCGGCAGCACGAGCCCCTGCAATTGGTTGGGCGCAACCGTTTCCGACACCGCGGACACGGTCACCAGCGCAGCGAGAACTGCGTACGTGCCCACGGCGACGCCGACGCCGGTGACGAGGTGCGGGGTCTCGGCGGCGCGACGGCCAGTGTGCACGCCCATCAGCACCGAGAGCATTGCGAAGCCGAGCGGCACCACCGAGATGAGAAAAGGGGTGTCTGCGCCGGTCAGGGCGAGCGCAGCGGCGACGTCAGGGCCAAGCTGCACCGTGAGGTCGACGCCGTTGCCGAGCAACCAGATATCAGCGGCAGCGCGCCAGAAGACGAACCATTCCACAGAGAGGCCGAAGTGGGCGGCCCAGAGCACGGTGAGCGGCACCATCGCGATACCGATGCCAATGGCAACGATAAGTAGAGCCTCGAGAGCGGCGAGCAGGGCGGTCGTTATGCGGTTCATCCGTTGCGAGCCTATATCGCCGGGCCGATAATGCTCACCAGCACGCGCCCACCCATGCAGAAAGGGCCCGCCGAAATTTCGGCGAGCCCCTTCCGACAGTGAATTACAGTGCGGCGAGTGCCTCACGCAGCAGGTTCGCAGCCTCGCTCGGCGTCTTGCCTACCTTGACTCCGGCGGCTTCGAGGGCTTCCTTCTTGCCCTGAGCGGTTCCGGCTCCGTCGGAGACGATGGCGCCGGCGTGGCCCATGGTCTTACCCTCGGGGGCGGTGAAACCGGCCACGTAGCCGATGACCGGCTTCGTGACGTGCGCCTTGATGTACTCGGCGGCCTTCTCTTCAGCGTCGCCGCCGATTTCGCCGATCATGACGATCGCCTTGGTCTCCGGGTCGTTCTCGAAGGCCTCGAGGGCATCGATGTGCGTGGTGCCGATGATGGGGTCGCCACCGATACCGATCGCGGTGGAGAAGCCGAGGTCGCGCAGTTCGTACATCATCTGGTAGGTGAGGGTACCCGACTTGGAGACGAGCCCGACCGGGCCCTTGACCGTGATGTTCGCCGGCGTGATGCCGACGAGTGCCTCACCGGGCGTGATGATGCCGGGGCAGTTCGGGCCGATGATGCGGGTCTTGTTGCCTTTTTTGATGGCGTAGGCCCAGAACTCGGCCGAGTCCTGCACGGGAACACCCTCGGTGATGATGACGAGCAACGGAATCTCGGCATCGATCGCTTCGATGACGGCGTCCTTGGTGAACACCGGCGGCACGAAGATGATCGACACGTCGGCGCCGGTCTTCTCGACGGCCTCGGCGACCGTGCCGAAAACGGGCAGCTCGACGGTGCCGTGCACGACGGTGGTACCGGCCTTGCGGGCGTTGACGCCACCGACGACCTGGGTACCGGCCTTGAGCATGAGGGCGGTGTGCTTGGTGCCCTCACCTCCGGTGATGCCCTGAACGATGACCTTGGAGTCCTTGTTGAGGAAGATTGACATGCGTGGTTGTCCCTTACTTCGCTGCGTGGGCGAGTTCGGCGGCCTTGGCGGCGCCCTCGTCCATGGTGGCGGCCAGTGTTACGAGCGGGTGGTTCGCCTCGGCGAGGATGCGACGACCCTCCTCGACGTTGTTGCCGTCGAGGCGAACAACGAGCGGCTTGTTGGCGCTCGAACCGAGCTCGGCGAGCGCACCCACGATGCCCTTGGCGACGGCGTCACACGCGGTGATGCCACCGAAGACGTTGACGAAAACGCTCTTGACCTGCGGGTCGCCCAAAATGACGTCGAGGCCGGCGGCCATCACCTCAGCGGAGGCTCCGCCCCCGATGTCGAGAAAGTTGGCCGGCTTGACGCTGCCGAAATTCTCGCCGGCGTAGGCGACGACGTCGAGGGTGCTCATGACGAGCCCCGCCCCGTTGCCGATGATGCCGACTTCACCGTCGAGCTTGACGTAGTTGAGGCCGGCAGCCTTGGCTTTGGCTTCGAGCGGGTCGGCCGCAGCGGCGTCCTCGAGAAGAGCGTGCTTCGGGTGACGGAAATCGGCGTTCTCATCGAGAGTGACCTTACCGTCGAGCGCGATGATGTCGCCCTCTTCGGTGAGCACCAGCGGGTTGACCTCGACCAGGGTCGCGTCTTCACCCTTGAATACGTTGTAGAGCTTGACGAAGACCGGGGCGACCTTGTCGACGAGCTCGGCCGGGAACTTGGCGTCGATAGCGATCTGCTTCGCCACGGCGAGGTCGATGCCGACCGAGGGATCGATGGCCGTGTAGGCGAGCGCTTCGGGCTTCTCGACGGCGAGAACTTCGATCTCCACGCCACCCTCGTAGCTGGCGAGCGACAGGTAGGACCGGTTGGAGCGGTCCAGTAGGACGGAGAAGTAGAACTCCGCCTTGATGCGGGCTCCACCGGCCACCATGACGCGGTGAACGGTGTGGCCCTTGATGTCGAGGCCCAGGATGCCCTGGCCAGCGGCCTCGGCGTCATCCGGAGTCTTGGCTACCTTGACGCCGCCGGCCTTGCCGCGGCCGCCGACCTTGACCTGCGCCTTGACCACGACAACGCCACCGAGCTTCTCGGCCGCTGCGCGTACTTCGGCGGGGGTGTCCGCGATGATGCCCGGCAGAACCGGCACACCATATTCCTCAAAAAGGTCTCTCGCTTGGTACTCGTAAAGATCCACGCTGCTCTTCCAATCCGCGTCTTGGCGATCACACCGCCGGTGAAGATATATGAGGTTAGTGGTAACAGCAGTCCTCGCCGTAAATTAGCTCGACATCAAGACATACCGGCCCGTGAAAACTCTAGCGCGTGATTCGAGCGTCAGGGCGCACTCGCAGAGCTGCCGAAACACCGCCGTGCTGCCACGAAACGCCACCGCGAAGGCTAGCCACACCTTGCTGGACGACGCTCCCGCTGGGTGGTTATCTAGTACTATGACTGATCTTGCTCAAGCGGTGGAACCGCACGCCGCCGGCCTCGCTTCCCGGCTGAACTGGCTGCGCGCCGGTGTTCTCGGCGCGAACGATGGCATCGTCTCCGTCGCCGCCCTTGTCGTCGGTGTTGCCGCTGCCACCACCGACTCCCACGTCATCCTCATCGCCGGGGTTGCGAGCCTGCTCGCCGGCGCCATTTCGATGGCCCTCGGCGAGTACGTTTCGGTGAGCAGCCAACGCGACTCCGAACGCGCCCTCATCGCCAAGGAAACCTGGGAACTCGAGAACGAGCCCGAGGAGGAGCTCGCCGAATTGGCTGGCTTCTACGAAGCCAAGGGACTCTCATCCGTCACCGCCCGGCAGGTGGCAGTCGAGCTCACCAAGCATGACGCCCTCGCAGCCCACCTCGAGGTTGAGTTGCACATCACCGAACAAGACGTGTCGAACCCCTGGCATGCGGCCTACGCATCCGCTATCGCCTTCACCGTCGGCGCCGCGCTCCCCCTACTCGCCGTACTGCTGCCGCCGGCCGAATACCGTATCGGCGCCACGTTCGTCGCGGTCCTGATCGCCCTCGTCATCACCGGCTGGCTCAGCGCCCACCTCGGCAACAGCCCCAAGTCGCGGGCCATCGCCCGCATCGTCATCGGCGGAATCCTCGCCCTCGCCGTGACCTATGTGATCGGCGCCCTCATCGGCGGCAGCGTCTGATCGAGCTGGGCTCACAGCCAACTCCGGGTTCCGTGCCGACCGGGTGGATAGGCTGAAAATATGGCAACACTGCGCATCGGAGCTGGCTCCATATCGCGATCATCGATCAGTACGGCGGGCGTTTTTGACGCGGCCCTCGTGCTGGCTTTCGCTGCGATCGGCCGATTGAGCCACGGCGAAAGTCTGGCGGGACTCGGCGTGACCTCTTGGCCGTTCCTCGGCGGCCTGATTATCGGCTGGCTCCTGCTGCGTGCCTGGCGACACCCGCGCCGTATCGTTTGGACCGGCGTCGGCATTTGGATTGCCACCGTAGCGGGTGGCCTGCTGCTACGCCTCGCCAGCGGTCAGGGCGTTCAACTTAGTTTCGCGATCGTCACGACCATCGTGCTCGGCCTGTTCCTGCTCGGCTGGCGGGCCATCGCCGCGCTCCTGCTCCGCCGAGGCCGCCAGTGGACGCCAACCGCGGCCTGATTTCAGGATCAGCCGCTCCCCCACGCGAGCGCGGTCGATTCGAAGCAGCAGAATCGTCGCGCCACCAGACGACCAAACGCCACGGACCAACTGTCTGCCACGTTGTCCGTCACAAAAAATCGCCTATGCGGTCCGCCTCAGTCCCGGAGTTGCGAGCAACTGGCCGTCACGCAGCACCGCGAGTACGTCGATGGCGAAGCGCTCGGTCATCTCGCTCAGCGTCGACTCTCCGCCGGCCACGATCGCCGTCGCGAGTACGTCAGCAGTGACGATATCGGCCGCGAACACACTCACCTGCCGGAACGGCGACGGTTCGCCGTTCCGGGGCGTCCAAATGTGTTCGCCGCGTTCCGCGCTGCCCGAGGTGGCCACGGCACGAAGCGGATACCCCAGCGGTACGTTCGCAATCACCTCACTCCGATTGCCGGGATCGACGATTGCCACGACCCATTCGGGGTGCCCGGCATTCCCACCGACCAGGACATCACCGCCAGCGTTGATCGACCAATTGGCCGGGCTGCGCGCCGTCAGGGCTGTTCCGGCTTCGGCGATGGCGAGCGCCTTGACCACGCCCGAGAGGTCGATGACGCCATCGGCACGATGTGGCGTAAACACGCCCTGGGTGCGTTCACGCCAGTCCAACGCGAGGGCGTAGCAGGTGCGCAGACTCTGACTCGCCTCGGTCAAACGGATGTCCCCGCGCGCGATGCGACTCAGTTCCGAGTCCTCCCGGTACAGGCTGAACTGCTCGTCCCAGCGACGAAATACCGACTTGACCACTTCGACGGCAGCGGAATCAACATCTCCGGCGGAACCACCCAGGCGCAGGCTCACGACCGTCCCCATCGTTGCACAGGTGCGCGCCGGCATCCGCTCGTAGTCCCCGCCCAGAATCGCCACCCTAGAATCCGGCCGTATCAAGCGCTGATTGCAGCGACCGGAGGTAGCCCTCGCTCGTGTACGTGGCACCGCTGACGTTGTGCACGTTCGCGGACTGCGCGGTGAGCACCTCGGAGCGCAGAATCGGCGCGGCCTGATTACTGATACCGGCCGACCGGCCCCCACGGTTGGTCAGCTGCAGCGGGGTGACCTCGGTGATCGCGCCGTTGGCGAGGGTCACCGACACCTGCATGTTGCCGTATTGGGTCGGCACCACCGCGCCGGTGAAGGTGCCTGACTGCGCTGCCGCCTGGGCCGCTGATGCGGCAGCGGCCCAGGCGGTGCCGCCGCTGGACGCGGTCAGGCTCTGCGAGGCCTCAATCGCCGAGGATCCCAACTGCCACCCGATACCGACGATCGAAACGGAGGCCAGGGTGGCCAGGGCTACCGCGCGTGCTCTCACCAGTCAAACCTTTCGTAGTGGATCTGCTTTTTGGGCACCCCGGCAGAGCGGGCGTCGCGCACGACGGCGTCGGTCCAGGGTCGGGGACCGCAGATATAGATGTCTGAGCTTTCGAGCTCGGGCACGATCGTGCTCAGGGAGATTCGGGCCCTGACGGCATCTGCGGGAAGCCAGGTACTGACTCCCTGGGGGCGTTTGCCGGCGATGATGCGCAGCTCGGCGCCGCGCAGCCGGCACAGGTCGGTGAGTTCGTCGACCAGGTAGGTATCGCCAAGGTTGTGCGAGCGGAGCAGTACTGTGGCGTTGCCGGGCGCGAACGACACCGTTTCTAAGAGCGACCGAATGGGGGCGACGCCGATGCCTGCGGCGATCAGCACAACGCGGAGCGAGGTTCGAGCGTTCTCGGTGAACAGCCCATATGGACCTTCGAAGCTGACCCGGGTGCCGCGTTTCAAGTGGGGAAGCTGCTTCGAAGCATCGCCCAGGCCGCGAACCGTGATGCGCAGTCCGCGCTCACTCGGCGCTGACGACAGCGAAAACGGATGCGCCTGCCACCAGAGTCCATCGGCCCAGAACCGCCAGACGAAGAACTGTCCGGAGGTCGCCCGGAGCCTGTCCAGCTTTTGGCCGGTCAGGGTGATTGAGGCGACGCCTGGAGCGACCGCGTCCACGCGGTCCACGACGAGGCGGTGGCGCGATGACCGGATGACCGGCAGCAAAAATCGGAACACGATGATGGAGCCGGCTACCGCCGCGTACAGGGCGAGCCAGTAATACCGGGCAATGGCACCGTCCCGGAGCAGACCACCGACGCTCAACTGGTGCGGGATGGCCACGAGCACCGAGAAGTAGGCGAGCAGATGCACGGCGTGCCAGGCCTCATAGCGAAACTTGCGGCGCACCACCACGAGCGAGGTGATGACGACACCGATCATGAGCGCCAGGCCGAGAAAGGCGAGCGGCATGTCGGGCAGGGTCGTGAACATGTTCCAGGTCTCGGCAACAACGTTGACGTTTTCGGCGAGCGCATAGCCGGTGATGAGCAGCGCAGCGTGACCGAGGATGAGGTAGAGGGCCGGCTTGCCGAGCGACTGATGCACGGCCATAGCCTGGTCGTGCCCGAAGGCGCGGTCGATCGGGGGCAGCCGAGCGGCCAGCACGAGCATTATGAGCAGCAAGTCGGTTCCGACCAGGCCCGCGACGATTCCCAGGGACGTGAACGCGTCGGCGGGGGTGCCGAACTTGGCTGCTCCCCCATCCGCGAGAAAGATGGCGACCACGATGGCGACCGAGGCAACACAGAGAATCTGCAGGCTGTCAGCGAGGCGCATCCGTTTTTTGTATGCGGGGTGCGGCGAGGTCACCCGTGGGGTGTTCGCAGGCGCGGTGCCGATTCGAGTTTTGCGCGTATCGAGGCTCATGAGACGAGCATCGGGCGGGCGCCCCTCGAACAGCTATCGAGAGCCTGTGAACAGTCTGTGTGTTACCAATGCGTCGAGCACAGCGGAAGCAGAACGCTAGATCTTTTCGATCGGGGCGATCTTGATCAACAGCTTTTTGGCACCCGCTGTGTCGAACTGCACGTGCGCGATGCGCTTGGTGCCCTCACCGGTGACCTGGTTGACCCGGCCTTCGCCGAAGTCGTGGTGACGGATGCGGTCGCCCGCTTCCAGCTCGAGGGTGCCGTTGTCGCGCACCGTTCCGGTGATCTTGTTGGCCCACTCGGTCTTGGGCTTGCCCGGCGGCAGGCCGGTCTGCTTCGCGCTGTTGCTGCCACTGCTGCGCCCGCCGAATCCATCTGAACTGCCCGATCCGCCCAGCGAGTTGCCGAAGCCGCCGAAGCCGCCGTCGCGTCGCGCGTTGAGCGCCCGCGGCTGAGTGCCCCCGCGGGAGTTAGCCATGCCCGGCGACTGCTTCCAGTCGATGAGATCGGCCGGAATCTCCTGCAGGTATCGGCTCGGCATGGCCACGTTGATGTCGCCGAACTGGGCCCTCGTCATAGCGAGCGAGAGATAGAGCCGTTTGCGGGCACGGGTGATGCCGACGTAGAACAGGCGGCGTTCCTCTGCGGGGCCGCCGGGTTCGTTCGCCGACATCTGGTGCGGCAGCAGCCCTTCTTCAACGCCGGTCAGGAACACGGCCTCGTATTCGAGGCCCTTCGCGGTGTGTAGGGTCATCAACGAGACCGTGCCGGAGGCGTCGTCGAGGTCGTCGGCCGCAGCCACGAGGGAGACCTGCGTGAGAAAGTCAACCAGGCCACCGTCGGGGTTTTCCTTGTTGAAGTCCTTGGTCTGGGCGACGAGCTCTTCGATGTTCTCGGCCCGAACCTCGTCTTGCGGGTCGCGGCTGTTGCGCAGTACGGCAAGCAGCCCGCTGCCGCTCAGCAGAAACTCCAGCACTTCGGACACGTTGGAGCCACCGACCGGCACACCGTCATCGGTGACCGAGGTCGGCACGAGCATGAGCGCTGCGGCGTCGAGCAGTTCGGCCAGTTTCAGGATGGCCCCGGTCACCTTGGGGCCGAGGCCGAGTGCGGCCGAGTTGCGCATGGCCTGCCGGAAGGTGAGTTCGTTGTCGTCGGCGAAGCTCGACAGCCCGGTTTCGGTGGCCGGGCCGATGCCGCGCTTGGGGGTGTTCAGAATGCGGCGGAGGGCGAGTTCGTCGACCGGGTTGGCGACGGCGATGAGGTAGGCCAGGGCATCCTTGATTTCGGCTCGCTCGTAGAACTTGGTGCCACCGACCACCCGGTACGGCGTGGCCGAGCGCACCAAAATCTCTTCCAGCGCTCGGGTCTGCGCGTTGGTGCGATAGAACACCGCCATGTCGCGGTAGGCCATGCCGGCGGCGTGCAGCACCTGGATCTCATCGGAGACGAACTGGGCTTCGTCGTGCCCGGAATACGCGGTAAAACCGACGATCTTCTCGCCGTCGCCGCCGGCACTCCAGAGCTTCTTGTCGGTGCGGTCGAAGTTGTGGCCGATCACCGCATTCGCTGCCGAGAGAATGTTCTGGGTCGATCGGTAGTTCTGCTCCAGCAGAATCACCTTTGCTCCCGGGTAGTCCCGTTCAAAACCGCTGATGTTTCGGGTGTCTGCCCCGCGGAAGGCATAGATCGACTGGTCGGAGTCACCGACCACGGTCAGCGACGCCCCGGGGATGGCGCCGGTGGCGTCACGCAGGTTACGCACGTGTACGCCGTCGTCTTCCATCTCCTGGGCGAGCTCGACGGTGACCGGCCGGGTGAGCTCGTGCACGAGGGCGTACTGGGCGTGGTTGGTGTCCTGGTATTCGTCGACCAGCAGGTGCCGAAACCTACGCCGATACAGGGCGGCCACCTTGGGGAACGCGCGAAACAGGTAGACGGTCTCGCCGATGAGGTCGTCGAAGTCGAGGGCACTCGCGGCGCGCAGCCGAGCGGAATACTGACGAAAAATCTCGACGAACATGACCTCCTGCGGGTCGCTCATGTTCGCATTGCGGGCGTAGGAATCCGCGTCGGCGAGCTCATTCTTGAGCTTGGAGATCTTGGCGCCCGCCGAGCCGGGAGTGAACCCGTAGGTATCGGCGTCGAGCCCCTTGATGATGCGCTTGAGGGTGACCTTGGTGTCGGCCGAGTCGTAAATGCTGAACGTGCGGGCAAGGCCGATCTTCTCGGCTTCGCGGCGCAGTATGCGCACGCACGACGAGTGGAAGGTGCTGATCCACATTCCATCGGAGCCCTGGCCGAGGATGGCGTGCACGCGTTCGCGCATTTCGGCGGCGGCCTTATTGGTGAAGGTGATGGCGAGAATCTGGCTTGGCCAGGCATCGCGGGTTTCCAGCAGGCTCGCGACCCGACGGGTCAGTACGCTGGTCTTGCCCGAACCGGCGCCGGCGATGATGAGCAACGCCTGGCCGCGGTATTCGACCGCCTCTTTCTGCTGCGGGTTGAGCCCGTCGAGCAGTGGGCTCTGTTCGCTTTGCCCCGTGCCGGCGTACCCGTTCGAATCGAGAATAATCGGCGTGGCCGAACGATTTGAGGTTTCGGGCGCGGATTCTGCGTTAAGAGGTGTGATCATGGCGGTTTCCAGTGTAGGCGAGGCCCCTGACAGGCGGGCGGGTCAGCGCAACCCGTCGCGCACGTGCACGGCCAGATCGGGGTGGTCAACGAACACACCGTCGATACCCGTCTCGAGAATGAGGCGAAACTCCGCCTGCCAATGGCCGAAGTCCGCTCGACGAATACCGCGCCGGAACGTTTTCGCCAGAAACTTATTCTCTGGCCGCAAAGTCCAGCAGTAAATCTCCAGCCCTGCTTTGTGGGCGTCATCGACCAAAGCGGATGCCCCGACGACGTCACCCACATCATCCGTTTCCAGAATGAGCGACTTGGGAACGCTGATGCCGTCGATGTTTTCACCGGCGGCGAGGTTCGCAAGCCCGTCTGGCGTGAGGTGGTCGATGTAACGCAGCGCCCCGGCTCCGTGCTCGGCGACCTGGTCAGCCGGATACCCCTGGTCTTCGAGTAGAAAGATCCGCTTGCCGCGCACACCCTCGGCCCGCACCCGGGCGAGCACGCTCGGTTCAAAGCTTTCCACGGTGAGTCGGTCGGTATTCCAGCCGGCTGCCGATACTTCGGCGGCGAACAGTTCGGCCAGGGGCAGGTCGAGCCCCGCAAAATAGTTGCCGTGCTTGATCTCGGCGACGATGCCGAGCACCCGATCGGTCTGCTCGGCCGCGGCGTCGACGAGGTCGAACAGGTCGCGCAGTCGCAGAATCGGCTGCTGGCCGTCGAAGGTCGTGTTGCTCTGCCGCAGGTTCGGCAACCGTTCCCTGGCGCGCAGGGTGCTCAATTCTGCCCAGGTGAAGTCCTCGGTGAACCAGCCGGTGACCAGCTTGCCGTCGACGTGCTTTTCGGTGCGGCGAGCGCCGAATTCGGCGCGCGTGGCGACATCCGTGGTACCGGAGATCTCGTTTTCGTGGCGGATCACGAGAACACCGTCGCGAGTTGCCACCAGGTCGGGTTCGACGGCGTCGGCCCCGAGCCCGAAGGCAAGATTGAAGGCGGCACGCGTGTGCTCTGGCCGGTGGCCACTCGCCCCGCGGTGGCCAATGACGATCGCTTGCATGGTTTCAGGCTAACCGCGCCGCCAGAACGGATGCTGCGGGGCAAATCCGCTGCTAGCGAAACGCATTCGCGTGCCGCCCGGAATACTGCAAATCGGCTGATCCCCAGCACATTCGACAGCGCTCTCCGGTACCTTTAAGGAAGTGCCGCACCAGGCGCTGCGTGTTGGTCCGCCCGCGCGCACCCGTTACTCCCCCAGCTGATTGTGAGTACAGCAACACATGGCATCCTCCAACCCCGCTTTCTCCCGCAACGAGGCGTTCGGCCCTCGCGGCGCAGTGGCGTCGTCGCAGGCCCTCTCGGACAACGATCTGCAGTCGATGTACAACCGGCCCTCCGCTGGCGCCCAGGACACCGAGCGCATGACCTATGAAGACACCATCACCAAGACCGGTCTCGGTTTTGCGCTGCTGCTTGTGGCGGCAATGATCTCCTGGGTCGCCACGCCGGTGCTTCCCTTCCTCTTCATTCTGGGAGCCATCGCCGGCTTCGTACTCGGCCTGGTCAACACCTTCAAGAAGGAGCCGTCGGCTCCGCTGATCCTGGCCTTCGCCGGGGCTCAGGGCCTGTTCGTCGGTGGAATCTCGCGTGTCTTCGACGACATCTACCCGGGCGTCGTGGTGCAAGCGGTTCTCGCCACCCTCGTCGTGGTCGCCGTCACCCTGGCGCTGTTCAAGAGCGGCAAGATCCGCGCCTCGAAGAAAGCCACCAAGATCTTTCTGGTCGCCATGGTCGGCTACGCCGCGTTCTCGCTGATCAACGTGGGAATGATGATCTTCGGCGGTACCGACCAGGCCTTCGGTATGCGCAGCCAGAGCATCAGCATTCTCGGCTTCGACATCAAGCTCGGCATCCTCATCGGCCTCCTCGCAGTTCTCCTGGCCGCGTACTCGCTCGTGCTCGACTTCGACTTCATCCAGAAGGGCGTCAACAACCGCCTGCCGCGCAAGTACGGCTGGACCGGCGCCTTCGGCATCATCATGACCGTCGTCTGGCTCTACGTCGAAATGCTGCGCATCTTCGCCCTCAGTCGCGAATAGCAGTACCCGTCGATAAAACGCCCTCGTTCCCCGGAGCGAGGGCGTTTTTTTCGTTCCCGCGGCACACCAAAATGTGGTTGGCTGAAGCAATGAGTTTTACTGACCTGCATGCACTGCTCCCGCTCGAAGCAAACGGCATGAACGCCGCGTTCGGCTATATCGGTAGCGCGATCGTGCTCCTCGGCCTCGCCTGGGTGGTCATCATCGCTATCCGTCGATACCTCAAGGCCCCCAAGGACTGATCTACCGGCGAGGAGAACGCCGTCGACAAGCAGCGACGCCGTCATCGTGTGCGCCTGATCTAAACTCGGGGTCATGTCGCTCGGTCTCCCCTTTCGAGCGCTGTGGACATCCAGTGCCTCCTCTAATCTCGCTGACGGGGTTGCGTTCATCTCGATGCCGCTCCTGGCCGCATCGCTCACCGATGATCCGCATCTCGGCAGCACAGCTGGTTGCCGATGAGTTCGCGGGGCCCCCGCTCGGCGGACTATTGTTCGCCGTCGCGGTCGCGACTCCGCTGTACCTCATGGGCGGGCTGTGGGCTGCGGCCGGGCTTCTTGCACTGGCGCTGCCGGTGCGCAGTCTCGGGGTGCGCAGTCTCGGGGTGCGCGGGCTCGGGGTGCGCGGGCTCGGGGTGCGCAATGGAAGCGCGCTGATACGACGCCAGCCCGCCGTTCGCGAGGCCATGCAGGGTGCCCGGTGGCTGGCCGGCAACCGCACGGTTGGCGGGCTCGCCCTGATCGGTGCCCTCGCGAGCGTCGGCTATATGCTTTCCTTCTCGATCCTCGTTCTGTTCGCTGCGGAGCGGCTTCACCTCGATGGCTTGGGCTATGGAGTGATCCTCGCCGTTTCCGCACTCGGTGGGCTCGTCGCATCCTTCGCCACACCACGCGCGACAGGCCGCATCGGCTATCGCGGCACGATCGTCGCAAGCCTTGTCACGGGTGCCGTGTCGCTGCTCGCGCTCTCCATCAGCACGAGTGGTGCCATCGCCGCTGCGCTTCTGGCGGTCTATATCCTCCACGCTGTGGCGTGGGGAATCTGCGCGACCTCTCTCCGACAACGACTCGTCCCCGACGATCTGCGCGGCCGAGTCAACGCTGCGTCCCGCGTGCTCAGCCTTCTCGGGCTGGCGCTCGGTTCCGCGCTCGGCGGCCTGCTGGCCGTGGTGAATCTGCCGCTTTCGATCGCCGTCGGCGGTGGAGTCTTCGTGTGCTGCGCGGTTCTGGCGGCCATCGTCATTCCCAACGAGTGCGAGCACGACTAGCCCCTTACGTGGGGATCACTCCCACTCAATGGTTCCCGGTGGCTTCGACGTGACGTCGAGCACCACGCGGTTCACCCCGTCGACCTCGTTGGTGATGCGGTTCGAAATCTTCGCCAGCAGGTCGTAGGGCAGGCGGGTCCAGTCGGCGGTCATGGCGTCTTCCGACGACACCGGGCGCAGCACGATGGGATGCCCGTAGGTACGTCCGTCGCCCTGCACGCCCACTGACCGCACATCGGCGAGCAGAACGACCGGGCACTGCCAGATCTCACGGTCGAGGCCGGCGGCGGTCAACTCGAAGCGCACGATCGCATCCGCTTTGCGCAGCAGATCGAGGCGTTCCTGGGTGATCGACCCGACGATGCGAATGCCCAGGCCGGGGCCTGGGAAAGGCTGGCGCTGCACAATTTCGGCTGGCAAGCCGAGCTCGGCACCGATCGCGCGCACCTCGTCTTTGAACAGGGTACGCAGCGGTTCGACCAGTTCGAACTTGAGGTCGTCGGGCAGGCCGCCCACGTTGTGGTGGCTCTTGATGTTGGCGGTGCCGCTGCCGCCGCCCGACTCGACGACGTCGGGGTAGAGGGTGCCCTGCACCAGGAAGCGGATCGGGTCGCCGTCGATTTCCTTGGCCTCTTCGATCAGTTCAGCCTGGGCCTGCTCGAAGGTGCGGATGAACTCGCGACCGATGATTTTGCGCTTGGTCTCCGGGTCGCTCACGCCTTTCAGCGCATCGAGGAACTGCTCGCGTACATCCACGGTGACCAGGCGGATGCCGGTGGCCTTGACGTAGTCCTCCTCAACCTGGCGGCGCTCGTCTTCGCGCAGCAGACCGTGGTCGACGAAGACGCACACCAGCTGGTCACCGATGGCCTTGTGCACGAGGGCTGCGGCCACGGCGGAATCGACTCCGCCGGAGAGGCCGCAGATGACCTTTCCGGTGCCGACCTGGGCCCGAATCTTCGCAACCTGCTCCGCGATGACGTTGCCGCTGTTCCAGTCGGGGTTGATGCCGGCGGCGCGGTGCAGAAAGTTTTCCAGCACATGCTGGCCGTTTTCGGAGTGTTTGACCTCGGGGTGCCACTGCACGCCGTAGAGCCGCTTCTCATCGTTGGCAAACGCGGCGACCGGAGTCGACGTCGACGAGGCAAGCACGGTGAAGCCGTCGGGCGCGGTGGCAACCGAGTCGCCGTGGCTCATCCAGACCGTCTGGCTGTCGGGCTGGTCGGCCAACAGAACGTTGTCGGCGTTGCTCACGACGACCGGGGTCGAGCCGTATTCGCGGGCTCCGGTCTGGGCGACGGTACCGCCGAGTGCGGTCGCCATCACCTGGAAGCCGTAGCAAATACCGAGCACGGGCACGCCGAGCTCAAAGATCGCGGCATCGAAAGTGGGCGCCCCCTCGGCGTAGACACTCGATGGCCCACCGCTCAGTACGATTCCGCGCGGGTTTTTGGCGAGCACCTCGGCGGCGGTGATGCTGTGCGGCACGATCTCCGAATAGACGGATGCCTCACGCACGCGCCGTGCGATCAGCTGCGCATACTGCGCGCCGAAGTCGACCACGAGAACGGGACGATCGAGTCCTGAATCGGGGAGGGTCGGCTCCGCCGACGCGGTGTCGAAGGTGTCACTCATGAACGCACCTCGGCAGCCTTTTTCGCTTCGAGCTGCGCGAGGGAACGTTTGACGCGGCGGGTCATGGGGCCTTCCAGAAAGAACGAGAGCGTGGGGATGATGCCGCCGAGCGCGATCAGCACGAAGCGTGGCAACGGCCAGCGCATCAGGCTCCATAAGCGGAAATCGGCGAACAGGTACAGCACGTAGAACCAGCCGTGCACGATCAGAATGATCGTGCTGAGGTTGATCGCGACGACCGTGTCGCGCGGCACGAAGGCAAGAAAACCCTCGGAGCCGTTCATCTCGAGTTCGTAGCCGAGCACGAACTTGGCATAGACCTCGGCGCAGAGCAGCAGCAGAAAAACACCGGTGATGATGGACGACACCTGGTAGAGCCGCAGCGCACCGGGGATTCGAGAGACGTCGGCGGGCTTGGGATCAAGTGGCATAGGGCAATTCTATGCGCCCGTGCTGGGAGCCCCTGCAGCCACGTCTTCGAGCGCGGCTTCTTCCTGCTCGCGTTCCAGGGCATCGCGCACCAGTCGGTACCAGAAGAACACGGCGAACCCAGCGAAGACGACCCACTCGATGGCGTAGAAGATGTTCAGCCAGTTCAGCGACTGGTCGACTTGGGGTACCGGGGAGTCAATCAGGTCGAGGCCGGCCGTGGCGTCAGCGCTGACGATGTAAGCCGAATAGACCGACTCGTCCGTGAAATCGGCCCACAGATTGATCAAAGCGGATGGCGCGACCTTCGTCAGCTCCATCGAATCGCCCTCGGGGTCGGGCAGCTCAGGGGCCTCCCCCGTGAGAAAACGCCCGGTCAGGGTAACCAGGGTGTTTTTCGGTTCGGTCTGAAGTTCAGCGATGACGGCCTCGGCCGTGGCTCTGTCTGGCGCCCAGCCGCGCGCGACAGCGATGCTGGCGGCGGTATCCGTTCGAAAATGGCTGACGACCCAGAACCCTTCGACACCGCCGTTGAAGCGGGTGGTGATCAGCGCCTCATCACCGGCCACCCAGGCACCCGTGGTGGCTACCATCTGGCCGGTCGCGATCTGTGTCACCCCGCCGTCAGGCTGCGCCACTTCGGCGAGCGGCTTCACCTGCTCGGTCGCTCGCTCCACTACGACGCCGGACTCGATGGCGCGCTCCAGCTGCCAGTGCCCGAGCAGGGCAAAGGCTGCGGCTATACCGAGGGCAAGCAGTAGCGCGGCCACCCAGCGGGGGCGCAGCATCATTCTGATCACGAATAGTCACCTGTGTGCGTTTCTCGCCCGGGTTTGCGTGTTGGTGTCTCGGTCGTGTCATCGGGTTCTGGGGAATGCTGACCGAGAGCGAAATCGGCCATAGAATCCGAACCGGAATCGGCTGAATGCAAGCGTTTCGCTGCGTTCAGCGTATCGGCCGACGCTTGGGAATTGGCCGAGTCGACCATCCGCTTGGCCGCGCGCCGGGTGGCCTCGTCGGCATCCGTCGCCTGAGCGGCTGTCGCTGCCTCGACCAGCGCGATCTCCTCGTCGAGCATCGGGTTGCGCGGCGCACGCGTGGTAGCGGATGCTGGCACGCGGCGACGCAGGGCCGACCCGATTTTCTCGGAATTCGCCGCGAACAGCGGACCAAGAATCGCCATGACCAAAACGTAGAGGCCCGCGAACGGTTGCAACCGCGGGTCGAGCCCGGCCGCGACGGAGAGCGTTGCCAGAATCAATGTGAACTCGCCGCGGTTGACGAAGATCGCGGCGGTGTTGAGGGCCTCGCGTGGACCCATTTTGTGCAGCCAGGCCAGCAGCGCTCCCGACAGCAGGCTCAAGACGAAGGTCATCACGATGGCCACGAGCACCACGCCGATCACCGATCCGAACTGGGCCACGTCGAGGGCGAGGCCGAAGTTGAGAAAGAAGAACGCCGCGAAAATGTCGCGCAACGGTACCGCGACGCGCTCGATTCGGGCGCGGTAGCTGCTCGCTCCGAGCACGACACCGATCAGGAATGCGCCAATCGCGTCGGTCACGCCGATAATCTCACCGATGCCACCGAACAACACCACGAGGCCGAAGAACAAAATCGTGAACAGTTCATCGTCTTTGGTGCGCATAAGGCGGGACACCACTCGGCCGCCCCACCTGGCGAGCGAGAACATGGCCACGAGAAAGAGGAATGCGATAGAAAGCTGGAGCACGATCGGCCAGATCTCGGTCTTGCCACTGAGCACGACGGAGACAATCGACAGGTAGATGGCGATGAAGATGTCGCCGACCACGGTCACGCCGAGGATCATCGGTGTCTCTTTGTTCGCGAGGCGGCGAAGCTCGATGAGCAGTTTGGTGATGATCGCGCTCGAGGAGGTACCGGTCATGCCGGCGATGACGAGGGCTTCGCGTGGCCCCCAACCCACGAGCAGGCCGAAAATGAAGCCGGCGCCCATGTTGATGAGAATCCAGGATCCGCCGGAGATGATCAGGGTTTTGGCGTTGCCGAAGAATTCCTCCTGGTCGAACTCGAGGCCAAGGCTGAACAACAACAGGATCAGGCCGAACACCGCGATAAGTTCGATGTCGCCGGACTCAAAGTCGAGGGGAAAGAAGTCGGTGTTCGGGCTCGCGAGAAGGCCCACGATCATATAGATCGGGATGGTGGGGAGCCCGATCACTTTGCCCAGGCGGCCAAGAACATAAGCGACGACGAGCAGGGTGCCAAGAACGAGGAGATCTTCGCCCACGTGCATCGCTTACCCCCCGGGTGGAGCGTCGACGGTCTTCGCCTTCACTTCACCGGTGCGGAAGAATGCGAAGGCCTTGACGACTTTTTCGGGCGAACCCGCGACGACCAGGGTGTCACCGGGGAAGACCTTGAAGTCGGCAGCGGGGGCCGGGTTGGCCGATTCGCCGCGCACGACGGCGACGACGGTGAGTCCGGCGATGCCGCGGTCGGCCGGATTACCGAGGGGCTGGCCGGCGATATGGTCTTCGTAGTCGACGGTGAACCAGTCGATACTGAGGCCGGGAATCTGGTCGAGGGCACTGAGCGACTCGGTGATCTGGGTACCGCCGAGCAACTCGGCGAGGGTGTGCGCCTCGTCTTCGTTGAGCCGGAGCGAGACCTTGCTCGCGTCGGGCCCGCCCTCCTCGTCGGCGAAGGTGATGAGGTCGCTGTGGCCGGAGCGGTGGGCGATGACGCCGACCTTGCCACCGTCATCCGTGATGAAGGTGTGCAGAACACCCACGCCGGGAAGTTTGACCCGCCGAACATCAACCATTGTCATGACTCCTGAGGTCTAGGGGCAGTTCCTTTATTCTACCGGAGCCGCTTTTGCCGTCCGCGCGCCACCTGGTGCGTCACCGCGCCCAGTGCCGGTGGGCGCTCCCGCCAGAGTTGGCGCGACCTGCGGCACTCGGCCCGGTGAGCGGTCAGCGCCGATCCACCGGTGTTCTCCCACCACTCTGCGGCGGCGATCTGGGGATTCCCACGACCCGCAAGCTGGCCGACGGATGTCCACATCACCGTCCCGCAGGCGTTGGGCGGTCGTTCCCAGCCCGGAATCGTGCGGCACAGCGCCACCACCCCGGACGCCCTGCCGCGCGGCGCTATCGCGCGCGGCGGACTGTTGGTCACGTCCGCGGCGCAGACCGCCGTCACGATGGCGCGCGTGCTGCCGTTTCCGCAGGCTGTCGCGATGATGGACAAGGCCATTCACGTACCACGCAGGATGGCGCCCGGAGGCGGCCCCGTGACGATACTGGTGACGCGCGCCGAGTTGCAGGTGCGCTTCGCGCGATGCCGCAGGGTTCATCGCTTATGTCGACTTCTTCTGGCGAGGCATCAACAAGATCGGCGAGTTCGACGGGCTCGGCAAGTACGTCAAGGAGGCCTACATGAGCGGACGCACCACCGCCGAGGTCGTGATGAACGAGAAGCGCCGTGAAGATCGACTTCGCGCGTGCGGACCATCCGTTTCGCGGTGGGACTGGTCGGTCGCGCGCGACCTCGAGGCTTTCGGAATGTTCCTCCCGCGAAGCGGCGTCCCCCGGACTCGATAGCACACCCGCGTTCTTGCGCCGTCACCGCGCCCGGTGCCGGTAGGCGCTCCCACTAAAGGAGGCGCGACCACCGACAGCTGGCGCGACCACCGACAGGTTGCACGACCACCGCGGGCGCGGGCGGGCTAGTTGGTGACCACGATGTCGGGGGCCTCGAGACGCACCCGGTCAGCGGATTCGTCGTTCGGCTCCTCCTGCGACGCACGCTCGGCGGCAACCCGGGTGAGATAGAAGCCGACCTCGCGGTCGATGCGCTCCTGGTCCCAGCCGAGCACGCCCGCCATCAGCGCTGCGGCGACCGGCGCGGCCGAAACCCCGCGGTCCCACGCCTCGATCGAGATGCGGGTGCGGCGCGCGAGCACGTCTTCGAGGTGCAGCGCGCCTTCGTGCGAGGCCGCGTAGACGACCTCAGCACCGATGTAGTCGTCGGCGCCAGGCAACGGTTCGGCGAGCGCCGGGTTGGCGCGAATGAGGTCAAGCAGCTCGTCGGTGAGGGTTCCGTAGCGGTTGAGCAGGTGTTCCACCCGCACGGTGTGCACACCGAACGCCTTGGCTATCTTGCCGCGCTTATTCCACGCCGCCTGATAGCCCTCAGCACCGAGCAAGGGGATGTCCTGGGTGGCCGAAGCGGGAATGCGGCCATCGAGGGCCGACACTGCGGCATCCACTGCGTCCTTGGCCATGACGCGGTAGGTGGTCCACTTGCCGCCGGCGATCACGACCAGGCCGGGAACGGAGTGTCCGACGAGGTGTTCGCGGGACAACTTGGAAGTCTGGTCACTCTCACCGGCCAGCAATGGACGCAGGCCAGCGTAGACACCCTCGACGTCTTCCCTGGTCAGAGGTACCGTCAAAACTTCATTGATGTGTTCGAGGATGTAGTCGATGTCGGCCGCCGTCGCGGCGGGATGCGCCTTGTCGAGGTACCAGTCGGTATCGGTCGTGCCGATGAGCCAGTGCCGGCCCCAGGGGATGACGAACAAGACGCTCTTCTCGGTGCGCAGCAACAGGCCCATGGCGCTCTGGAACCGGTCGCGCGGCACCACGAGGTGCACACCTTTCGACGCCCGCACCTTGAAGGTTCCCCGCTCGCCAACCATGCGCTGGGTGTCGTCGGTCCAGACCCCGGTCGCGTTCACGACCTGCTTGGCCCGCACCTCGAAGTGTTCGTCGGTCTGCAGGTCGTGGGCGCGCACGCCGACGACGCGCTCCCCCACCTTGATGAAGCCTTCGACGCGCACCCGGCTGGCCGCGTGGGCACCATAGAACGAGGCGGTGCGCACGAGTGACGAGACGTAGCGGGCGTCGTCGACCTGGGCGTCGTAGTAGGTGATACCGCCGATCAGGGCGTCGTTGGCCAGGCTCGGCATGAGCTTCTGCACCTGGCTCTTCGACAGGTGGCGGTGGTGCGGCACGCCGGGCGGGCGACCGCCGGTGTAGGAGAAGATGTCATAGAGCAGCATTCCGGCGCCGATATAGAACCGCTCGGTAAAGCGCTTCTTAAGCGGATAGAGAAACCGGACCGGCTTCACCAAGTGCGGCGCGATGCGCTGCAACAGCAGACCACGCTCGGTGAGCGCTTCGCGCACGAGGCGAAAGTCGAGCTGCTCCAAGTAGCGGATGCCACCATGCACGAGCTTGGACGACCGGCTCGAGGTGCCCGACGCCCAGTCCCGCGCCTCGAGGATGCCCACGCTCAGACCGCGGGTGACGGCATCGAGTGCGGCGCCGGCGCCGACGATGCCGCCGCCGACGACGAGAATGTCGAGTTCCTTTTCTCTGAGCTTGGCGAGAGCGGCGACCCGCTCCTCAGGACCCATTTTTGTGGACCGCGTGACCGAATTGTGGGAGGCCATTACTACTCCTGTTCAGACTCAGTGTTTAAGACGAGAGGTCAGGGGAGGTGCGACAAACAACTGCGACATCAGTGTTGCGGGTAATGCTGAAAAGTACGTCTGTTTTCGACGCTAGTTCACTCGGTACGGCGCGACAACCACTTCCACTCGCTGAAATTCCTTGAGATCGGAGTATCCGGTGGTTGCCATTGACCGACGCAACGCGCCAATGAGGTTGGCCGTGCCATCGGCGACCGGTGCCGGGCCATACAGAATCTCTTCGAGCGGGGCCACTGTGCCCACCTCGACCCGCTTGCCGCGCGGCAGCTGCGCGTGGTGCGCCTCGGCGCCCCAATGGAATCCCCCACCGGGGGCATCCGTCGCCCGGGCCAGCGCGGTTCCGAGCATGACGGCGTCGGCGCCGCAGGCGATGGCCTTGACGATGTCCCCCGAGGCACCGAGGCCACCGTCAGCGATGACGTGGACATAGCGCCCACCGGATTCGTCCATATAGTCGCGGCGCGCGCCGGCGACATCCGCTACGGCAGTCGCCATCGGAGCGTGGATGCCGAGGGTCGCGCGGGTGGTCGACGCCGCTCCCCCGCCGAAACCGACCAGAACGCCCGCGGCGCCCGTGCGCATGAGGTGCAGCGCCGCCGTGTAGGTGGCCGCGCCACCGACGATAACGGGTACATCGAGTTCGTAGATGAACTTCTTGAGGTTGAGCGGTTCCTGGTTCTGCGACACGTGCTCGGCCGACACTGTGGTTCCGCGAATGACGAACAGGTCGACGCCCGCGGCAACGACGGTTTCATAGAGTTCCTGGGTGCGCTGGGGCGAGAGCGCCCCGGCCACCGTGACCCCTCCCGCACGAATCTCCGCGAGCCGGGCGGTGACCAGGGCTGGCTGAATCGGGGCGGAGTACATCTCCTGCATGCGTGCTGTGGCCTTATCGGCGGGCAGGTTGCGAATTTCAGCGAGCAGCGGCTCGGGGTTCTCGTGCCGGGTCCAGAGGCCCTCGAGGTCGAGAACACCGACGCCGCCGAGCTGACCCATCATGATGGCCGTGGTGGGCGAAACGACGGAGTCCATTGGCGCGGCGAGTACCGGAATGGCGAACTGGTACGCATCGATGGTCCAGCTAACCGACACGTCCTCCGGGTCGCGGGTGCGCCGACTGGGCACCACCGCGATGTCGTCAAAGGCGTATACGCGGCGTGCGCGCTTGGAACGGCCGATCTCGATTTCCATGGTCCTAGTTTAGACGGAGCCACCGACATCCCTTTTTCGAGCGGATGCCGCCGCCCCCACCCGATTCAGAGGCAGGGGCGACGAACCGAAAAGCCCTACCGACGGTAGTTCGGGGCTTCAACCACGATCTGCACGTCGTGCGGGTGCGATTCCTTGAGTCCGGCGGGCGTGATACGCACGAACTTGCCCTTTTGCTTGAGCTCGGCGATGGTGCGGGCTCCCACATAGAACATGGACTGCCGCAGGCCACCGACCAGCTGGTAGGCCACGGCGGCGAGGGGGCCGCGGAATGGAACCTGACCCTCGATGCCCTCGGGAATGAGTTTTTCGTCACTGGGAACGTCGTTCTGAAAGTACCGGTCTTTGGAATAGGACGTCTTCGTGCCGCGGGTCTGCAGCGCTCCGAGCGATCCCATACCGCGGTAGGTCTTGAACTGCTTGCCGTTGACGAAGACGAGTTCCCCGGGGCTTTCGGTGCAGCCGGCGAGCAGAGAACCGAGCATGACGGTGTCAGCGCCGGCCACGAGAGCCTTGGCGATGTCACCGGAGTACTGCAGCCCGCCGTCGGCGATGACCGGAATACCGGTTTCCCGCGCGGCCAGCGAGGCCTGGTAGACGGCGGTGATCTGGGGTACACCCACCCCGGCCACGATGCGCGTGGTGCAAATTGAGCCGGGGCCAACGCCCACCTTGATCGCGTCAGCGCCCGCGTCAATGAGCGCCTGGGCACCGGACCGGGTGGCCACGTTCCCGCCGATCACATCGACATCGGCAAAGGCTTTGTCGGCCTTCAGGCGTCGAATGATGTCGAGCACGCCGGCGCTGTCACCGTTGGCGGTGTCTACCACGAGCACGTCCACCCCGGATTCGAGCAGTGCGGTCGCGCGCTGCCAGGCGTCACCGAAGAAGCCGATGGCCGCGCCGACGCGGAGGCGTCCTGCATCGTCCTTGGTGGCGAGGGGATATTCCTCGCTCTTGTCGAAGTCCTTCACGGTGATCAGGCCGGTGAGCTTGCCGTTGGCGTCGATCAGGGGGAGCTTTTCGATCTTGTGTTTCGCGAAGATCGCCAGGGCGTCTTCGGGAGCCATTCCGACCTTGCCGGTGATCAGCGGGGACCTCGTCATGACCTCGCTCACCCGGGTGAACGCCTTCCGGGCGTATGGCACGAAACGCATGTCCCGGTTGGTGATGATGCCCACCAGAATTCCATCGCCGTCAATAACGGGCAGCCCGCTCACGCGGAACTGGCCGCACAGGGCGTCGACCTCGGCCACAGTGGCGTCGGGCGACGTCGTGACCGGGTTGGTGATCATTCCGGATTCGCTGCGCTTGACCAGGTCGACCTGTTCGGCCTGGTCATCGATTGAGAGGTTGCGGTGCAGGATTCCCAAGCCGCCCTCGCGGGCCATGGCGATCGCCATGCGCGTTTCGGTGACCGTGTCCATGGCGCTGGAGAGCAGCGGCAGCGACACGTCGATTCGTCGGGTCAAGCGGGATTTGGTGACCGCTTCGCTGGGAATGACGTCGGTGTGCCCCGGCAGGAGCAGCACGTCGTCGTAGGTGAGCCCGGTGAATCCGAACGGATCTGGCTGATCCATGTAACCCCTTACCTCTAGCTGAAAACAGAAAATTGTCCGCCAAATCGCATGATTTAACGGGTTCTTCAATGTTAAGCGTGTTTGCGCTCATCACATTCCGCCCACGAATCGTGAACTGGTGCGAACTTTCGAAAAAATTAGGACATAATCGGCACTTACAACACCAACGACGTTGGCTGTACTTGTCCGGCGCCCGCTCGGTCAGCCACCGGTCGGCACCAACATGGAGGTCCCGTGAAGTCCACTCTTACGGCTCAGAGATACCTACCCAGAATGCTTGTCATTCTGTTCGTAACGCTCCTCGCAGCCCTGTCCATGGCTACGTTCTCGGCGGCCAGTGCGCACGCCGACGAGGTAGGCACCGAGTACGACTTCACTCTCTCGGGCAACGTGAAGTTCAACGGTGAAGCCCTTGACGGTGTGGCCATCGCCGTCGACGGCAACGGCTACACCGCCGACACCGTGACGGATGCCGCCGGCAAGTGGGCGATCGGCGTTCCCGAGAAGGGCACCTACGAGGTCACCCTCGACGAGGAAACCCTGCCGAAGGGCGTCGTCGTCGCCAAGGGAGGTAACATTATCGATACGGAATTCGGCCTGACCGACCGTAAATCGGTCAACTTCTTCCTCGGTGAAGGCACCCGCAACACGGTAAGTTTCTTCGATCAGTTCGTGAACCGGTTCGTGAATGGTTTGAACTTCGGCCTGCTGCTCGCGCTCGCGGCGATCGGGGTGTCGCTGATCTTCGGCACCACCGGCCTGAGCAACTTCGCGCACGCCGAGATGATCACCTTTGGCGCCCTGATGACCCTGGTCTTCTCGGTCAACCTCGGGCTACCGATCTGGCTCGCCATTCTGATCGCCATCGCGCTCAGCGGCGTGCTGGGGTACAGCCTCGACACTGTGATCTGGAAACCGCTGCGCCGCAAGGGCGTGGCCGTGATCCCCCTCATGATCGTGAGCATCGGCCTGTCGCTCGCCCTGCGCTACCTGTACCAGTATTTTTTCGGCGGCAGCACGAGTCAGCTCCCCGGGGCCGGAATGACCGACCTGAAGTTCGGTCCAATCTCGTTGTCTCCGATTGACCTGGCCAGTATGGGCATCAGCATCGTGGTGCTGCTCGCCGTGGCTTTCTTTTTACTGCGCACCCGCATCGGCAAAGCCACTCGCGCCGTCTCTGATAACCCGAGCCTGGCCTCGGCGAGCGGTATTGACGTCGATAACGTCATTCGCATCGTCTGGGTGGTCGGAGCCGCGCTGGCCGGGCTCAGCGGCGTCTTGTGGGCCTACTTTCGCCCAGGCGTCAGCTGGGACATGGGATTCCAGATGCTGCTTCTCGTCTTCGCCGCGGTGACCCTCGGCGGTCTCGGTACGGCCTTTGGAGCCCTCGTCGGTTCCCTCATCGTCGGGCTCTTCGTTGAGCTATCGACGCTCTGGCTTCCGTCCGACATGAAAGTCGTCGGCGCCCTTGTTATTTTGATCCTGGTATTGCTGTTTCGACCGCAAGGCATTTTGGGTCGTAAAGAAAGAATTGGTTAGGGGTTCACATGGACTGGGGAGCAATCTTTAGCAACGCAGCCGTCGAGCTGATCAGCCCGACCACTGCCGCCTACGCACTCGCCGCCCTCGGGCTCGCCGTGCACTTCGGTTACACCGGCCTGCTGAACTTCGGCCAGGCCGGGTTCATGGCTCTCGGAGCCTACGGCTACGCGATCTCGATTCTGACCTTCGGGTTTCCCGTCTGGGGCGCCTTTCTGGTCGGCGTCGGCGCGTCCGTCATCTTTGCGTTGATTTTGGGGATTCCAACGCTGCGACTGCGCGCCGACTACCTCGCGATCGTCACAATTGCTGCCGCCGAGATTGTGCGGCTATTGTTCACGACGAACACCTACGCCTCCGTCACGGGGTCGGCCAACGGGCTGAGTGGCTACAAGAACGAGTTCGCGGCCCTCAACCCGCTCGCCGACGGCACCTACGGTTTCGGCCCTTTCACGAATAACGCCTATGACACCTGGCTGCGGATCGTGGCCTGGTCCATCGTGATTCTTGCGGCGTTGCTGGTCTGGCAGATCATGCGGAGCCCCTGGGGCCGCGTCATCAAGGGCATCCGGGAAGACGAAGACGCCGTACGCGCCCTCGGTAAGAACGTCTACGCCTACAAAATGCAATCCCTTATTTTCGGTGGCGTACTGGGCACTATCGCCGGAATGATCTTTGCCCTGCCGCGGGCGGTTGTTCCGTCGAACTATCAGACCACGCTGACCTTTTTCATCTACGCCATTCTTTTGCTCGGCGGTGCCGCGACAGTGCTCGGTCCGATCATCGGTTCGATGATCTTCTGGGTGCTGTTGTCGTTCTTCTCTGGCTTCGTCGCCCGGGCTGTGGAAGCGGGCTGGTTGCCGTTCATGACGTCTATCCAAGGCGGCCAACTGCGCTTCATCCTCGTCGGAGTGGCAATCATGTTGATAGTCATCTTCAGACCGCAAGGCATCTTCGGCAATAAAAAGGAGTTGGCTTTTGTCCGCTAACGCTGTTCCTCAGGCGGCGGCTCCGCTGGAGCCGCCCGTTCCCACCAAGAAGCCGGTCAAAACGACCGGCCTGCACATCGGCGAGGCCGCACCAGGCTGCGCGAAGGTCGATCCAATTCTCGTCGTCGATAACGTGCGGCGTACCTTCGGCGGCCTCACCGCCGTTGATGTCGCCCACGTCGAGGTTCCGCGCGGCGCGATCACCGCGCTGATCGGCCCGAACGGCGCCGGCAAGACGACCCTGTTCAACTTGCTGACCGGTTTCGACAAGCCCGACGGCGGCAAGTGGACCTTTGACGGCCGTTCCCTCGCCGGCGTTCCCGCGTATAAGGTCGCCCGCATGGGGCAGATTCGCACATTCCAACTCACCAAAGCCCTCGGGCTGCTGACCGTCATGGACAACATGCTCCTCGGCGCCAAGGGTCAGACCGGCGAGAACATGTTCCGGGCCCTGATGCCGTTCCTCTGGCGCAACCAGGAGGAGGAGAACCGGGAGAAAGCGCTCGACCTGCTCACCAGGTTCAAGCTCGACACCAAGAAAAACGACTATGCGGCGAGCCTCTCCGGCGGGCAGCGCAAGCTGCTTGAAATGGCTCGGGCGCTCATGAGCGACCCGACTCTGGTGATGCTCGACGAACCGATGGCCGGGGTCAACCCCGCACTGACCCAGTCGCTGCTCGATCACATTCTCAACCTCAAGTCCCAGGGCATGACCGTATTGTTCGTCGAGCACGACATGCACATGGTGCGCCACATCGCCGACTGGGTGATCGTGATGGCCGAGGGCAAGGTTGTTGCGGAGGGAGACCCCCACGAGGTCATGCAGAATCCGGCCGTGATCGACGCCTACCTAGGGCAGCACCACGACGAAGACATTGGGGTAGACCCCGATGCCGAGACCGAGCACGTGTCAGCCATAAAGGAGTTGCTCGATGACGAACGCTAACCCGCTGGCCGTGCCGGCTCCAACCGAGACCCGCGACGCTGTCGTCGAGGTCAAGAACGTCACCGCCGGCTACGTGACCGGTGTGAACATTCTCAACTCCTGTTCACTCACCGCCTACGACGGTGAGCTCATCGGAATCATCGGCCCGAACGGCGCCGGCAAGTCGACGCTGCTCAAGTCGATCTTCGGCCAGGTCAAGGTGCGCGACGGCGAAATTCTGCTGCGCGGCAACAACATCACGAACCTCAAGGCCAACAAGCTGGTCGCGCAGGGCGTCGGTTTCGTGCCACAGAACAACAACGTGTTTCCCACCCTGACCATTCGCGAAAACCTTGAAATGGGCATATTTCAAAAGCCCAAGGGGCTCGTCGAACGGCTCGAATTCGTCACCGAGATCTTTCCCGAGCTTCGTAAGCGCATGTCCCAGCGCGCGGGATCGCTCTCGGGTGGGGAACGCCAGATGGTCGCCATGAGCCGTGCGCTCATGATGGGTCCGCACGTGCTGCTGCTCGACGAACCGAGCGCCGGCCTCTCCCCGGTACGCCAGGACGAAGCATTCCTGCGAGTGAAGGAGATCAACAAGGCCGGCGTGACCACGATCATGGTCGAGCAGAACGCACGTCGTTGCCTGCAGATCTGCGACCGCGGCTACGTGCTCGATCAGGGCCGGGATGCGTACACCGGCACCGGACGTGAGCTTTTGAACGACCCCAAGGTGATCGGCCTGTATCTGGGAACCCTCGGGCAGGACTAGGGCGAGTCTTCTAACCGGTACAGTCGGGGTCCGGGCGGAGACCTCCACCGCGCCGTCACGATCTGGTTGGAGCCGTTAGGAGACACGCTTTGGAGGGGTTGCCAGGTGTCGGACGGCCCGGGTCACCAGCGGCGAGCTGAGGAGGCGGAGATGATCGTGAGCAGCGCGTCACGCATCGCGTCCACGTTCTCGAACTCGGGAAAGAGGTCGGCCTCGAGCGTGCGGGACTTCTCCCAGACGGCGGTGCCGGCATCCGTTCTGACCACGGAGTGTCGCCGGGCGTCGTGCGCGTCCCGGGTGCGCACGACGTAGCCCTCGCGCTCGAGTCGTTCGAGGGTGCGGGACATGGTCTGCGTTTGCACGCGGGCGGCATGCGCGAGTTCGGTCTGGCTGAGCGGCCCCGGGCCGAGCAGGTGCAGTGCGATCATGCCGGCGTGGGTGAGTCCCAGCTGGTCCAGCGCCTCCACCCAGGCGTGTTCAACCAGCCGCGCGGCGGTCGAAAGCAGGCGTCCGGTCGGCCAGCAGGCCATGGACTCCTGCACGGGCGCCGGTCTCGGCTCCTGCTCCGCTGGGGGTTCCGGATCAGGTGTAGTCATGCCCCTAATCTAGTGTTAGCGTCAACTAATCAGCTAGCTGACTAGTAGGAGACTGAGATGAAACTGAGCAGCGATCGTCTGCGCCAGACCGTGGTGCTGGTCAGTGCGATCCTGGCCATCGCGGGATCGTTCATCGGTTCGGGCGCCGCCGGCGGAACCCCGATCCAGAACGCATCGGGCGGAGCCCTGGCCGCCGATGCGACCCCGATCGCCCCCGCCGGCCCGGCATTTGGCATCTGGACGCTGATCTACCTCGGTCTCATCGCCTACGCCATCTGGCAGTTCCTGCCGGCGCAGACAACGGATGCCCGGCAACGCAGCCTCGGCTACCCGGTCGCCGCGTCACTGGTCCTGAACGCGGCCTGGATCCTCAGCATCCAATTCGACCTGCTCGCACTCAGCGTTCCCGTGATCGTGCTGCTTCTGGCCGTGCTCGTCCGGGCGTTCCAGCTCACCCTCGCCTCGCGACCGAAGAACCTGGTCGAGACGATCGTCGCCGACGGCACGATCGGCCTGTACCTGGGCTGGGTCAGCATCGCCACCGCGGCGAACGTGACGGCCGTGCTCGTCGCCGGCGGCTTCGGCGGCTTCGGCATCAGCCCGGACGTCTGGGCAGTCGGGGTGATCGCGGTGGCCGGTGTGGTCGGCGTGCTGATCGCCCTCTCCGGGCGTGGCCGGCTCGCCCCCTCCGCGTCCCTCTGCTGGGGACTCGCCTGGATCGCCGTTGCCCGTCTCACAGGCCCCCTTCTCTCCGCCCCGGCCGCGATCGCGGCCCTCGTCGCGGTGGTTGTCATTCTCACCGTCACCGTCACCATTCGCATGCGAAGCTCCTCCCCCTCGTCAACGCGAGGACTGGTACCCGCATGACCAGCACCTCCCCCACCGCCCCCTCGGCCCGCCGCCGCTGGGCCGGCCTCGTCTTCATCAGCGTCGCGATCGCCCTGATCATTGTCGACTCCACGATCATCAACGTCGCCATCCCCTCGATCGTGGATGACCTGGGCATCACGTCGACCCAGGTGCAGTGGGTGCAGGAGAGCTACACGCTCGTCTTTGCCGCGCTCCTACTCGTGTTCGGCACGCTCGCTGACCGCTTCGGGCGCCGCCGCCTCCTGATACTCGGCGTGATCGTCTTCGCCACGGCATCCGTCTTCGCCGCGTTCTCCCAGTCGGGCGACCTGCTGATCCTGGCCCGGCTGATCCAGGGCGTCGGCGGCGCGATGGTGCTGCCGACCACCCTGTCGATCATCAACGCCACCTTCCGTGGCCGGGACCGCGGCATCGCGTTCGCGATCTGGGGCTCGACCATCGGTGGCATGGTGGCCGTCGGCCCGCTGCTCGGCGGCTGGCTCACCACCTACTTCTCCTGGCGCTGGGCGTTCGGCATCAACGTGCCCTTCGGCATCGTCATCATCATCGGTGTGCTGGTCTTCGTGCTCGAATCCCGGGATGCCGGGGAGCCTCGCCGCGTCGACGTGGTTGGCGCCATCCTCTCGGTCATCACCAGCGCCTCGCTTGTCTTCGGGCTGATCGAGGGCCGCACCTACGGCTGGTGGCGCACCAACAACGCCCCGACGATCGGCGACTGGACCTGGCCGTACTCATGGTCGGTTATCCCGTTCGTCTTCCTGCTCACCATCGTTTGCGGGATCGCCTTCGTCTCCTGGGGCCGCTACCGGCAACGGGCCGGCCAAAGCACCCTGCTCGCCTTCTCCCTGTTCGCGATCCCCTCGTTCCGTAACGGCAACATCGCCGCCATGATCGTGTCGCTCGGCGAATTCGGCATCATCCTCTCGCTGCCGCTCTGGTTGCAGAACGTGCTCGGCTATGACGCCCTGCAGACCGGTTTCGTGCTGCTCGCCCTCGCGGTGGGCTCGTTCCTGGCCAGCGGGCTGTCGGGCGCGTTCGGCAACAAGACCTCGCCGGAGGCGATCGTGCGCATGGGCATCATCGCGGAGATCATCGGTGTCACCGGGCTCGGCATCGTCATCACCGCGGAAGCCACCTGGCTAACGGTCGTGCCGTTCCTGTTCGTCTACGGGATCGGCGTCGGCCTGGCCACTGCGCAGCTGACCGGCGTGGTGCTCAAGGACGTCCCTGTGTCGCAGAGCGGCCAGGGCTCCGGCACCTCCAGCACCGCCCGACAGATCGGGTCCGCGCTCGGAATCGCGGTGCTCGGCACGGTGCTGTTCACCGCGGTCGGCGCATCGCTCGACGCGAAGTTGTCCTCCGTGCCGGGCTTTTCGGCCCAGACCCAGACGCAGATCGTCGACGCGGTCGTGAACAGTGCCGGCTCCGCGATCCCGGCTCTCGAGGCGCAGAGCCCGGCTGTGGCGGATGCCGCGCGGGAGGCCTTCAGCGACGGTACCCGGTACTCGGCCTTCGCCGCGGCCGGGTTTCTCGTGCTCGGCTTCCTGGCGACGCTGCGGCTCTCCGGAACGGCGCCGCATCACGAGCAGCGCGAAGAGGAAGCGACCGGAGCAAGCGTCACCGCCGCCCGCACGTCGGGGGAACCGGTCTAGGGCCTGTTGCTTATAGCCTGGCGGGGGTTTTTGGCAGAGATTCCGGCACATGTCTCCTACTGGCATGGTGACGCCCGGCCGCATGGAGAAGGGCCCCGGCAGAACCCGGGGCCCTTCAGGTCAGGCAGTCGAGCTAGTTGGTGCGGGAGTACTTGTTTTCTGCATCGAACTTGTAGATGCCGATGGTTGCACCGGTGGGGTCGCCGTTCTCATCAAACGTGATCGGACCGGAGAAGCCGTCATAGTCGACCTGCTCACCGGCCTGGAGCGCTGCAGCAGCGGTCTTGAAGTCGGTGACCTTGGTGCCATCGCCGGTTCCACCGGAGACCTGACGCAGATAGCTCGCAATCGACTTGCCCGACACGTCCTGACCCGCGTAGGCGGCCAGGGCGATCAGAACGACGGCGTCATACGACTCGGCGGCGTAGCTGAAGTCGGTTAGCTTCGGGTCGATTTCGAGCAGGCGCTTGGTGAAGTCACCGAGCGATGCGGTATCGAGGCCCGGCAACGTGCCCTGGGCACCTTCGATGAGGCCGGCCGCGAAGTCGGCGCTGTAGTCGGATACGTTTCCGTCGACGAGGTACAGCTTGTCGCCCGCGAAGCCCGTGGCGACCAGGTCGGGAACGATGACCTTGGCCTGGTCGAACGTGATCAGGGCAATCGCGTCGGGATCCTGAGCCGTGACCTCGGCGATCTGAGCGGTGAAGTTCGGGTCGCCCTCGTTGAACAAGGCCGTCGCGACGACCTCGCCGCCGCCGGCGGTGAATGCGTCACTGACGTACTTGGCCAGACCGGTTCCGTAGGCATCGTTCAGTACGATGAGGCCAAGGGTGGCGTTTCCGTCTTCAGCAATCAGGTTGCCCAGCACTTCACCCTGCAGCACATCGGAGGGCGCCGTACGCCAGTACAGACCGTTATCGGCGTACGTGGTGAACGCGTCCGAGGTGTTGGCCGGGGAGAACTGCACGACGCCGGCACCGGTGATCTGGTCGATCACGGTCTTGGACACACCCGACGAGGCTGCACCAACGATGGCCGAGACGTCCTGCGACAACAGGTCGGTCACGGAGACGGTGGCGGTGTCGGTCGTGGTGTCGCCCGAGTCGCGGAAGATCGCATCGATGTTGATGCCGAGGCCAGCCTCGTTGATGTCGTTGATAGCCAGCTGAACGCCCGCTTCTTCGGGCGGGCCGAGGAAGGCCAGTCCACCACTCTGCGGGAGGATAGTGCCGATCTTCAGGGAAAGATCACGATCACCAGCCTGGACCGGCTGGAAGTCTGCAGCAGAATCCGCAGTGGGAGCTGCTGATTCTGCGGGCGCCGTAGCAGCACCATTGCTGCAGCCGGTGAGCAAGAGGGCGCTCACGCCGATGAGGGCGACACCGGTAACGAGGGTATGAACTGAGCGGGAGGCCGAGGCCTTCGCGAAAACGCTCATGTTGCTCCTTGATTGATAAAAGGGGTAAGACTGGTCAGCCGATTGACTGCCGTGGTGTCAGAGTAGGCAATCAATGGCCCGGAAACCTACCCCTTCATAGGAGAACTTGGTAAAGCGACCAAATCGTTACGAACGGCGGCCGGTCATCCCTTGATAATCAATGATCTGGTTCTCCGTCAGGGCAAAAACACACTCTCCCCAGGATGCGCACACGGCGGTTCCCGAAACCACCCGGGGCCAGCCCGCTTCGAGCGAGGCGCCACCATCGTCTGCGGTGATGACCGCGGCCAGGGCTGCCGTGATGACCCCGTCATAGGCTTCCGCGCCGCCAGCCGTGGCCGTCAGCCCTGGGTCGGCGGTCTTCAGCCGGGCAGTGAACTCCTCGTCAGCGGCAAGGGGGGTTCCCCCGTTGGCAAAGTCGATGAGGGCCACGATGGTCGTGTTGCCAGCAAAACTGTCAACATCCGCTGGCAGCGCTGTCGTTGCGTCCCACAGCACCAGGTCGACGCCGCGCGCCGCAAGGTCCGCGTAGGCGGCGGCGAGGTCGCCATAGGAGTCGCGGTGAATGAGCTGCACGGGGTGGGTGGGAGTGGTCTGGTCGGCGAGGATATCGCGCACGGCGATTTCGGTGCCGGCTACCTGGGCCGCGCCGCTCGCAGCATTATCACCGGTCATGGGAAACAGCGTGCCGATGCTCAGCGTGCCGTCGCCGGTCGGGCTGGTGCTGACGACCGGAATTGGAATCGCGGTCGACGTGGCCGCCGGCGCGCCAGTACAGCCAGTCAGGGCCAGGGCGAGCAGAAAAACTACGGCGATCGTGGGGCGATGGGGCATGTGAATCCTCAAGTACTGAAATGAAATGAAATGAATTGAACTGAACTGACGCGTGCGAGCTGACGGTTCAACGTATCGGCTGGCCGGCCCGTTCTTTGGAGCTAGGCGACTTCACGGATGCTGCGCCGAGGACTGCGACCGGACGCCACCATGTCAACCATCAAAATGATCAGGGCCACCCAGACCAGTCCGAAGCCGACCCAGCGTTCGAAGGGCATTGCCTCGTTCAGAATGACCACGCCCACGAGGAACTGGAGCACCGGCGCCACGAATTGAATGAGCCCGAGCACGGTCAACGGCAGCCGCCGAGCGGCCGCGGCGAACAGCAGCAGCGGCACCGCGGTGATGATCCCGGCCGCGAGCAGGCTCGCCGTGTGCCAGGGCGACACCGTGCCGAAGGTGATTCCGGAGAGTCCCGAGACGACAACGAGTTGCACGACGGCGACCGGGGCCAGCCACGCGGTCTCCAGGGTGAGACCGGTGACGGCATCCACACTCGGACCGACGCGCTTTTTGATCAGACCGTACAGCCCGAAGGAAAATGCGAGAATGAGCGAGATCCACGGCAGGGAACCGTATCCGACGGCGAGAACGACGACGGCGACACCGCTGACCACAATGGCCACCCACTGCAGCCGGCGCAAATTTTCCCGCAGCACGAAAACGCCGAGCAACACGGTCACGATCGGATTGATGAAGTAGCCCAAGGCCGCTTCGACGACGTGTCCGGTGGTCGCGGCGATCACGTAGGTCTGCCAGTTGATGAAAATGAACACCCCGGCCAGGCCCATGGTCCACACCAGGCGCCGCTGCCGCAGGGCCCGCCCGAGCACCGTCCAGGTGCGGGTGACCGTGATGATCAGAGCGCAGAAGACGAGCGAGAACAGCACCCGCCAGGCCACGATTTCAAACGCGCCGGAGGGCGCGAGTAGCAGAAAATAGAGCGGCAGCGCACCCCAGAGGGCATAGGAGAGACCACCGAAGACAAGGCCGGTACGGTACGTGGAATGGGCTGTCGTGCGGTGCGATGCGGCAGCATCCGTCATGGTCTTCTCCTGCGGAACAAAAGTGCACAAACAAAAAACTCCCGAACAGCAATGCTATTCGGGAGTTTCAGTCTAGAGACTAGGAGCGAAGAGAACTACTTAGCGTACGACGACGGCGAGCACGTCGCGAGCGGAGAGAACCAGCAGGTCATCGCCACCGAACTTGACCTCGGTTCCGCCGTACTTGGAGTAGATCACCTTGTCGCCGACGGCGATGTCGAGGGGGACGCGGTTGCCGTTGTCGTCAATGCGGCCGGGGCCGACTGCAACAACTTCGCCCTCCTGGGGCTTTTCCTTCGCGGTGTCAGGAATGACCAGACCTGATGCGGTGGTCTGCTCGGCGTCGACCTGCTTGATGACGATGCGATCCTCGAGCGGCTTGATGGAGACCGACACGGTTGACCTCTTTCTAAGATTTGGGTTAGCAGACTCCCAGCGAGAGTGCCAAGTGAAGTTTAGGGGGGTTCTGGCACTCACGCAACGTGAGTGCCAGATGGGGGGTCATTTTGCTAACGTTGCAGCATGGATCGAACCGAACTCGTTGAGCTGCTTTCCCCCGCGAGTTTGCGGCTGCTGGACTCCCTGCCGCCGTATGACAGCCATGGCGACGTGCTGAAGCTTGTGAGCGATCTGCGCAAGGCCGGACACCCATCCGACGTCGTGTCGGCCGTGCTCAACCAGTCCCGGCTTCGGGCGAAGGCCACCGTCAAGTTCGGTGAATTCGCCGAGCGGATGCTGTTCACGGAGGCTGGCCTGGAGCAAGCGACACGATTGCGAGTCGCCGCGCTGCACGCCGGTCGGTTCGCCGGGCTCAGCACAGCCCTGGGCCGCCCACCGCGGGTCGCCGACCTCGGCTGCGGCATCGGCGGCGACGCTATGGCACTCGCGGCCCTGGACGTTTCGGTCGTCGCCATCGACGCCGACGAGGTCACGGCGACCGTCGCGAGCTTCAACCTTGCACCGTTTCCCAACGCTTCTGCCCTGCAGGCCGACGCGGAGACGTTCGACCTGGGCGACTTCGACGCGGTCTGGCTCGACCCAGCCCGCCGCACGAGTGGACACAGCAACACGACGCGGCTGACTCGCTCCGAGGACTACTCCCCCTCACTCGACTTCGCGTACCTGCTGGCCACCCGCTTGCCGCTCGGGATGAAGCTCGGCCCCGGTCACGACCGCGACCGGATTCCTGTCGACGCCGAGGCCCAGTGGGTGTCGGTGGATGGCCAGCTGGTGGAAATGGGGCTGTGGTTTGGCGCGCTCGCACGCACCGGCATCCGTCGATCGGCTCTGCTCTTGACTCCCGACGGCACGCACGAACTGACTGCCCCCGAAGACAGTGCAGACGTCGAAGCGGGCAGCCTGGGAAATTACGTATATGAACCCGATGGCGCGGTGATTCGGGCGCGGCTGATCGGTGATCTAGCCCGCTCGCTGGACGCGCATATGTTGAGCGAGGGCATCGCCTACCTGACCAACGACAGGCTCACTCCAACACCGTTCGCGAGCGCGTTCCGGGTGCTCGAGACTCTGCCCTTCGACGAAAAGAAGCTGCGGTTGGCGCTGTTTCAGCGACGGATCGGTACCCTCGAGATCAAAAAACGCGGCGTCGACGTGGATCCGGCGACGTTGCGCACCCGACTCAAGCTCAAGGGGCCCGAGTCAGCGACCTTGATTCTGACGCGGGCAGCCGGGCAGCGCGTTGCGCTGCTCGTGGAGCGTGTGCGCTAGCTGGCGAGCTTGCTGCCCAACTGCGAAAATTCTCGGCGGGTACGCGTTGTCGAGCGAATTTTCAAGCTCGGTACGGACCGCCCTAGAGCAGGGGCAGCACGGTGCGACTGATAAAGACGATCCAGCCGGCCGCGAGTAGAACGCCAACGAGACCGCTGACGAGACCGCTGAGCCAGAGAGTACGCGCCCGGTTCTCGGTGGTGCGCGCGATCAGCGCGAGGGTGATCGCGATGAGCGCTGGCGGCAGGCCGAACACACCGATCACTCCCAAGCCGAGCCCGGCCACGCCACAACCCACGGCGGCGATCGAGAGCCGGCGGCGGCCGGTGATGCGCTCTACCTCCGCCTCGGTGTAGATGTACGGCACGAACTCGGTGGGAGCGGTCACGGTGGACGCCCAGTCGAGCTGGCTGCCAGGCGGCGCGGGAGCACGCGTGTAGCCCAGCTGCGCCGAGGCGTCATCGTGCTGGTGGTGTGTCGTCATGGGTGTCCTCTGGCCGCGAACCGCGAGCAACGGAACGCTGGGATCAACCCGTGGTCGGTCGAAACGTGCCGAGCGGCCCCGCACGGGGCCACTGCTGCGTCGCTATCTGTAATAACCCGCGCCCGTGGAGGCTGCGGCAATCACGAAAGCGATCGTGATGATGGTGAAAATGGTGCCGCCGAGCAGTCCGACGTAGCCGAGGATGGTTCCCCAGAGAGCAAGCCCGCGTCCCTTTTCGCCGGTTTTCTTGATCTGGCTCAGGGCGATGTGGCCGGTGACGATACCGACGACCGAGACGAGGAGGATCGAGGTAACGAGCGAGATGATCGACAGAACGTTGTACTTGTCCTGCGGGTTCTGCTGGCCGTACGGATTCTGGCCGTAGGCCGGCGGCTGACCGTAAACCGGAGCCTGGCCATATCCCGGCGCTTCCTGACCTTCCGTTGCCGGGTAGCTTGGCGCCGCCGGATAGGCCGGAGCGGCCGGAGTTTCGTAAGCGGGGGGTGCGCTGGGATCGGTCGGCCTGGAGCGCGTCGGGTCGTTGTTCGTCGGGTCGTTGCTCGTCGGATTGGCGGGGGGCTGGGTGGGATCAGACATCTGCGGTCTCCTCTGTGCTAAAAATTCAGGGTCGCTCGACCAGAATATCGCGTGAGCCTGCGAGTCGGTGACTTCCGGGGCAGATCAGACCTGAATCTGGTCGACCGGCAGGGTCGAGTCGGCGCCGAATTCCAGCGTTGAAGGTTCGCTTCCAGCCATGATGAGCTGCGCGCCCAGGGCTGCAATCATGGCGCCGTTGTCGGTGCATAGAGAGAGGGGCGGGATGCGCAAGGCGATGCCGGCGGCATCCGTTCTTTCGGTGGCTACTTGGCGCAGCCGCTGGTTAGCGATGACACCGCCGCCGAGCAGCAGCCGCGGCACGCCGTAGTCGGCGCAGGCAGCGAGAGCCTTGGTGAGCAGAATGTCGACGACCGCCTCGCGAAAACTCGCCGCAACATCGGCTGCTGGCACCGGTTCGCCGGCATCCTGACGCTGTTCCACGAAGCGGGCGACCGAGGTTTTCAGCCCCGAAAAGGAGAAATCGTAGCGGTGCGCGGCCATGTCCTTGGGCTGGCTGAGACCGCGCGGAAAGCGAATGGCCTTCGGGTTACCGTCAGCGGCGACTCGGTCGATCTGCGGTCCGCCGGGGTAGGGCAGCGAGAGCAGCCGGGCCACCTTGTCGAAGGCTTCGCCAGCGGCATCGTCAATGGTCTCGCCGAGCAGTTCGACGTCGCTGACCAGGTCGCGCACCAGCAGCAGCGAGGTATGCCCGCCGGAGACCAGCAGCGCGATCGTCGGGTACTCGAGCGGGACTGCGTCGCTGGTGTCGGTCATGCTGGTGTGAATGGAACGATGCAGCAGGTCGGCCCCGACGTGGCCGACCAGGTGGTTGACCGCGTAGATCGGCTTGTCGAGCGCAACGGCGAGCGCCTTCGCAGCGCCGACACCGACCATCAGGGCGCCGGAGAGTCCGGGCCCGCAGGTGACGGCGATGGCATCAAGATCGTGCAGGCGGATGCCGGCCTCAGCGATGGCCGCGTTGATGGCCGGCACCAGTTCATCGAGGTGCGCGCGGGCCGCGATCTCCGGCACGACGCCGCCATAGCGGGCGTGCTCGTCCATCGAGCTCGCGATGGTATTGGACAGCAGGGTGGTTCCGCGCACGATGCCGATGCCGGTTTCGTCGCAGGAGGTTTCGATGCCGAGCACGAGGGGATCGGTGCGGTTCATAATCGTCACGGGATCTCCACGGCTACTAGCATTGATTCCAATTCGGGTATATTCAGGCGCATAACGATGGCGTCGACGTTGTCTGGCTGGTAATAACCGCGGCGCACCCCCACGTCAAGGAATCCGAGGCGCGCGTACAGGCGCTGGGCACCCGGATTATCGGCGCGAACCTCGAGAAAGATCAGCCGGGCGCCGCGTTTGCGAGCTTCGCTGATGAGCGCCTCCATGAGTGCACGGCCGAGTCCGTGACCGCGGGCCGAGTCGGCGACGGCGATGGTCTGGATGTCGCCTTCTGTGGCACCTTGGGGAGCGAGCAGTCCGGCGTAGGCTTCGATCGTGCCCGGGGAATCCGGCGGGAAAGCCACGAGGTAGTAGCAGGCCGGGTCTCCGAGATCGCGCAGCATCATGGGCGCCGACCAGGCATCGTTTTCAAAAATGGTCGTCTCGAGGTGCATGATGGCAACCAGGTCGGCTTCGTGCGCGCGGCGCAGCTGCCAAGTCATCGGCTGACCCGCTTGGGGCCGTTCGACAACGTGACATCGGGTGAGCGCAAGTACAGCGGCGCATTGGCCGCGAAAGGGCGGTGGTGGGCGAAGCTCAGCTCGGCCACCAGTCCGAGGTCTCCAGCCGCCACCGTGGCGGCGTCGATTCGGGGCCACAGCGCGTGCAACCAGGTCGGGTCGTCGAGTTCGGCCGGTTTGGCTAGGCCGGGCACACCGACGCGCACCGGCAGACCCACGGCATCCGCTTGGGAATAGGCGCTCCAGTAGATTTCGCGGCGGCGGGCGTCGGTCACGACGACGAGCGGTCCACTGTGTCCACGGCGGTAGTGGCCGTAGGCGATGGCATCGTGGCTGATGACCGGCACGAGCGGTTTGCCGGCTCCGAGGGCGAAGACACGGGCCGAGGCGATGCCGACGCGCAGACCGGTGAAGGGTCCGGGGCCCATACCGCCGACCACGCCGGAGAGTGCAGCGGGCGCGATATCCGCTTCCCGCAGACACTCGAGAATGAACGGGCCGACGATTTCGGCGTGGCGCATCGTGTCGGCCTCGCCGCGTTCGGCGATCACACCCCGGCTGAGGTCGACGACGGCAACGCTCGTGCCAGCAGAGGTATCAATGGCGAGTAGCACTCGTTCAGCCTAGCTTTGATGGGGCGAGCGTTTTGCGCTCCGGGCGCTGGTGTGATCAGGTCAGAAAAAGCACGGTGGCGGCCGTTAGTGCAACGACGACGAGGATCGTGCGCAACACCGGGGCCGAGAGGCGCCGACCGATGCGGGCGCCGATCCAGCCGCCGAAGGCTGACCCCACGCCGATCAACAGAGCGATCACCCAGTCCACGGTTCCGCTCGAGATGAAAATGATCGCCGACACGAGGTTGGCCATGCCGGCCAGAACGTTCTTGGCTCCGTTTGCCCGGTGTATATCGGTGGACCAGAGGATTCCCAACAGGGCAAGGAGCACCACGCCCTGGGCCGCTCCGAAGTATCCACCGTACACACCCGTACCGAGAATACCGAGTACCAAACCGAAGGTGATCGGGCGGGTGTCGGTGGTGGCGCCTTCGGGCGCTTTGCGCCGAACGTACCGTGCCACTTTGGGCTGCACCGCCGAAAGCATGGCGGCCAACAGCAGGAGGTACGGAACGACCACCGAGAAGGCCTCCTCCGGCAGGATCAGCAGCAGCAAACCGCCGGTCACCCCACCGACAGCCGAAAACACGGCCATCCAGGCCACCGGTCGCCACTGTGACTTGAGTTCCCGCCGGTAACCGTAGGCACCCGCGACCGACCCGGGAACCAGGCCAACGGTGTTCGACACGTTCGCGGTGATCGGCGGCACGCCCAGGGCTAGCAGCGTAGGAAAAGTGATCAAAGTCCCCGCGCCGGCGACCACGTTGATGATGCCAGCGGCAATCCCGGCGACCAGAATGATCGCGCCTTCAAGAAGAGTCATTGAGTAAGAGTTCCCTGTGTTTGAGTGTTCAACGGCGACGTCGCCGACAGCGGGCACCAGCAGACACGCTAGACCAACGCCAGACGGTCCCAGCGGGGGCCGTGACCGGCCAGGGTCACGGTACGCGGCTCATCCAGGTCGTGATCCAGGTCGAGAACGGATGCGGCAGCATCCGTTTCCGACGTCACGAGCGCGCGGCCCTGCGGCCGCTCGATCTCGATGTCCAGCCAGGATTCGGTGATGCCATCGAGCAGGCCGCGGCCCCACTCGACCACGACGATCGAGCGGGCGAAGTCGATATCGAGGTCGTCGAGTTCCATGGCGCTGCCGAGGCGGTACGCGTCGACGTGTACGAACGGCGGCCCGCCCACGAGACTGGGGTGTGTGCGAGCGAGCACGAAAGTAGGGCTGGTCACGGCTCCACGCACCTGCAGCCCCTCGCCGAGGCCGCGCGTCAGCGTGGTCTTGCCCGCCCCAAGCGGTCCGGTGAGTACGATGAGGTCACCGGCCAGCAGGGTAGCGGCGAGATCCACCCCGAACCGGTGCATCGCCGCCGCATTCGCAATCGTGCGGTGCAGCTCAGCCATTGATGTGTCGCCGCGTCACCCGGGGCCCGATTCGCGTGACGATCTCATAGTTGATCGTGCCGGCGGCGTCGGCCCAGTCGGTGGCACTCGGCGCGCCCGTTGCCGGGTCGCCGAACAGTACAACCTCGTCGCCGACAGCCACGCCCGGGTTTTCGGAGCCGAGGTTCACGACAAACTGGTCCATCGCCACCCGTCCGACCAGCGGGTAGTTCGCGCTGTGAATGTGCACGAGCGCCGCCCCCGAGGCCTGCCGGGGAATGCCGTCGGCATAGCCGAGCGGCACGAGCACGAGCGTGGAATCCTGCGGTGCGCGCCACAGATAGTCGTACGAGACTCCGGCGCCGGCACTGACCCGGCGCACCAGGGCTACCCGTCCGCGCAGGGTCATGGCCGGAATCAAGCCGAGATCGGCCGAGGTTGCATCGTCAAAGGGCGACAGCCCGTAGATAGTGATACCGAATCGCACCATGGTGAAGCGAGCAGCCGGCAGCCGCAGTGCCGCTGCGGACGATGCAAGGTGCACGAGCGTGGGGGTCAGCCCGGCCGCGCGGGCGGCAGCGACACCGCGTTCGAAGCATTCGAGCGCCTGCTGGTCATCGAACGCCGACGCATTGGCAAGGTGGCTCATGACACCGTCGACGCGCAGCAGCCCGACCCTTTCGAGCGCAGCGGCGAGCGCGAAGACCTCGGCCCAGTCGTTCTCGTGCACGCCGTTCCGGTTGAGGCCGGTTTCCAGTTTCAGATGAACGGATGCGCTCTGGCCGAGTTCCGCCGCGGCATCCGCTACCTGTTGCACCTGTTGCGCTGACGAGAGACCGAGCGTGACGTCGTCGTCGACCGCGGCGCTGAAATCGGCGTCGGGGTCGTGCAGCCAGGCGAGAATCGGTGCATCGATTCCGGCGTCACGCAGGACCAGTGCCTCGTCGATGTCGGCGACGCCGAGCCAGTCGGCCCCGCCCGCGAGGGCAGCACGCGCCACCGGCACAGCACCATGCCCGTAGGCGTTGGCTTTGACGACCGCCATAACGTGCGCGGTGCCGGCGACAGCGCGCAGGTGGGCCATGTTGTGGCGAATGGCGGCGAGGTCGACCACGGCCTCGCGAAAACCGGTCACTGCTCCCCCTCGGCGACGACGAAGGCGCAAGCCACGCCCGCGTCGTGCGTCATGGTGACGTGCACCCGCGTGATGCCACGCTCGGTGAGCGCCGCCTGGGCCGCCCCGCTGAGTTGGAATTCCGGATTGCCGTGCGGGTCATTCACAATTTCCATCTCGTGCCAGGTAGCGCCCCCACTGTCACCGAGGGCCTTGATCAGGGCTTCCTTGGCGGCGAAACGCGCTGCTAAAGAGTGCACCGGCAGACCGCGTTCGTTTTCCGTGAACAACCGCGGCACCAGGCGCGGCGTGCGCGCGACCTGACGTGCGAACCGCGCCAGGTCGACCACGTCAACCCCGATGCCCTTGATCATCGTGCCACCTCGACTGGCACTACTCGACCGTGACGGACTTTGCGAGGTTGCGCGGCTGGTCGACGTCGAGACCCTTGGCTATAGCTAGCTCCATGGCGAACATCTGCAGCGGCACCACAGCCAGTAGCGGCTCGAACAGCGGCGCCGCGAGGGGAATGTGAATGACGGTGTCGGCAAACGGCAGTACCGCGGCGTCTCCGACCTCGGCGATGACGATGATGCGAGCGCCGCGGGCCCGGATCTCCTGAATGTTGGAGACGACCTTCGGATGCAAATGGGCTGAGCCGCGCGGGCTCGGCACGACGACGAAAACCGGCTGGCCGGGCTCGATCAGGGCGATCGGGCCGTGCTTGAGTTCACCGGCGGCGAAGCCTTCGGCGTGGATGTAGGCGAGCTCCTTGAGCTTGAGCGCCCCCTCGAGCGCGATCGGAAAGCCGACGTGGCGGCCGAGGAACAGTACCGCGCGGGTATCGCTCATCCAGCGCGCCAGCTGGCGCACCTCGTCTTCAACGCCGAGAACGGTCTGGATCTTCTCCGGCATGGCCTGCAGTTCGGCAACCTGTGCGGCCTGCTCGGCAGCACTCAGGCTCCCGCGCACCCGGGCGAGGTGCAGGGCGAACAGGTAGAGGGCGGTGATCTGGGCCACGAAGGCCTTGGTCGACGCCACGGCAACCTCGGGCCCGGCGTGGGTGTAAATCACCGCGTCACTTTCACGTGGGATGGTCGCGCCCTGCGTGTTGCAGATGGAGATGGCCTTGGCGCCGAGCGACATGGCGTATTTGACGGCCATGAGCGTGTCCATGGTCTCGCCGGACTGACTGATCGAGATCACCAGGGTGTCTTCGCTGAGTACCGGGTCGCGATAGCGGAACTCGTGGCTGAGTTCGACGTCCACCGGTACCTGCGCCCACTTTTCAATGGCGTACTTGGCTGTCTGGGCAGCGTAGGCCGCAGTTCCGCAGGCGATGATCACGATACGACGGACGCCAGCGAGCACGTCGTCTCCGAATTCGGTCAGTTCGGGAACGACCACCTGTTCGGCGGTGATGCGCCCGCGAAGGGTGTTGGCGACGGCATCAGGCTGCTCGGAGACTTCCTTCGCCATGAAGCTGGTCCAGCCTCCTTTTTCACTGGCGGAGGCATCCCAGGCAATGTCGAACTCTTCGGTCTCGACGGGGTGACCGTCGAAGTCGGTGACGGTGACGGCATCCGCTGTGATGGTGACGATCTGATCTTGCCCGATGGCGACGGCGCGACGGGTGTATTCGACGAACGCCGCAACGTCGGAGCCGAGAAAGTTCTCGCCCTCGCCGAGACCGATGACGAGCGGCGAGTTGCGGCGGGCTCCGACGACGATGCCGGGCTGGTCCTGGTGCACGGCGAGCAGCGTGAACGCTCCGTCGAGGCGTGCCACGATGGTGCGGAAGGCCTCGGCCAGATCGCCGACGCGCTGGTATTCACGGCCGAGGAGCACCGCGGCGACCTCAGTGTCGGTCTCACTCAGAAAGGTGAAGCCTTCGGCGAGCAGTTCGCCCCGCAGCTCGGCGAAGTTTTCGATGATGCCGTTGTGGATGAGGGCGAGCTTGTTGTTGTCGCCGAGATGCGGGTGCGCGTTTTCGTCGTTGGGACCGCCGTGGGTGGCCCAGCGGGTGTGACCGATTCCGGTGTTGCCGTCGTTGATCGGGTGGGCTTTGAGCTCCTTGGTCAGGGCCGACAGCTTGCCGGCCTTCTTAGCCGTGTTGAGCACCCCGAATTCGTCGATCACGGCGATACCCGCGGAATCGTACCCACGATATTCCAGCCGTCCGAGTCCTCCCATGAGAACGTCAACGGTCTTATTGCTTCCGACATAACCTACGATTCCGCACATAGAGATCGATTTTAGTCGGACTAAGCTTGGGGGAATGTCCGATCTGGTGCTGGCCCCTGTAGCGAATGGTCACGGTACCCCTTTTGTAGAGCTCGACCGAGCGGACTGGGCTGCCCTCGCGCCGACCACTCTGCGGCCGCTCAAAGAGACCGAGATCGTGCAGTTGCGCGGCATCGGCGAGCCGCTCGATATCAACGAGGTGACGGATGTCTACCTTCCGCTCAGTCGCCTGCTCAACCTCTACGCGGCGAATGCCCGCACCCTGCACCGCGCAACCAGCGGATTCCTCGGGCAACGCGCTCGTCCTACCCCGTTTGTGATCGGCGTGGCCGGCTCGGTTGCGGTGGGCAAGTCGACGACCGCCCGACTGCTGCGCGAGATGCTCGCCCGTTGGGACGACACCCCCCGGGTGGAACTGGTCACTACCGACGGCTTTCTGTTTCCCAATGCCGAACTCAATCGCCGCGGCCTGATGGAACGCAAAGGGTTTCCGGAGTCCTACGACCGGCGTGCGTTACTACGGTTCGTTAGCGCGGTCAAGAGCGGCGCCCCGGAGGCGCGGTCACCGTTCTACTCGCACCTGAGCTACGACATCGTTCCCGACGCACAGATCGTGGTGCGACAACCCGACATTCTCATCGTCGAGGGCCTCAACGTGCTGCAGCCTCCCACCCCTGGGCATGGTCTCTCGGTCAGCGACCTGTTCGACTTCACCATCTATGTGGATGCTCGCACCCAGGACATTGCCCGCTGGTACGAGGAACGATTTCTCAAGCTGCAGCGCGGGGCATTTGCCAACCCCAACTCGTTCTTCCACCGCTACGCGGCGCTCACCGAAGACGAAGCGCGCGGCAAGGCACGCAGCATCTGGACCAGCATCAACCAGCCCAACCTGCTGCAGAACATACGCCCTACCCGGTCGCGCGCGACCCTGGTACTGCGCAAGGACCCCACGCACGCCGTCTCCAAGGTGCTGCTGCGCAAGGTCTGACCGGTAACCGTCTATCGAGCCTGTCGAGACCCCGTTCCGTGGCAGGCCGATCAGCCGAGATTTTTACGACAGGGCGATCCACCGAGCAATCCGTGCAAACGCTTGCAGTCTGTTCCCCATGAGGGGTAGCGTCTGATCCGTTGTCCTTTGCGCTTTCCGGCGCCGAACGAGGGAAGTCAATGCTGACTAGCCAGATCACCGCACGCCGATTCCTGGCCATGGTCGGTTCAGGAGCGATTCTCGCCTCCGGTCTCGTCTTCGCACCCGGTGCAGCGGCAGCGGCCACGCCGACCGTGGCCCTCGTCGGCAGCCTGCAGAACGAGCTCGGTTGCAGCGAAGACTGGGTGCCAGCCTGCGCGGCCACCGAACTGGTCCCGACCGGCACCGAGGGAATCTGGGCGGCGGACTTCACCCTCCCCGCTGGCAGCTACGACTACAAGGTAGCCCTCGACGACAGCTGGGACGTCACCTACGGCCTGGATGGCGGCGCCGACAACATCCCGCTGACCATCGCGGGCGAGAGCACCCTGCGGTTCAGCTTCGACGTCGCCAAGAAACGGGTTGGGCTGCAAGCGCTGTCCCTGGCCGGACCGTACTCAGAAGCTGATGCGTCGCTAGCGACGGAGCCCATTCGCCAGCCCGGCAGCGACGAGCAGTTCTATTTCGTGATGACCGACCGGTTCCAGGACGGCGACCCGAGCAACAACACCGCTGGTCTCGGCTCCGACCCGATGGTCTCCGGCTTCGACCCGACCGACAAGGGCTTCTACAACGGCGGCGACCTCGCGGGCCTCCGCTCCTCCCTCGACTACATTCAAGGGCTCGGCACCACCGCCCTCTGGCTCACCCCATCGTTCATGAACAACCCGGTGCAGGGTGAGGGGGCCAACGCCTCGGCCGGTTACCACGGCTACTGGATCACCGACTTCACCCGGATCGATCCGCACCTGGGCACCAATGCCGAACTCGAGGCGCTCATCGCCGACGCGCACGCTCGCGGTATCAAAGTCTATTTCGACATCATCACCAACCACACCGCCGACCTGATCGACAACGCGGAGAAGGCGTACGCCTACATCGACAAGGCCACGTCCCCGTACTCGACCGCAGCGGGCGACGCCTTCGACCCTGCCGACTATGCGGGCACCGACAATTTTCCCGAGCTGGACGATACGTCCTTCCCGTACACACCGACCGTGACCCCGGCCAACGCCGACCGCAAGGTGCCGGCTTGGCTGAACGACCCCACGCTCTATCACAATCGTGGTGACTCGACCTTCGAGGGAGAAAGCGCCCTCGACGGCGACTTCTCCGGCCTCGACGACCTGATGACGGAAAACCCGGCCGTCGTGGACGGCTTCATCGACATCTACAAGACCTGGGTCGACTTCGGCATCGACGGCTTTCGTATCGACACCGTCAAGCACGTCAACCTCGAGTTCTGGCAGACCTGGTCGACTGCGGTGCGGGACTACGCGCACGCCCAGGGCAAGCCTGACTTCTTCATGTTCGGCGAGGTCTACGACGCGAATGCCGCTACGACCTCCCCCTACGTGCGCGACACCGACCTCAGCTCGGTGCTCGACTTCGGATTCCAGTCACAGGCCACGAGCTTCGCAGCCGGCAACTCGGCCAAGGGCCTCAGCCAGCTGTACGCCAGCGACGACCGCTACACCACCCCCGATTCCAACGCCTACGCCCTGCCGACCTTCCTCGGCAACCACGACATGGGTCGCATCGGCTCGTTCCTGAAGAGCTCCGATTCGCCGGTGCAACGCGACAAGCTCGCCCATGAACTGATGTACCTCACTCGCGGCCAGCCCGTCGTGTACTACGGCGACGAGCAGGGCTTCGCCGGCACCGGCGGCGACAAGGACTCCCGCCAGTCCCTGTTCGCCAGCCAGGTCAGCGACTACACCGACCAGCCGTTGATCACGGGAGAAACGGCGGGTTCGGTCGACAGGTTCGACACGGATGCTCCGTTGTACACCCACATCAGTGCGCTCTCCGCGCTCCGCACAGCGCACGCGGCCCTGGCCACCGGCGCCCAGATCGAGCGCTACGCCGACACTGGGGCCGGCGTCTACGCCTTCAGCCGGGTCGATCGCACCGAGAAGATCGAACACCTCGTCGCCGTCAACAACTCCGCCGCAGTCAAGACCGTCACCGTCCCCACCCTCACCGACAGTGCAGCCTTCTCAGTGCTGTACGGAGCCGGAGCCGCTGCGACCGCCACCGCCACCGGCGAACTCGAGGTGACCGTACCCGCGCTGGGGTCGGTCGTGCTCGTCGCCGACCGCACGGTCACGGCGCCCACCGCCGCCACCGCGATCACGGTCGCTGCCCCGATGGCCGGCGCCGGCGTATCCGGAGTGTCACCCGTCGGCGCCATGGTCGACGACTCAACCTGGGCCGAGACCGGTTTCGCGTGGCGCGTTGTCGGCTCGCCCGACTGGACCTCCCTCGGCACCGCCGAGGACACCACGCCCCGCGTCTTCCACGACACGGCCGGTCTGGCCGATGGCACCCTGGTCGAGTACCGTGCGGTGGCCACGGATGCCGCGGGCCAGCGCGCGGCCGCCTCCACCTTCGCATCCGTGGGCAACACGGTTACCCTGGCCGAAACGGGCACCCCGGCGCCCGCCATCGACCTCGTCACCGTGGCCGGTGACCTGGACTCGGAGATCGGCTGTGCGGGCGACTGGCAGCCCGGCTGCGAGGCAGCCAGGCTCACCCAGCGCGCCGACGGCATTTACGCCGGCACCTTCGATCTGCCGGCCGGTACCTACGAATACAAGATCGCGATCAACGGCTCCTGGGACGTCAACTACGGGGCCGGTGGCGTGCCGAACGGCTCGAACGTCTCCTTCACCGCGCCCGGCGGACCGGTCAACTTCTACTTCGACCCCCGCAACAACTTCTTCCAGAACACCGCGCAGGGCCCGATCGTCGTAGCCGCCGGTTCCTTCCAGGAGGAAGCCGGATGCCCCGCGGATTGGACACCCGACTGCCTCGCCACGTGGCTGCAGGACGTCGACGGCGACGGCATCCTCACCTGGAACACCAGCACCCTGCCGACCGGCAGTTACGAAGGCAAGGTGGCGCACAATCTCAGCTGGAACGAGAACTACGGCGCGGACGGCGCGCCGAACGGGGCCAACATCGGCTTCAGCGTGACAACCGGAGAAGCGACCGCCTTCAGCTACGATCTGGCCAGCCACGTACTCACCATTGAGACCGCAAGCCAACCACTGGCCGGTACCGGCGCCCAGCGGGCCCACTGGATCGACGACAAGACGCTGGCTTGGCCGCGCGACCTGCTGCCGGTCAACGCCGACCCCGCCGACCTGGTTTATGCCCTGCACTCCTCGTCCGACGCCACGCTCACGCTCGCAGACGGTGCAGTGACCGGCGGCGATACCGTGGAACTCGTCTACGACACGGCCGGCCTGACCGACGCACAGAAGACGTTGTTCCCAGCGCTGGGAAACTCCGCCGTGCTGCGACCAGTCGACACGAACCGCGCCGCCGTCGAGCGGCTGCTCACCACCCAGCTGCAGGTCAGCCAGGCCGGGTCCGACGGGGTGCTCACCGCACTCACCGGGGTGCAACTGCCCGGGGTGCTCGACGACCTCTACGCGGATGCCGCGGCCTCCACGACGCTCGGTGTCACCTGGTCGAAGAAACGGCCGACCGTCGCAGTTTGGGCGCCGACGGCTCAGAAGGTGGACCTGCTCGTCTGGACCGCCGGCGATGCCGCCGAACCCGAGCGGGTCACCCTCAAGCGCCAGAAGGACGGCACCTGGTCGGCGAGCGGCGCCAAGGACTGGGCCGATGCATCCTTCGTGTTCGAGGTGACGGTGTTCGCACCCAGTACGGGCACCATCGAAGTGAACCAGGTCACCGACCCGTACTCGGTGGCGCTGACGACCAACTCCACGCGTTCGGTCTTCGTCGACCTGGCGAACAAGGATTACCGGCCGAAGAAGTGGGAGAAGGCCGAGTCGCCCACGATCGACAACCCCGTCGACCGGTCGATCTACGAGCTGCACGTTCGGGACTTCTCAATTTCCGACGAGACCGTGCCCGAAGCTCTGCGCGGCACCTATGGCGCGTTCGATGTGGACAGTGCCGGTACCAGGCACCTGGCCGAGCTGGCGGATGCCGGACTGAACACCGTGCACCTGCTGCCGACGTTCGACATCGCGACCATCGAGGAAGACCGCGCTGCGCAGGCCACGCCTGCGTGCGACCTCGAATCGTTCGGTCCGGCCTCGCCCGAGCAGCAGGCCTGCATTCAAGCCACTGCCGACACCGATGGGTTCAACTGGGGGTACGACCCGCTGCATTTCCAGGCAGCAGAGGGCTCGTACGCGGTGAACCCGCGCGGCGGGGCCCGAGTGGCCGAGTTCCGCGGCATGGTCGGGGCATTACACGAGGACGGCCTGCAGGTCGTGCTCGACAAAGTCTTCAACCACACGAACGCCAGCGGCCAGGCCGCCACATCGGTGCTCGATCGCGTCGTACCGGGTTACTATCATCGGCTGAACCCGCTCGGCGCGGTCGAAACGTCCACCTGCTGCCAGAACGTGGCCACCGAACACCAGATGGCCGAACGGCTGATGGTCGACTCGACCGTGCTCTGGGCCCGGGAATACAAGGTCGACGGATTTCGGTTCGACCTCATGGGGCACCACTCCACGGCCAACCTGCTCGCGGTGCGGGCGGCCCTCAACCAGCTCACCGAGAAGAAGGACGGCGTCGACGGCAAGGCAATCTACCTCTACGGCGAGGGCTGGAACTTCGGCGAGGTAGCCGACAACGCCCTGTTCGAGCAGGCGAAGCAGGGTCAGCTCGGCGGCACCGGCATCGGTACCTTCAACGACAGGCTGCGTGACGCCGTGCACGGCGGCAGCCCCGTCGATGGCGGCACCGTGCAGCAGCAGGGTTTCGGCACCGGTCTCGGCACCGACCCGAACGGCGCGGCCATCAACGGCACGCCAGAGCAGGCGCTGGAGAAGCTGACGCAGGCCAGCGACCTGGTGCGACTCGGGCTGGCCGCGAACCTGAGGGATTTCAGCTTCGTGACCGCCGACGGAACCGTCAAGCGCGGTGACGAACTGGACTACAACGGGTCGCCGGCCGGCTATGCCGACCAGCCAGCCGAAGTGATCAACTACGTCGACGCGCACGACAACGAGACGCTCTTCGATCTTCTCGCCCTCAAGATGCCCTCCGATTCTTCGATGACCGACCGGGTGCGGATGAACACCCTGTCCCTGTCCACCGCGACCCTGTCCCAGGCTCCGTCGCTCTGGCATGCCGGAACCGACCTGCTGCGCTCGAAGTCCCTCGACCGGGACAGCTACAACGCCGGCGACTGGTTCAACCGCATCGATTGGACCGGCCAAACGAACAACTTCGGGGTGGGGCTGCCGTCGGCGGGCTCCAACGAGGACAAGTGGGACATCCAGCGTCCGTTGCTGGAGAACCCGGCGCTCGTGCCGACACCGGCCGACATCGCCGCGGCGTCGAACCAGGCCAAGGACCTGCTCCGGCTCAAGCAGTCGACCGAGCTTTTCCGGCTCGGTGACGCCACGCTCATCACGCAGAAGCTGAGTTTTCCAGCCAGCGGACCCACGGCCATCCCCGGTGTCATCGTGATGCGCATCGACGACACCGTCGGCACGGATGTCGATCGCAGGCTGGACGGGCTGATCACTATCTTCAACGCGAGCCCCGACTCGCAGACCATCACCCTGGCGGACCTGGCCGGCATGACCTACAGGCTCAGTAGCATCCAGGCCAATGGCACGGATGCCGTGGTCAAGACCACCACCTGGGACCGGGTGTCCGGCACGGTCACCGTGCCTGCCCGTACTGTGGCGGTGCTCGTGAACGACCAGAAGAAGCGTGGGAAGTAACCGGAAGCGGACGGGGCCTGGGCCCCGAACGCGGGCCCAGTTTATAGGCTGGGCCCGGGGACGGGGCCCAGGCCCCGTCCGGTAGTGCTAGCCGGTAGGGCTAGAGGGGCAGGCGCTCCCGCACCACGTCGGCGAGGGAGTGCGCCAGGCGGTCCGCCGTGGGCTGGTCGGCGGCTTCCACCATGACCCGCACCATCGGCTCGGTGCCGGAGGGGCGCAGGAGCACACGACCGGTGTCGCCGAGTTCGGCTTCGGCCGCGAGTACGGCCTCGGCGATGACATCATCGGCGCCGAGACCCGTGTGGTTGACACCACGCACGTTCACCAGAATCTGCGGGTATACCGTCATAACGGATGCCAGTTCGGCCAGCGTCTTACCGGTGCGCGCCATTTCGGCGACGAGGTGAAGCCCGGTGAGAATACCGTCGCCCGTCGTGGCGTACTTGGTCATGATGACGTGACCGGACTGTTCGCCGCCGAGGGAATACCCGTGGGCGTTGAGTTCTTCGAGCACGTAGCGGTCGCCGACCTTGGTCTGCACCACGGTGATGTCGTTGGCCGCCATGGCCTTCCGCAAGCCGAGGTTGCTCATGACGGTCGCCACGAGTGTGCGGTCTTTCAGCACTCCGCGTTCGGCCATCGACACCGCGAGGATCGCCATGATCTGGTCGCCGTCGACAATGTTGCCGTCGCGGTCCACCGCGAGGCACCGGTCGGCGTCGCCGTCGTGCGCAATACCGACGTCGGCACCGTGTTCGAGCACGGCTCGGGCGAGGTTGTCGAGGTGGGTCGAGCCCACGCCGTCGTTGATGTTGAGACCGTCAGGGTCGGCGCCGATCACGGTGAGGCGAGCACCCGCATCCGTGAACACCTGCGGCGACACGCCGGCGGCTGCGCCGTGGGCGCAGTCCAGCACGACGTGGATGCCATCGAGGCGGTGCGGCAGAGTCGTGAGCAGGTGCACCACGTAGCGGTCTTCAGCGTCAGCAAAACGACGGATGCGCCCCACGTCGCCGGCGATCGGCATCAGCGTGTCGCGACCGATATAGGACTCGATGCGGTCCTCGACGTCGTCGGGGAGTTTGGTTCCGCCATAGGCGAAGATCTTGATGCCGTTATCGGGCGCCGCGTTATGGGAGGCAGAAATCATCACACCGAAATCGGCACCGATGTCGTTGATCAGAAAAGCTGCGGCGGGTGTTGGGATGACCCCGGCGTCAAGGACGTCGACGCCGCTGGAAGCCAAACCGGCCGCGACAGCAGCGTTGAGAAATTCACCGGAAATTCGCGGGTCACGAGCGACCACTGCCACGGGACGGCGGCCCGCTTCGAGGCGTGCTTGGGCACGACGACCCTTGGTCAGCACTGCGGCGCTGGCTTGGGCAAGGCTCAGGGCCAGGCCAGCCGTGAGATCACGGTTGGCCAGGCCCCGAACGCCGTCCGTGCCGAACAGACGAGTCATATCGTCGTCGGCTTTCGGGTTAGCGCTTGCTGAACTGAGGTGCCTTACGGGCCTTCTTGAGTCCAGCCTTCTTACGCTCCTTGACTCGCGCGTCGCGGCTGAGGAAGCCGTTCTTCTTGAGGATGGCGCGGTTGTTTTCTTCGTCGATCAGGTTCAAGCAACGTGCGATGCCGAGGCGAAGTGCGCCGGCCTGGCCGGACGGGCCACCACCGGTGATGCGGGCGATGACATCGTACGAGCCGAGCAGGTCAAGCACCTTGAACGGGTCGTTGACGAGCTGCTGGTGCAGCTTGTTCGGGAAGTAGTCGGCGAACTCGCGGCCGTTCACAACGATCGTTCCGGAGCCGGGGACGATGCGCACGCGGGCGATAGCCTGCTTGCGACGGCCAACGGCTGCGCCGGGAACGTTGAGGACGGCGCGGGGCACCTTGGTTACGGTTTCGGCCGGGGTCTCGGTGGAGTAGCTCTCCGGAGCCTGGTCAATCTGGTCTGCGATCTTCGCCACGATGATGGGAATCCTTTTTATCTAAGAGTCGAGAGGTCTGGTTGCCGGCGCTACTGCGCGACCTGGCTGAGGGTGTACGGCGTGGGCTGCTGAGCGGAGTGCGGGTGCTCAGGGCCGGCGTATACCTTCAGCTTGGTGAGCTGGGCGCGACCGAGCGAGTTCTTCGGCAGCATGCCGCGAATCGCTTTTTCAACCGCGCGGGTCGGGTGCTTCTCGAGCATCTCGGAGTAGTTGGTCGCCGTGAGGCCGCCCGGGTAACCGGAGTGGCGGTACGCGATCTTCAGGTCGAGCTTCTTGCCGGTGAGGGCGACCTTCTCAGCGTTGACGATGATGACGAAGTCGCCACCGTCCATGTGCGGGGAGAAGGTGGCCTTGTGCTTGCCGCGCAGCAGGATTGCCGCGTGGCTGGCCAGACGTCCGAGAACGATATCGGTGGCATCGATGACGACCCAGTCGTGCTGGAGTTCGCTTGCCTTGGGGGTGTAAGTGCGCGTCACTGTTGTGCTGCTTTCTTCTTTTTCGAACGGAGGTGTTCGTGAATCCCGCTCCGGGTGTGTTCTCGTGAGGAGAACACTGTCGATGGAGGGCTCACGTTCGGGTGCCGCGCTGCAACGCACAGACACCAAGGGTCAACGATAGTCGGCCCCGACCGTGGGCGCAACTTGGGCACTGGTCGGCAGTGACCGACGGTTGCGCGTGTCGATGGCACGCTGCGCGAGGGAAGCGTCATCGGGGTAACCGACATCAATGAGCGTGAGGCCGTGCGCCTGCATCACCTTGAACTCGCTGATGCGGTGTTTGTCGAAGTGCAGGTGGGCGAGGGTACTACCGTCGAGGCGCCCCTCCCCCACTGCCACGCAGGCACCGACCATGGCGCGCACCATACTGTGGCAGAAGGCATCCGCTTTGATACTGGCGATGATCAGTCCATCGTCGTCGCGGTACCAGCGAAAGTCCTGCACGGTTCGAATGGTCGTAGCTCCCGGGCGCGGCTTGCAGTATGCGGCGAAGTCGTGCAGGCCCACCAATGTCGCCGCTGCGGCGTCCATCGCGGCGAGGTCCAATTTGAACGGGTGCCACGTTGTGCGCAGGCGCTGCTGCGGGTCGTGCAGGGCCAGGGGGTCCGCGATGCGATATTCGTAGCGACGCCACATGGCCGAGAACCGGGCGTCGAAGCCGCCGGGCACGACCGTGGCGCGGCGCAGCACGATGTCGGGCTTAGTGACGAGGATGCCGCCGAGGCGGCGCAGCACGGCGGTGCCGAGGTCGACCGGCGGGCGGTTACCGGTGCCCCGCTGGATGCGCACGAGGGAGTGGGCTTGCTCAGCAGTGAGGTCGAAGTGGGCAACCTGCCCGCGGGCGTGCACCCCGGCATCCGTGCGGCCGGCGACAATGAGGGTGGGATGCGGAGGAAAGCTTTGCAGAATGCCCGCGAGCCCATTTTCGATGTCGGCCTGAACGGTGCGAAAGCCAGGCTGCCGGGCCCAACCGGTGAAATCGGTGCCATCGTAGGCGAGGTCGAGGCGGATGCGCGTGGAGCCGAGCGCTGCGTTCGCGGCGCGGGGCACGAAAAGATTCACGAGGGTAAGCCTAGGTGGCGCGCTCGGGTTATCGTTGACTCCGGCCTATGGTCTACCCCCATAAAGAGTGCCAAGAAACGCTGTGTTGCCCATGACTCGTTCCCCGCTGTTGTTCCCGTTCACCGGGAGGACTCGGTCAGCATTGTCCGCAATCGGCCCCGCGAACACACCGGTCCTGGGGCCGAAAAACGCCCCGAGCAGGGGTCGACTGGCCGGCCTCGACGGCCTGCGCGCCCTCGCCGTCATCGCCGTCGCGCTCTATCATTTCTTTCCGGCGATGCTGCCGGGCGGCTTCATCGGCGTCGACGTTTTCTTCGTCATCAGCGGTTTTCTGATCACCGGTCTGCTTGTTTCCGAACACACTCACACCGGGCATATCTCCCTGCGTCGGTTCTGGCAACGGCGCGCCCGTCGACTGATACCCCCACTCATTCCGGTCGTCCTGATCTGCTGCACCATCGCGTTTCTCATTGGCGGCGACGTGCTCGTGGGTCTCGGCGGGCAACTGCTCGGGGCCAGCACTTTCGGCTACAACTGGGTGTCGATCGCAACCGACGCCAGCTATTTCAGCCTCAACGAACCCGAACTGCTGCGCAATCTCTGGTCCCTTGCCGTGGAAGAGCAGTTCTACCTGGTCTGGCCGCTGCTCCTGATGGCCGTCTTGCTGGTTCGCCGTCCCCGCGTGCGACTCGCCATCGTCACCACACTGTTCGTCGCCTCGGCCCTGTGGATGGGTGTGCTCTACCAGCCCGGCACCGACCCCACGCGGGTGTACTACGGCTCGGACACACACAGTTTCGGCTTATTCGCGGGCGCCGCCCTCGCCCTGCTGCTCCGCCGCCCGAGCGGGCAGCGCAACGAACTGCCCCGGATACGTCCATGGCTCGGCGGCGGCGCGATTCTGGCGATCATCGCCTTCGCCCTCTGGCTGCCGGAAAACGGCACCGTAACCTACCGCGGCGGCCTCGTCGCCGTGTCCCTGGCCACCGCCGTCGCCATCTGGGCGGGAGTACGCGGTGGCCGGTTCGGGCGACTGCTCGATGCAGCGCCGCTCCGCTACCTCGGTGAGCGCTCCTACGGCATCTACCTGTGGCACTGGCCGGTGCTCGTGCTGGTCCAGCTGCTCTGGCCGGCGTCGTCCCCGGCCGGCAGCCTGCTGCCGATCGGTCTGCTCGCCTCGGTCATCACCGTGGTGCTGGCGGGCGTGTCCTACCGCTGGCTGGAAGTGCCGATCCGGCGGATCGGCGTGCGCGGCAGCATCCGTCGAATCGGTGCGCTGTGGACCGGGCCTACCCGTCGCCGCCGCTTGGTTGCGGCGACGGCCGCCTTATCGCTGCTGCTGGTCGGCGGCACCACGGCCGCCGTCATAGCAGCGCCGGCGCAGACCTCGGCGCAACTGCGCATTGAACGGGGTCAGCGGGCAATGGATGCTGCGGCGCGGGTCGCCGCGCAGGCTGCGGCCACCGAGGCGGCCCGCCAAGCCGCAGTGGCCCCCGCCCTGGCCGAGAGCCCGATCACCGCCATCGGCGACTCGGTCATGCTGGCCTCGGCGCCGGAGTTGCAGGCCACCTTTGCGGGGATGACCGTTGACGCGTCGGTCTCCCGCGGGATGTATTCCGCAGACGACATATTGGTGGCCCTCGCGGCGGCGGGCCAGTTACAGCCGGTTGTGGTGATCGGTCTCGGCACCAACGGGCCGATCACGACCGATGAACTCACCGAGATTCTGCGCATTCTCGGCCCCGACCGGCGGCTCGTGCTCGTGAACGCCTACGCCGAACGCGACTGGACCGCCGCAGTCAACGCTCGGCTTGCTGAATTCGCCGCCGGCAATCGCCGGGTCGAGCTCGCGAACTGGCACGACGCGATCGCGGGGCGACTCGACCTGCTGGCCGGCGATCACGTGCATCCGGGGCCAACCGGCGGCCAGGTCTACGCCGACGAGGTGCATGCCGCGCTGGAGCGTCTCGCGGCGGTGCCGCCGCTGCCAGACAACAGCTGGCTGATGCGCGACCCCGACGCGCCCAGTTCGCCGCCGTACCGCTGAGAATTAGAACTCGAGCACGTAGGCGAGCTCCCGGTTGGTGGCGAAAAAGCCCATGCCCGTGTAGAGGTCGAGCGCACCGGTCGGGCTCGCCGAGTCCACATCGAGGGTGGCGCGCTCGTGCCCGGCGGCGCGGCTGGCGGCCAGCTGCGCCGCTAACAGGGCCTGCGCGATGTGCCGGCCGCGCCATCCGCTCAGCACGCCGACGAGCCCGATATAGCTGCTGCGGTAGCCGGCCGCCGCCCAGTCCTGTTCGTTGACGCTCGACATGATGAAACCGACGACGTGCTCACTGCCGTCGGGTTCTGTTCCGAACGCAACGAACGACAGCTCGTCGACGAAAGAGGGGCCGGTCACGTAGGAGTTCCAGCTTTCGTCGGGGATCGGCTGGCTGGACCAGTGGTCCATGAATGCCGCGTCGCGTGCGGCGTGCACGGCGTTCGAGAGCTCCGGCGTATAACCAGCCAAACGGATGCCCGCGGCCAGCACGAATTCACGAATCGGGTCGACGAGCATGCGGTCGAGCGAAAGGAAGTTTCGAGTGCACGCTAGATCGAATCGTTCGTAGAGACTGACGTTCTGTGGGGCACGCTCGTCACAGGACGTGGAGATCCAGCCAGGCAGCAGCTTGTCGGACGTCGCCAGTTGCTGTTTACCGCGGGCTACCTGCCAGTTCAGCAGTTGGCGACCGATGCCGCGGCCGCGCATTTCGGGCAGTACCCCGCCACCGAGGTTGGATTTCACCAGCGTCTCCTGCCCCGGCTGGAGCAGCACGAGACCGTGGGCGACGAGGCGCCCGTCAGCGTCGAAAGCGACGAGGGTGTCGGCGTCGACGTCAATGAAGGAGAAGGTGAATGCCTCGCTCACGTCATCGCGCTCACGAACGTAGTTGGGGTGGTCGACGCGGCCGATCGCTAATTCGAGCTGCCAGATGGCGTCGGTATCGGCGGCCGTCGCCGGCCGCCACAGGGCGACATCGGCATGGTCGGGAACAGGCAGCGACGAGAGCGCAGTCACGCGCGCAGAGAGCGGAGTCGTGGGAACGGTCATGCCTCACCCTATCCACGCAACCCCGAACGCGGCCAGCCTTAGAACTCGAGCGTGTAGGCCAGCTTGCGATGCGTGGGCACAAAACCCATGCCGGTGTAGAGGCCGAGGGCGCCGGTGGGGCTGGCCGAATCGACCGCGAGCGTCACCCGCTCATGCCCGAGAGCCTGCCCGGCCGCGAGTTGGGCAGCCAGCAACGATTGCGCGATGTGGCGGCCGCGCCATCCGCTCACAACACCGACCAGGTCGATGTAGCTGCCGGTGAAACCCTGGGTGGCCCAGACGTTCTCGTTCGCGGTCGACAGGACGAAGCCGACAACCCGTTCGGTTCCGGTCGAATCGGTGCCGTAGGCCACAAACGAGAGGTCGGGGCGAAACCACTGTCCGCCGACGAAGGCGTTCCAGTTCTCGTCACTCATCGGCTGGCTGCCCCAGTGATCCATGAACGCGTCGTCGCGGGCGGCGTGCACTTCGGTCGCGGCAGCGGGGGCATAGACGGCGATGCGGATGCCGTCGGCCGCGTCGACGACGCGCACCGGGGCATCCAGTGGTCGCTCGAGAGTGAGAAAGTAGCGCTCGAGGGTCAGGCCACCCCGCTCGAACAAGGCCGCGTTCTGCGGTGAGCGTTCGTCGGCATAGGTGAGGATCCAACCGGGCAGCGCCTGGGTCGACGACGCGAGCTGCTGCTTGGCCCGGCCCAGCTGCCAGGCCAGGAGTTGGCGGCCGATGCCGCGGCCGCGCAGTGACGGGTGCACCCCGCCGATCGGCATCGACCGCACCAGAGTCACCTGACGAGGCGGGAACATGACCATGCCGACCGCGACGATGCGGCCAGCCTGGTCGACGCCGACCAGCGAGTCGAGCTCCGGGTGAAAATGAGAGTAACCGAAGTCTGCGGCGATCGCGCCGCGCGCCGTGAGGTAGTTGGGGTGGTCGACTTCGCCCATGGCGCGGCGCAGCTGCCAGATACCGTCGATGTCGTCGCTGGTCGCTGCGCGCCAGGTCGGGACGTCCCGGTGCACCGGAAGCACCGGCGCCGGAACGATACCGATGCGCTCACCCAGCGGAGTCTCGCGTTGATCCATTTCTCAACCCTATCTTCGGCAGCCGAGACGGACGGATACACAAAAAGGGAGGGCCAACAGCTGTTGGCCCTCCCTTGGTGGTGGTGCTACTTCTTGTCGGCCTCATCGGCAACGGCGTCATCGGCTGCTGCGTCTTCGGCAACAACGTCTTCAGCTACAACGTCGTCAGCTACGACGGTCTCGTCGACGACAACGTCGTCGGCTACAACGTCGTCGGTAGCGACGTTGTCGCTTCCGACGGGGGTCGCAGCAACGGTCGCGGTCTTGGAACGCTTGACCTTGGGGGTCAGGGGCTCGAGAACGAGCTCCATCTGCACCATCGAAGCGTTGTCACCCTTGCGGAAACCGAGCTTCGTGATGCGGGTGTAGCCGCCCTGACGCTCGTTGACCTGCGGGGCGATGACCGTGAACAGCTCGTGCACGACGGTCTTGTCGGTGATCGTCGCGAGGACGCGACGACGCGCGTGCAGGTCGCCGCGCTTGGCGAACTGCACCATGCGCTCGGCGAGCGGACGCAGGCGCTTGGCCCGGGTCTCGGTCGTCTTGATCGACTTGTGGGTGAACAGGGCCGCGGCCAGGTTCGCAAGCATGAGGCGCTCGTGCGCCGGGCCGCCACCGAGACGGGGGCCCTTTGTGGGCTTAGGCATTGGTAATCTCCAGTATCAAAAAATCGAAAGGCAGCGTTGAAGCGCGAGCCTTAAATGGTCTCTTCTTCGTAGCCGCTGTAGAAGTGTGCGCCGTCGAATCCGGGAACCGAATCCTTCAGGGACAGGCCGAGCTCAACGAGCTTGTCCTTCACTTCGTCAACCGACTTCTGCCCGAAGTTGCGGATGTTCATCAGCTGGGTCTCCGACAGGGCGACCAGTTCACTGACGTTGTTGATGCCTTCGCGCTTCAGGCAGTTGTACGAACGCACCGACAGGTCGAGGTCTTCGATCGGAATCGAAAGCTCGGTCGAGAGCACAGCGTCAACCGGCGCGGGGCCGATCTCGATGCCCTCGGCAGCGGTGTTGAGCTCGCGGGCCAGACCGAACAGTTCGGTCAGGGTGCGGCCGGAGGATGCGATGGCGTCGCGCGGCGAAATAGCCGACTTGGTCTCCACGTCAACGACGAGGCGATCGAAGTCGGTGCGCTCACCGGCACGAGTCGCCTCGACCCGGTAAGTCACCTTGAGCACTGGCGAGTAGATCGAGTCGACGGGAATCTGGCCGGCTTCGGAGAACTCGTTGCGGTTCTGGGTGCTGGAGACGTAACCACGGCCACGCTCAATGGTCAGTTCGAGTTCGAACTTCGCCTTGTCGTTGAGGGTTGCGATCACCAGTTCCGGGTTGTGCACCTCGACGCCGGCCGGAGCCGAAATGTCAGCGGCGGTAACCTGGCCGGCACCCTGCTTGCGCAGGTACGCGGTGATGGGCTCGTCATGCTCGCTCGAAACGACGAGGCCCTTGATGTTCAGGATGATCTCAGTGACATCTTCCTTCACACCGGGAACGGTGCTGAACTCGTGCAGCACGCCATCGATACGGATGCTGGTTACAGCAGCGCCCGGGATCGAGGAGAGCAGGGTACGGCGAAGCGAGTTGCCGAGGGTATAGCCGAAGCCGGGTTCGAGCGGCTCAATGATGAACCGTGAACGGAACTCCGAGATGTTCTCTTCGGTGAGCGTTGGACGCTGTGCAATAAGCACTGTTGATTCCTTTCGGCTAAGTGTCCGCTATATGACACTTGCAATGACGAGAGAGTGAAAAGTGAAAGAAAAGAGTCTCGACGGGGCTCGGTAACAAGTACCGAGCCCGTCGAGATGACAGCGTGTGCTTTAGACGCGGCGGCGCTTCGGCGGACGGCATCCGTTGTGAGCCTGGGGCGTGACGTCGTTGATCGAACCGACCTCGAGGCCAGCGGCCTGAAGCGAACGGATCGCGGTCTCGCGGCCCGAACCGGGTCCCTTGACGAAGACGTCAACCTTCTTCATGCCGTGTTCCTGCGCCTGGCGGGCGGCGGATTCGGCCGCAAGCTGGGCAGCGAAAGGGGTCGACTTGCGCGAACCCTTGAAGCCAACCTGGCCGGACGAGGCCCAGCTGATGACGGCTCCGGTCGTGTCGGTGATCGACACGATCGTGTTGTTGAAAGTGCTCTTGATGTGGGCCTGGCCCACAGCAATGTTCTTCTTTTCTTTCTTACGCGGCTTCCGTACGGCCGACTTGGGTTGTGCCATGAATTTCTCCTGAATCCTAAAGGCGTTAGCGGGCTAGACCGAGGGCCTAGCGCGCCTTCTTCTTGCCGGCTACGGTGCGCTTCGGGCCCTTGCGGGTGCGAGCGTTGGTCTTGGTGCGCTGACCGCGAACGGGCAGGCCCTTGCGGTGGCGAATGCCCTCGTAGCTGCCAATTTCAACCTTGCGGCGGATGTCAGCGGCAACCTCACGGCGGAGGTCACCCTCAACCTTGAAGGTACCCTCGACGTAGTCGCGGAGAAGGACGAGCTGGTCGTCGCTCAAATCCTTGACGCGGATGTTTCCGTCGATTCCAGTGTCGGCGAGGGTCTTGAGGGCCCTCGTACGGCCAACACCGTAAATGTAAGTCAATGCAACTTCCACGCGCTTATCGCGCGGGATGTCGACGCCGGCTAGACGTGCCATTGTGTCTCCTGTTAGTGATGGAGGTCTGTAACAGCCCCTGTACACCGGCCTCCAGCCGATGGTGTCACCCCGAAGGGCTCCCGGAACTGCTATCTAGATGTGCTTATTTAGTGCGTGTACTCAGGTAGATCTCGAAGCGACAAGTCGCGACGGATTTAACCCTGGCGCTGCTTGTGACGCGGGTTCTCGCAGATGACCATCACGTTGCCGTTACGGCGGATGACCTTGCACTTGTCACAGATCTTTTTGACGCTGGGCTTGACCTTCATGGTGATTCCTTGTTTTTCGCTGTCTTCGTACCCTCGGGATGCCGCGGGCCGTTACTTACAGCAGCCGTTACTTGTAGCGGTAGACGATCCGGCCACGGGTCAGATCGTAAGGACTCAACTCAACGATCACGCGGTCCTCCGGGAGGATGCGGATGTAGTGCTGACGCATCTTGCCCGAGATGTGGGCAAGAACTCGGTGGCCGTTTGACAGCTCAACGCGAAACATCGCGTTGGGCAGAGCTTCGACTACTGCGCCCTCGATTTCGATGACACCGTCTTTTTTGGCCATACCCTCACTGTCGCTCTGTATTGATTGCTGGTCATGCGGGATTGATGCCGGACACGCCCGAAAGGGCTATACCAGACACCAAGGGTCAATCTTATGGTATGAGATTGCCTTTTGGCAATTCAGTCCTATAATCCCTGCGCGCGTCGTACTTCACGCACGACAGACGCGAAGAGTGGATGCGCCGCATCGAGCCCGCAGACCTGCAGAACCACCTGCTCCGCGCTTTCGGTCTTGAGCATCCGCTGCAGCTCGACGCTCTGCTCGTCGGCCGCAACGTCAAAGCGCAGCACCGCACCGATGGCGCCCACAAGCGCCTCGGGCATGATGCCCGATTCGATCAATTCCGCGGCCGGGCCGATGAACCGTTCGTTGCGGCTGAGCTTGCGCAGCGGCTGGCGGCCCACTCGTTCGACGGTGTCGAGCAGGGCCGGGTTGCTGAACCGAACGAGGATCTTCTCACGGTAGGCGCGCTGGGCGGCTTCGTCGAGCCCGTGTTTGGCGACGAGCAACGCCGACGTCTCTTCGAGCACGGCGCGGGCGGCGAGCACGACAGCCGGCACGTCCAGCGCCTCTGCGATCGTACTGACGCCGGCCCGGCTGCCGAGGTAGGCGATGGTGGCGTGCCCGGTGTTCACCGTGAAAAGCTTGCGTTCGATATAGGGCAAAAGGTTATCCACGAACGTGGCTCCCGGAATGACCGGAACCGCGTCGCCGAATGCGCCGCGTTCGATGACCCATTCGTAGAAGGCCTCCACCGTCACCGTCAGGCCGGCATCCGCCGCCTGGTTGGGCACGATGCGGTCCACGGCCGTATTCGCGAAGGCGGCGCGTGCCGAGACGGCCGGCCAGTCGGCACCGGTCACGTGGCTGTGCACGTGCTCGGCGAGAAGGTCGGTGGCGTTGATGGCGTTCTCGCACGCCATCACGGCCAGCGGCGGCAGCGACACTGCCCGGCGAGCCAGCCCCGCCGCGATGAGCGGGGCAACGAACTTGAGGATGTTCGGTCCGACGGCCGTCGTCACGATGTCGGCCGTGGCGATCTCGTCGATCAGCGCGTCGCTGTCGGTGGCGCTGTTGATGGCGCGAAACCCCGTCACCGTGTGCTGGCGGGCCCCCTCCCCCTTCTCGTGCACCTCATAGCTGGGTGCGGCGTGCAGCGCGTCGATGAGGGTCGAATTCACGTCGGCGAAGACCACCTCGTACCCGGCTTCGTGCAGCAAGAGTCCGACAAAGCCGCGTCCGATGTTGCCCGCGCCGAAGTGAATAGCCTTCATTCTGCGTTGACCTCCTCGAGAAGGGCGTAAATTTCTTCGGCCGAGCCGGCGTCGATGAGTTTGGCCACCTCGTCTTCGTCGGAGAACACGATGGCGATCTTGGAGAGGATCTCGAGGTGCTCGTTGTTGAGCCCCGCGATGCCCACGGCGAAGCGCACCGGCTGGCCGTTCCAATCGATCGGTTCGGCATAGCGCACGAGCGACAGGGCGGAGCGCAGGATGGACTCCTTCGCGTCGTTCGTGCCGTGCGGGATGGCGAGGAAGTTGCCCATGTACGTCGAAACGGATGCTTCGCGCTCGAACATGGACGCCACGTAGTCGTCGGTCACAGCGCCGGACGCCACGAGAAGGCCGCCGGCCTCGCGAATCGCCTCGTCGCGCGTACGGGCCGTACCGCGGGCAATCAGGTTACGGGGTTCGAGGATCTGGCTCATGAGATGACTCCTTCGTTGGTCTGGTGCTCGAGCATGCCCACGACTTCGTCGTACTTCGGGCTGTTCATGAAGTTGTCGACCGAGACATGCACGGAGCCCGGTGACTTGGCCCGCGCACGGTCGGTCAGGTCCTGGTGCGTGATCACGAGGTCGGCGCTGCCGTCGAGGTTGGCGATGGCCTGGTTGGTCACCGTGATTCCCACGATGCCGGCCTTCTTGATCTTGTTGCGCAGCACGGAGGCGCCCATCGCACTCGAGCCCATTCCGGCGTCGCACGCGAACACGATGTTGCGGAAGTCGCGAGTGGGGGCGTTGCCGCCGTCTGCGGCATCCGTTTCGGTGGAGCCGACGAGGCTACCGAGCACCGAACTGGATTTGCCCTTGTTGGCCTCGGTCTTCGCCACGGCGGCGGTCAGGTCGAGACCGGCACCATCAGCGAGGTCACGGCGACGACTGGCGCGCAGGATGACGGCGGCGATCAGGAAGGAGACCGCTGCCGCACCGATGACCGACAGGATGACACCGATGTAGCTGTCCGGCGACGTCTGGAAAAGCACGGCGAAGATGCTGCCGGGCGAGGCGGGAGCGCGCAGACCGGTGGCGAATGCCACGTTGATAGCCACACCGGTCATACCGCCGCCAATGGCGGCCAGGATGAGAATCGGCTTCATGAGCACGTAGGGGAAGTAGATCTCGTGGATGCCGCCGAGGAACTGGATGATGATCGCGCCGGGCGCGCTGGCCCGGGCGATGCCGGTTCCGAAGATTGTGAACGCGAGCAGGATTCCCAGTCCGGGGCCGGGGTTGGCCTCGAGCAGGAACAGGATCGATTTGCCGGTGTCGGATACCTGCTGCACGCCGAGCGGGGTGAGCACGCCATGGTTGATGGCGTTATTGAGGAAGAGTACCTTGCCCGGTTCGATCAGGATGCTCGCGAGGGGCAGCAATCCGTTGGCGATCAGAAAGTCGACACCGGTTTCGAGCAGTTTGCTCAGCCCGGTCACGAGCGGGGCGATGCCGACGAACGCGCCGAGGGCGAGGATGGCACCGAGGATTCCCGCCGTGAAGTTGTTCACCAGCATCTCGAAGCCGGCCTTGATCTTGCCCTCCCAGATGCTGTCGACCTTCTTGAGGAGGTAAGCGGCGAGCGGACCGACGATCATGGCTCCGATGAACATCGGTATGCTGCTGCCGACAATCACACCCATCGTGGCGATCGTGGCGATCACGCCACCGCGGGTGTCATAGATCATGCGGCCACCCGTGTTGGCGATCAGCAGCGGCAGCATGTAGATGATCATCGGGTCGACGAGGGTTGCGAACGTCTCGTTCGGGGTCCATCCGGTGGGGATGAACAGCGCGGTGATCAGTCCCCACGCGATGAAGGCGGGAATGTTGGGCATGACCATTCCGCTGAGGAATGTGCCAAAGCGCTGCACGTGCACTCGAGTGCCCGTTCGCTTGGTGTCGGCTGACGTCGTCGTCATTTCAGTACCTTTCTAGGGTGTGCTGTAGGGGAGGGTTCACACGAGAAGATGAATCAAGAAATTTGGCAGCCTGGATCGTGACCACTTCGCGGGCGGATGCCGCGTCCTCGGCTGCGAGGGCAAGCTCGGCCAACAGCCGGGCCTGCGCACTGGTGAAGTCCGCCAGGACCGCTCGCACGTCGGCGAGGGCCGAGGCTGACATCGAGAGGCTCGTTGCGCCCAGGCCGACGAGCACCACGGCGAGCAGCGGATCCGCGGCGGCCTCACCGCACACGCCGACGGGCTTGCCGAGCGCGGCACCGGCGGCACCGACCTCGGCCACCAGGCGCAATACAGCAGGGTTCCAGGGGTCTTGAAAAGCGGCCACGGAGCCGAGTAGACGGTCGGCCGCGAGCGTGTACTGGGTGAGGTCGTTCGTGCCGATCGAGGCGAAGTCGGCATGCTGCAGAATACGATCGGCGAGAAGGGCGGCAGCGGGGATCTCGATCATCACCCCGGCGGTCCTGAGTCCGAGCTCGCGCGCGAGTGCCACGAAGTAGCGGGTCTCCTCGACGGTGGCGACCATCGGAGCCATCACCCACAGGTCAGCGTCGGTGGCGGCGTCCGCCTGGGCGAGCGCTTCCAGTTGGTCGCGCAGGATCTGTTCGGATGCGCGCAGCGCGCGCAGCCCCCGCAGGCCGAGGGCCGGGTTTTCTTCGCGGGCGTCGTTGAGGAAGGCCAGCGGCTTGTCCGCCCCGGCATCCAACGCCCGCACGACGACCTTCTTGCCGGGGAAGGCGCGCAGCATCCGCTCGTATTCGGTGCGCTGTTCGGCCACGGTCGGCGCGGTGACGGCGTCGAGGAATAGGAATTCGGTGCGGAACAGGCCAACGCCTTCCGCGCCGAGGGCGACGGCCGAAGCCGCTCCGTCGGCCGACCCGAGGTTCGACAGCAGCGGAATGGGGGTGCCGTCTGCGAGGCGGCCCGGTGACAGCGGCGCGAGCGCGCGGGCAGCCCGAGCAGCCACACGTGCGTGCGCCTCAAAGAGCTGCTCGGCACTGGGCGAGGTGATCACCAGGTTGTTCGCGGCGTCGAGAATGACCTCGTCGCCATCGGTGAGGCCCGCCGCACCGATCGCGCGCACGATAGCCACGATGGACTTCTCGCGGGCCAAAATCGCGGTGTGCGAGGTGGGACCCCCGTCGAGGGTGATGAGACCGAGCACCTGGCTCAGGTCGAGGGTGGCGGTATCGGCCGGAGCCAGGTCGCGAGCCACAAGAATGAACGGATGTCCCCGGTCGGGTACCCCGGGCGCTGAGACTCCGAGGAGATGCGCGACGACTCGCTGGGAGACGTCGTCGAGGTCGCCCGCTCGCTCGGCCAGGTAGCCGCCGAGCCCGGTCAGCATGTCGCGAAAGGCCGCGAAGGCTTCGAAGACCGCTCGCTCGGCAGTCGCCCCGGCGGCGAGCCGCAGCGTGACGTCGTCAACGAGGCTCGGGTCTTCGGCCATCATGGACTGGGCGCCGAGTACCTCGCCGGCCACTCCGCCGGCCCGCGCTGCGCGGGCGAGGAGGTCGGCGGCAACGGCGCCGAGCGCTGCGGCGACCCGGTCGCCCTCTTCCGCCGGGGTCAGCGCGCTGGGCGCGGCGACGGGGTCGGGCAGCGGGTCGGGCATGCGCACGACGCGGCCCACAACGACACCCTGGCCGATTCCGATTCCCTGCAGTTCCATGCTGATCCCCTAAGCGTCGTGGTCGATGAGCAGCAGCCGGGCCAGCTCGTCGAGGAGAGTCTCGGCCGTGTCACCATCGGCCGCAAGGGTGACCTCGTCGCCGTGGCCGATGCCGAGGGAGATGACGCCGAGGATGCTCGCGGCGTTCACGGTCTTGCCGCCGGTCTTGGTGAGCGTGACGGGAATACCCGCGGCCGCAGCGGCCTGGCTGAAAAGTTTCGCCGGGCGGGCGTGCAATCCGTGGGTGGATCCGATGAGAACCGTTCGTTCGAGCATTGCGGTGCCTTTCGTTGCGTCTGAGTTGTGCAGCACGGGTGGGTTTCCCCGAGTCATGAACGGGTGCCGGCCATCACGAGGACCAGGTCGAGGGCCTCTTCGCCATCGCGGGCGGTGAAGACCGTCGTGGACATCAGGCTGGCCTGTACGCCGGCCGCTGCGGCCTGCTGCTGGATCCGGGCGAACAGCGCTTCCAGATGCGGACCCACGAGAAGCACATCGATGACCGGCAGCATGCTCGCCAGATCTGATTCGCTTCCGGCGGTCACCTGAGCCGCAATGCCCCGGGCCGCCGCGCTCGTGCGCAGCCGCAGCGCCACGAACGTGCTGGACGCACCGGCGCCACACACAATATGAATCCTCATCGATTCACCCTTTCGTCGTCGACGCACAACACGCTCAGTAAAGTCTGCCGGGCACCTCGTCCGGGGGCCACCAGACGCATTTCCGCACCCCCGGAAAAGCTCGGGTTGGGCGGATAAGATCAACGTGATGGGACCGCGCACGACACAGAACACGGCACAGAACAAGGCACAATGAGCGATAAGCAATCGAGGATGCTCGACTATCTCTTCCGCTCCCCGGACTGGGTCACAGCGGGTGAACTGGGCGAACACCTCGGCGTGACTGCGCGCACAGTACGCAGCTACGTCACGAGCGTGAAGACGGCGGCGGATCCGCTCGAGGTGATCGAGTCGGGGCCGGCCGGCTACCGCGTCAACCATGAGGCCTACACGGCGTTCCGTGCAGTACCGCCGGGGCGGCACCCAGAGAACGACACGCCGCAGCGCCGTCTGTACCAGCTGGTTCGTCGCGTCATCGACTCGGCAGAAGGCCTTGATGTCTATGAGCTCGCGGCCGACACTTTCGTCAGTGACTCCACCGTCGAGGCCGATCTGTCCCGAGTGCGCGCACTGCTGCCAGGCACGGGACTCTCCCTGGCTCGCCACGGCAGCAGGGTGACCCTTCTCGGATCCGAAACCGACCGGCGCCGCCTGATCAGCCGGATGTTCCGTGAGGAGTTCGCCCGCGGTTTTCTCGAACTCGCGGCGATCCAGAAGGAATTCGCGTCCGACAGCCTCGGTGCGTTCAAGACCGACCTGATCGCCATGCTCGACGCCCAGGGTTATTTCGTGAATGAGTACGGCACCAACAATGTTCTGCTGCACGTGGCCATCGCCGTGGACAGGGTGAGCAAGCGCGCCGCCGCCCGGGCCGACGAGGCACCAGCCGTCGGCGCACACCTCACGGTCGCGTTGGCCAGTCTCATCGACACTCATTTCGGCGTCGTGCTGGATGTCACCGACCTCGCCTATCTCGTGCTCCTTCTCCAGACCCGGGTGGTGACGCCCGGACATGACGAGGCCACCGACGCGATCAGCGCAACCGTTGCCTGTGCCGGGGACCTCGAGGTTGTGCGACGCATCGTGGCCCAGGCCAGCGAGGAATACCTTGTCGACCTGGCCGACGAGGATTTCATCACCCGACTCACGCTGCACGTGCGCAACCTCATCGACCGCGCCCAGGTGCGGGATTACTCACGGAACCCGCTCACCCGGTCGATCAAGACCGCTTATCCGATGATCTACGAACTCGCTGTGTTCATCGCGAGCGAACTGCAGCGTCAGGAGCAGATCCACATCAACGATGACGAGATCGCCTACATCGCGATGCACGTCGGGTCATACCTGGAACAGCATTCGCAATCCGAGCAACTCGTCTCCTGCGTGATCGTCTGCCCCAACTACTACACGATGCACGTGCAGTTACGTCAGCGCATCGAACGGGTTCTCGGTGATGACTTGACCATCGTTGACCAGATCACGCGCAGTGACGTGCCGTGGGCAGACCTTCGCGCCGACCTCGTGCTCACCACAATCGAGCCGCCTGTTCCGGCCGACGGCGTGATCGTCATCCAGCCGTTCCTCACGGAACGCGACGTGCATCGAATCCGTGAGGCGGCCATCCGTGTGCGCCGGGTTCGTCGGCGCTCGCACATCAAGAATGACCTGTTGCAGTTTTTCGACGAGTCCCTTTACCTGCGTAACTTCACCGCCCCCGACGAGGAGGCGATGATCCGTGAGCTTGGCGGCCGCATGGTCGCGCGCGGACTCATCGACCTCAGCTACGTCGACGGTGCTATCGAGCGCGAGCGCATGTCGTCGACCGCATTCACCGACCACCTCGCCGTTCCCCATGCCATGGCCATGACCGCGCAGCAGACGTCCATTGCCATTGCCGTCAACGACTCCCCCATGCCCTGGGGCGACAGCCGTGTCAACGTCGTGGCCCTGATCGCCTTCAGCGCTGCCGGGCGGGCGTCGTTCCAGTCCGTCTTCGACCAGTTCGTCGAGGTCTTCACCGAGCGCGCCGATGTGCAGCGTCTCATCAAGCGCTCGGTGGACTTCCCGTCGTTCATCGACGAGCTCGTGCACCTCATCGACCAATAGACTCTAGAGGATCGGAACGGGAACGATGCCGAACGGGGCGAGACCGGCGGCTCCGCCGTCTTCAGCGGTCAGTACCCAGATGCCGTCCTTGTGTACGGCGATGCTGTGTTCCCAGTGCGCGGCGGCCAAGCCGTCGCTCGTGGCGACGGTCCAGTCGTCTTCGCGGGTGTAGGTATCGATCGAACCGAGCACGACCATCGGCTCGATGGCGACGACCAGGCCCGGCTTCACGTCGGGGCCCTTCTGGCGCACGCGGTAGTTGAACACCGGCGGGGCCTCGTGCATGGAACGGCCGATGCCGTGACCGACGTAGTCGGTGAGGATCCCGTAGGTGCCCTGCGATTCCACATAGTCTTCGATGGCATCACCCACCTCGTTCAGGTGCCGGGCGGTGTGCAGTCGGGCAATACCGTGCCAGAGCGACTGCTCGGTCACGTCGGACAGCTTCTGGCGTTCGGCCACGACTTCGGGCCGTGATGGATCGGGAAGCACGACGGTGAACGCAGCGTCGCCGTTCCAGCCCTCGATGATGGCGCCGCTGTCGATCGAGACGATGTCGCCGGCGCCGAGTCGGCGTGCGGACGGGATGCCGTGCACCACGTCATCGTTCACCGACGCACACACGGTGTGGTGGTAGCCCTCTTCGAGCTTGAAATTGGGCTTGCCGCCCAGCGCCACGATCGCGGCCTCGGCCGCAGCGTCGATGTCGAGAGTGGTAGCGCCGACGACCAGGGCAGCGCGGGCAGCGCGGAGCGATGCCGCGGTGGCCAGACCGGGCGCGAGCATGAGGCGCAGTTGCGCTGGATTCTTGTAGATGGAACGACGAAGACTCACTGATTTCCTACAAACTAGCTCCGAAGACGGGAGCGATATTTTATGTAACTGGCTGTTCACATGATGATGGGCCGGGCCGTGAGGCCCGGCCCGAAACGACTAAACCGGCTCAAAAAACCTAGTTCAGGTCGTGGCGGCGCTGGCGCACAGGCCTCGTTCGGTCAGCGCAGCAAGAATGCGTTCGGTGACCTCTTCCACGGCGCCAAGGCCGTCGATGGTGACCACAAGGCCGCGGGCGCTGTACACGTCGATCAACGGAGCGGTCTGTTCGGCGTAGACGTCAAGACGGTGACGGATGACGTCGGCCGTGTCGTCCGCGCGGCCTTGCTCGACAGCACGCTTGAGCAGCCGCGCGACAACTTCGTCGGTGTCGGCCGTGATCAGCACGACGACATCCAACTGGGTGCCCTCAGCAATGAGCAGACGGTCGAGTTCAGCGACCTGATCGGTCGTACGCGGATAACCGTCGAGGAGAAAACCGCCGGCAGCATCCGCTTCTTTCAGTCGGTCTGCAACGATCGCGTTGGTGAGGGTATCTGGCACGTAGGCACCAGCATCGATGAACGACTTGACCTCGAGCCCGAGCTCGGTTTTGTTGGTCACGTTATAGCGAAAGATGTCGCCGGTGGAGATGGCGGGAACTTCGCAGGCCAGTGCCAGGCGCTCGGCCTGCGTACCCTTGCCCGCGCCGGGTGGGCCGATCAACAGTAAACGCGTCATTTAAGAAGCCCCTCATAGTGTCGCTGCTGTAGTTGCGAGTCGATCTGCTTGACCGTCTCGAGCCCTACGCCGACGATAATCAAAATGCTCGCGCCGCCGAACGGGAAGTTCTGGTCGGCGCCGACAACCGAGAATGCGATCAGCGGAATCAGGGCGATCAGGCCCAGGTAGATCGAGCCGGGAAGAGTGATGCGCGTCAGCACGAAGTCGAGGTACTCGGCGGTCGGGCGGCCAGCCCGAATTCCGGGAATGAACCCGCCGTACTTCTTCATGTTGTCGGCGACTTCTTCGGGGTTGAACGTGATGGCGACATAGAAGTAGGTGAAGCCGATGATGAGCAAGAAATACATTGCCATGTACAGCGGCTGGTCACCACCGGTGAGGTTCTGCGAGATCCACACCACCCAGGCCGGGGCTTCAGCGCCTGCTGCCGGTTGGTTGAACTGCGCGAGCAGGGCCGGCAGGTACAGCAGCGAGGAGGCGAAGATCACTGGAATCACGCCGGCCATGTTGACCTTGATCGGAATGTAGGTGTTGTTGCCGCCGTAGGTGCGACGCCCGACCATGCGTTTGGCGTACTGCACGGGAATTCTTCGTTGCGATTGCTCCACGAAGACGACGCCGGCGACCACCAGAATGCCCACGATCAGCACAATGATGAGGGTATTTGGTCCCTGCTGGTTGCCGATGGCGCTCAGCGAGCCGGGAAACAATGCCGCGATCGAGATGAAAATCATGAGCGACATGCCGTTACCAACGCCGCGCTCGGTGACGAGCTCACCCATCCACATGATGACGCCGGTGCCGGCGGTCATTGTGATGACCATGAGCATGATGGCATACCAGGCGTCGTTGGTGATCAGTTGCGTGCATTCGGTGCTGGCGGATGTGCCGAACAGGGCGCCGCTGCGGGCCACGGTGATCAAGGTGGTCGACTGCAGAATGCCCAGGGCGATGGTCAAGTAACGGGTGTACTGGGTCAAGGTGCTCTGGCCCGATGCACCTTCTTTGTACAGGGTGTCAAAGTGGGGGATGACCACGCGCAGCAACTGCACGATGATCGAGGCCGTGATGTACGGCATGATTCCGAGTGCGAAGACACTCAACTGGAGCAGTGCGCCACCGCTGAAGAGGTTGACGAGCTCGTAGAGACCGCTCGTGCCCTGGTTGGCAGCGAGACACAACTGCACGTTGGCGAAGTCCACGAATGGGGTCGGAACGAACGAGCCCAAACGGAACAGAGCAATGATGCCCAGGGTGAAGCCGATCTTCTTACGAAGGTCGGGTGTGCGGAAAATCCGCGCAATGGCGCTGAACAAGAAGGCCTCCAGATTTTTACGCAGATCGACAATGCAGATCGATATAGAGCGGCACTCGACTTAAAACGATCGAGCTTGTCGAATCACACCAAACGATTGACTCGATTGACGGATTCGACAAGCTCGACTAAGCGTCTACGGACTTACTTTACAGATCCACCCGCGGCAACAATTTTCTGCTCAGCTGAAGCAGAGACCTTGTCGACCGTCACGTTCAGCTTAACGGTAATTTCACCGGTTCCCAGAACCTTGACTTTTTCATTGTCACGAACTGCACCCTTGGCGATCAGGCTGGCGATGGTGACATCGCCGCCGTCCGGGTAGAGCACTTCGAGCTTTTCCAGGTTGACAACCTGGTACTCGACGCGGAACGGGTTCTTGAATCCACGCAGTTTCGGGGTGCGCATGTGCAGAGGCATCTGCCCACCCTCGAAGCCAACGCGCACGCTGTAGCGTGCCTTCGTGCCTTTGGTGCCTCGACCCGCGGTCTTACCCTTGGATCCTTCACCACGGCCAACGCGCTGGCGGGCCTTCTTCGCTCCGGGCGCCGGGCGAAGGTGGTGTACCTTCAGCACGTGCTCGCGGGGCTCAGTCGGCTGCGCTGCAACAGCGGCCTTCTTGGATGTAGCGGCCTTTTTCGTGGCAGGCTTGTCGGCTACTTTGGTAGCTTCCTTCTCGTCAGCCATTAGTCAATCTCCTCGACCTTTACGAGGTGAGCGACGGTGTTGACGTAGCCACGGTTCTGCGAGTTGTCCTCGCGGATTGTGACGGCGCCAATACGTCGCAGACCCAGGCTGCGAAGAGTGTCGCGCTGGTTCTGCTTCTCACTAATTTTGGACTTGATCTGTGTGATCTTCAGCTGGGCCATCAGGCACCTGCCTTCGCGGTTGCAGCCGCTGCAGCTGCAGCAGCGTCGGCACGAAGAAAACGGGCCGGAGCCACGTCTTCGTAGGCGAGGCCGCGGCGAGCCGCAACCGCACGCGGCTCTTCGAGCTGGTGCAGTGCCTCAACCGTGGCGTGCACGATATTGATGGTGTTAGACGAACCGAGCGACTTGCTCAGTACGTCGTGGATGCCAGCGCATTCGAGTACGGCCCGCACCGGGCCACCGGCGATAACGCCGGTACCTGCTGCTGCCGGACGAAGCAGAACGACGCCGGCTGCGGCCTCACCCTGCACGGGGTGCGGGATGGTCAGGCCAACGCGAGGAACGCGGAAGAAGTTCTTCTTCGCCTCTTCAACGCCCTTGGAGATAGCGGTCGGGACCTCGCGGGCCTTACCGTATCCAACGCCAACCAGGCCGTTACCGTCACCGACGACGACGAGCGCGGTGAAGCTGAAGCGACGACCACCCTTGACGACCTTCGATACGCGGTTGATGGTGACGACGCGCTCCAGGAACTGGCTCTTGTCGGCATCGCGGCTTCCGCGGTCCTTGTTCGGGTTGCGCTCACGTCCACCACGACGAGCCTCGCGAGGCTCGTTCTGCGGCGGGGTAGTGGAGGCAGCGGTTTCAACCGGCGCCTCGGCAACGGCAGCAACAGGTGCTGTGGTTTCGATCTTTTCAGTGCTCACAGGTTCAATCCACCCTCTCGAGCTCCTTCAGCGATGGCTGCGACGCGTCCTGCGTACTTGCTGCCACCACGGTCAAATACAACGGCTTCGATGCCGGCGGCTTTCGCACGCTCAGCAACAAGCTCACCGACCTTGCGGGCCTTGGCGGTCTTGTCACCATCGAAGGTGCGCAAGTCCGTTTCGAGCGTGGACGCCGACGCAAGGGTGAAACCCTTGCTGTCGTCGACGACCTGCACGAATACGTGGCGAGCCGAGCGTGTGACGACAAGGCGCGGGCGAAGCGCCGTTCCCTCGATCTTCTTGCGAAGACGGGTGTGTCGACGTCCGCGGGCTGCGGCCTTGCTCTTGCCTCTAGTTCCGAGTCCCATGGTTACTTACCGCTCTTTCCGGCCTTGCGGCGAACAATCTCGCCGGCGTAACGCACACCCTTGCCCTTGTAGGGCTCTGGCTTGCGAATCTTACGGATGTTGGCGGCAACCTCGCCGACGGCCTGCTTGTCGATTCCGCTGACCGTGAGCTTGTTGACGCTCTCGACGGTCAAAACGATTCCGACAGGCGGCTCGACGACGACCGGGTGCGAGAAGCCGAGGGCGAACTCAACAGAGGTGCCCTTCTGCGCTGCGCGGTAACCGGTACCGACGATTTCAAGACCCTTGGAGTAACCAACGGTTACGCCGATGATCTGGTTGTTGATCAAGGTGCGGGTCAGACCGTGCAGCGAACGCGACTGGCGCTCGTCGTTCGGACGCGTGACGAGAACGTGACCGTCCTCGATCGACACCGAGATGGGGTTGGAAACGACGAGAGCGAGCTCGCCCTTCGGGCCCTTGACGGAGACGGCCTGGCCGTCAGCCACAACCGTTACCCCAGCGGGGATCGGGATGGGGAGTCTTCCAATACGTGACATTCTCAGTTACCACACGTAGGCGAGAACTTCTCCGCCTACGCCCTTCTTCTCAGCCTGGCGGTCGGTGAGCAGACCGCTGGAGGTGGACAGGATGGCAACGCCGAGGCCACCGAGAACCGTGGGGATCTCGGTTGACTTCGCGTACACGCGCAGGCCGGGCTTGGAAACCCGCTTGATGCCTACGATGGAACGCTCGCGGTTCGGACCGAATTTGAGGTCCAGCGTGAGGGTCTTGCCTACTGTTGCATCCTTGACGGTCCAGGCGGAGATGTAACCCTGAGCCTTGAGGATGTCAGCGATGTGCGCTTTCAATTTGCTATGCGGCATGGACACGGTGTCGTGATACGCCGAGTTCGCGTTGCGCAGTCTGGTCAGCATGTCTGCGACCGGATCTGTCATTGTCATTTTGTGGTGCCTTTCTCGCCTGGTTTCGCCCATCCGTTACACGAATGACGACCTGTGGTGGTGGGGAAACCGATCGGTTGATCGGCTTCCGGGGTGAAAATCTGTGTGCGCCCGGCTTACCCTGTGTTTATGCACTGGATGCGGGCGGGACCAACCTGGGTTGGGAGCCTGCTAAGCGCAAGCTCCCAACTCTAGTTGAATTTGTTCCGGTGTAGTTGGACTACTTCTGTGCGTCGTCCGACTTGAACGGGAAGCCGAGCGCCTTGAGCAGCGCGCGACCCTCGTCGTTGGACTTCGCGGTTGTGACGACCGTGATGTCCATACCGCGAACGCGGTCGATGCGGTCCTGGTCGATCTCGTGGAACATGACCTGCTCGGTCAGACCGAAGGTGTAGTTGCCCGCACCGTCGAACTGCTTGTCGGACAGACCACGGAAGTCACGGATACGAGGAAGGGCCAGGCTGAGCAGCCGGTCCAGGAACTCCCACATGCGGTCGCCACGAAGAGTGACGTGGGCGCCGATGGGCTGTCCCTCACGCAGTTTGAACTGCGCGATGGACTTGCGAGCCTTGGTGACCTGCGGCTTCTGGCCGGTGATCTTGGTGAGGTCAGAAACCGCACCGTCCATCACCTTGCCGTCGCGTGCTGCTTCTCCGACACCCATGTTGACGACAATCTTCGTCAGGGTGGGGATACGGTGCACGTTGGTGAAGCCGAGTTCCTCGGAGAGCTTGGCACTGATCTCATCGCGGTACTTCTGCTTCAGACGCGGCAGGGCCTTGACGGGCGCGGCGCCCGTAATGGTGTCAGTCATTAGAGGTCCTTCCCTGACTTCTTGGCGTAACGGATGCGGACCGTCTTGGTGACGCCGTCCTTCGTTACATCTTCCTGGCGGAACCCGACGCGGGTCGGCTTCTTGGTCTCCGGGTCGACGATGGCAACGTTGGACACGTGGATGGGGGCTTCGAAGGTCTCGATGCCGCCCGTCTTGGTGCCGCGCTGGGTCTGGCCGACGCGAACGTGCTTGGTCACGAAGTTGATGCCCTCAACGAGGACTCGGTTCTTCGTGGCGTCGACGGAGATGATCTTGCCCTGCTTGCCACGGTCTCCGCCGCGAGCCTGGCTGCGGCCGCTGATGACCTGAACGAGGTCACCCTTTTTGATTCTGGCCATGATTAAATAACCTCCGGTGCCAGCGAGATGATCTTCATGAACTTCTTGTCGCGAAGCTCGCGACCGACCGGTCCGAAGATTCGGGTGCCGCGGGGGTCACCGTCTGCCTTCAAGATCACTGCAGCGTTCTCATCGAACTTGATGTAGGAGCCGTCTGGACGACGAGTCTCCTTCTTGGTGCGAACGATGACAGCTTTGACGATGTCACCCTTCTTGACGTTGCCGCCCGGGATTGCATCCTTGACCGTGGCGACGATGACGTCGCCCAAGCCGGCGTAACGACGGCCGGAGCCACCGAGAACGCGGATGGTCAAGAGTTCCTTGGCACCGGTGTTGTCGGCAACCTTGACTCGTGATTCTTGCTGAAGCACTTTATAACTCCTTTACGTCAAGTAAGCGCGAGGCTTACTTGGCCTTCTCAAGAATCTCGACCAGGCGCCAGCGCTTGGAAGCGCTCAGCGGACGGGTCTCACTGATCAGGACCAGGTCGCCGATGCCGGCGGAGTTCGCCTCGTCGTGCGCCTTCAGCTTGGATGTACGGCGGATGACCTTGCCGTACAACGGGTGCTTCACGCGGTCTTCGACCACGACAATGATGGTTTTGTTCATCTTGTCGCTGGTCACGTAACCACGCAGCGTCTTGCGGTAACCGCGTACGAGCTCGGTGGCTTCGCCCGCGACGACCGTTTCGTCAGTCTTCGCCATGACTAGGCCTCCTTCGTCTCGGCGGCCTCGACTGCAGCGTCATCGGTGGACTCCACTGCTGCCTTGGCCTTCTTGGTCTTCTTTTCAGCCTTCTCAGCCTTGGCCGGAGCCGGGGCTGCGATGGGCGTGGCACGAATGCCCAGCTCGCGCTCACGGAGAACCGTGTAGATGCGAGCAATGTCGCGCTTGACCGCGCGGAGGCGGCCGTGGCTCTCAAGCTGACCGGTAGCCGACTGGAAGCGCAGGTTGAACAGCTCTTCCTTGGCCTTCTTCAGCTCTTCGAACAGCTTTTCATTGTCAAAAGTATCGAGCTCGACTGGGGCGAGCTCCTTGGTGCCGATCGCCATTATGCGTCGCCCTCCTCGCGCTTGATGATGCGTGCCTTGAGGGGCAGCTTGTGAATTGCGCGGGTCAGCGCCTCTTTCGCAACGGCGTCAGTGACACCGCTGAGCTCGAACAGAACGCGACCCGGCTTGACGTTGGCAACCCACCACTCGACCGAACCCTTACCGGAACCCATGCGGGTTTCGGCCGGCTTCTTGGTCAGCGGACGGTCGGGGTAGATGTTGATCCACACCTTCCCGCCACGCTTGATGTGACGCGTCATGGCGATACGAGCGGACTCGATCTGACGGTTGGTCACATAAGCGGGGGTGAGCGCCTGGATGCCGTACTCACCGAAGGACACCGTGGTGCCACCGGTAGCGTGGCCGGTGCGACCCGGGTGGTGCTGCTTACGGTGCTTGACTCTACGTGGAATCAACATTATTTAGCCTCCGCGACCGCTGCGACGGGAGCCGCTGCCGGCGCATCTGCACGAGGTGCACGACGCGGTCGATCGTCACGACGCTCGGGGCGGGACGACTTAGCGTTGGCCTGCTCGCGAGCGAGTTCCTTGTTGGTGATGTCGCCCTTGTAGATCCAGACCTTCACGCCGATACGGCCGAAGGTGGTCTTGGCTTCGTAGAAGCCGTAGTCGATGTTCGCGCGCAGGGTGTGCAGGGGCACACGACCTTCGCGGTAGAACTCGCTGCGGCTCATCTCGGCGCCACCCAGACGGCCAGACACCTGGATGCGAACACCCTTGGCGCCGGCGCGCTGTGCACCCTGCAGGCCCTTACGCATCGCGCGGCGGAAGGCCACACGTGCGGAAAGCTGCTCGGCAATACCCTGCGCGACGAGCTGGGCATCCTGCTCGGGGTTCTTGACCTCGAGGATGTTCAGCTGGATCTGCTTGGCGGTGAGCTTCTCAAGGTCTGAGCGGATGCGCTCGGCCTCCGCGCCGCGGCGACCGATCACAATGCCCGGACGGGCAGTGTGAATGTCAACGCGAACACGGTCACGAGTGCGCTCGATCTCGATGCGGCTGACGCCGGCACGGTCAAGGCTGGTGCTCAGCAGGCGACGGATCTTGACGTCTTCTGCGACAAAGTCAGCGTAACGCTGACCCGGCTTGGTCGAGTCAGAGAACCAACGCGATACGTGATCGGTGGTGATTCCCAGACGGAAGCCATAGGGGTTTACTTTCTGACCCATTACTTCGTACCCTCCTCAGGAGTGGTGAGCACAACCGTGATGTGGCTGGTGCGCTTCTTGATTTCGAATGCGCGACCCTGAGCACGAGCCTGGAAACGCTTGAGGGTCGTACCCTCGTCAACGAATGCCCGGCTGATGAACAGGTCCTGCTCGTCCAGATACGTGTTGGCTGCATCTGCCTTGACCCGGGCGTTGGCGATGGCCGAGGCCACCAGCTTGTACACCGGATCGCTCGCGCCCTGGGGCGCGAACTTCAGAATTCCCAGCGCTTCGTGCGCCTGCTTGCCGCGGATCATGTTGACAACGCGACGAGCCTTCTGGGGGGTAACGCGGATGTGACGCACGCGTGCGATCGACTCCACCATTTCTTCTCCTCCTTCACGTCACCGCGTTAGCGGCGACGGCCCTTCTTGTCGTCCTTCACGTGTCCACGGAAGGTGCGGGTAGGTGCAAACTCACCGAGCTTGTGACCGACCATGCTCTCGGTGACGAACACCGGGATGTGCTTGCGTCCGTCGTGCACTGCGATGGTGTGTCCGAGCATGTCGGGGATGATCATCGAGCGGCGCGACCAGGTCTTGATTACGTTCTTGCTCTTGGCTTCGTTCGCCGTGAACACCTTGCGAAGCAGGTGGTCGTCAACGAAGGGGCCTTTCTTAAGACTTCTTGGCATCGTCTACTCCTACTTACGCTTCTTGCCGACGGTACGGCGACGAACAATGAGCTTGTCGCTTTCCTTATTCGGGTGGCGGGTGCGCCCTTCCTTCTGGCCCCAGGGGCTGACGGGGTGACGTCCACCGGACGTCTTACCCTCACCACCACCGTGCGGGTGATCGACCGGGTTCATGGCAACACCACGAACGGTCGGGCGAACGCCTTTCCAGCGCATACGTCCGGCCTTGCCCCAGTTGATGTTCGACTGCTCGGCGTTGCCGACCTCGCCGATCGTCGCGCGGCAGCGAGCATCCACATTGCGGATTTCACCAGACGGCAGACGAAGCTGGGCGTAGACGCCCTCCTTCGCGACGAGACGAACCGACGAACCGGCGGAACGGGCCATCTTGGCGCCACCACCCGGACGCAGCTCGATCGCGTGGATGATGGTACCGGTGGGGATGTTCTTCAAGGGCAGGTTGTTGCCGGGCTTGATGTCAGCCCCGGCTCCCGACTCGATGATGTCGCCCTGGCTGAGCTTGTTCGGCGCGATGATGTAACGCTTCGTGCCGTCGATGAAGTGCAGGAGCGCGATGCGCGCCGTGCGGTTCGGGTCGTATTCAATTTCAGCGACGCGGGCGTTGACGCCGTCCTTGTCGTTGCGCTTGAAGTCGATCACGCGGTACTGGCGCTTGTGGCCACCACCGATGTGACGGGTCGTGATGCGGCCCTGGTTGTTACGTCCACCGGTCTTGGAGAGCGGACGCAGAAGCGACTTCTCCGGGGTGGAACGCGTGATTTCCGCGAAGTCGGCAACGGATGAACCGCGTCGACCCGGGGTCGTGGGCTTGTACTTACGAATAGCCATTAGTTATCCCTCTGCCTGTCGCTTAGCCGACGGCCGTGAAGATGTCGATGGAGCCAGACTTGAGCGTGACAATGGCACGCTTGGTGTCCTTGCGCTTGCCCATGCCGAACTTGGTACGGCGAGTCTTGCCCACGCGGTTCAGGGTGTTGATCGAAGCGACCTGCACCTTGAAGATCTTTTCGATCGCGAGCTTGATCTCCGTCTTGTTCGAACGGGGGTCAACGATGAAGGTGTACTTACCCTCGTCAATCAGGCCGTAGCTCTTCTCAGAGACAACCGGAGAGATGATGATGTCGCGGGGGTCCTTGTTGGTCGCGATAGTCATTATGCGGCCACCTCTTCCTTCTTGGTCTTGCTCTCCACGAACGCGTTGAACGCGCCAGTGGTGAAGACGATGTCGTCGCTGACGAGCACGTCATAGGCGTTGAGCTGATCCCACGAAAGGATGTGCACCGTCGGGATGTTGCGAATGCTTCGCAACGTGGTCTCGTCGGTACGCTCGAGGACAACCAATACGTGCTTGCTCGTGGCGATCTGCGTGAGCAGCTCCAGGGCAACCTTGGTATTGGGGGTCTCAGCCGTGAACAGTGCCTCGACGATGTGCAGGCGGCCACCGCGGGCGCGGTCGCTCAGTGCACCCTTGAGGGCTGCGGCGATCATCTTTTTCGGGGTGCGCTGGTCGTAGCTGCGCGGGGTCGGTCCGTGGACGATTCCACCACCGGTCATCTGAGGAGCACGGATCGAGCCCTGACGAGCGCGACCGGTTCCTTTCTGCTTGAACGGCTTGCGGCCGGCACCGGAAACTTCTCCACGGCGCTTGACCTTGCTCGTCCCCTGGCGTGCGGCAGCAAGCTGCGCGACAACGACCTGGTGGATAAGCGGAATGTTGGCTGGAACGTCGAAGAGCTCGTCGGGAAGCTCAGCAGAGCCTGCCTTCTTGCCCTTGGCGTCAATGATGTCGAGTGCTGTAGCCATGGTGACTAGGCTCCCTTCACTGCGTTGCGAACGAATACGAGGCGGCCACGAGCACCGGGAACGGCACCCTTGACGAGCATGAGGCCCTTGTCGGCGTCGATAGCGTGCACCTTGAGGTTCAGCACGGTTACGCGCTCACCACCCATACGACCGGCCATGCGCATGCCCTTGAAGACACGGCTCGGGGTCGAGGAAGCGCCGATGGAACCGGGCTTGCGGTGGTTACGGTGCGAACCGTGAGAGGAGGAGACACCCTTGAAGTTGTGACGCTTCATAACACCGGCGAAACCCTTACCCTTGCTGGTGCCCATGACGTCAACCTTGGTGCCGGCAGCGAAGACACCGTCAACGGTGAGTTCCTGGCCCAGGTTGTAGTCAGCGGCGTCCGCGGTGCGGAGCTCGGTGATGTGGCGACGCGGCGTGACGCCAGCCTTGTCGAAGTGACCGGCGAGAGGTTTGTTGACCTTACGCGGGTCGATCGGGCCAGCGGCGATCTGAACGCCGTTATAGCCGTCCACTGCCTTGGTGCGAATCTGCGTGACAACGTTCGGCGCGATCTCGATGACGGTAACGGGAACAAGCTTGTTGTTCTCGTCCCACACCTGGGTCATGCCGAGCTTCTTGCCGAGGAGACCCTTGGTGGTCTTGGTATCGGAGTAAGACATCGCGGGCCCTAGAGCTTGATCTCGATGTTGACGTCGGCCGGAAGGTCGAGGCGCATGAGCGAGTCAACAGCCTTCGGGGTCGGGTCAATGATGTCGATCAGGCGCTTGTGGGTGCGCATTTCAAAGTGCTCCCGGCTGTCCTTGTACTTGTGAGGTGAACGGATGACACACACCACGTTCTTCTCGGTCGGAAGCGGCACCGGGCCGACGACTGTAGCGCCCGCACGGGTCACTGTGTCGACGATCTTGCGCGCCGAAATGTCGATGACCTCGTGGTCATACGACTTAAGTCGAATGCGGATCTTCTGTCCCGCCATGTCGAACTCTCTCTCTCTGTCGAGGCGTCTTACAGACAACGGCACGATTTGCCGAGGTTGCATTGGACGCCGTAGTAGCACTGCTGCCATTAGCACCACTGTTCATATGTCAATTTCGAATCGCGTACGAATAAACGACGCTCATCGTCAACCTCGACTCCCAGAAGCAGAAGCTGGGGGACGGCACGGTTTTGCCCACGCCGACCAGATCGTTGATTTGTGCTGCGCTCTGCTCCCTGCGGCCTAGCCTGCAATCTGCGCTCATCCGACGATGTGTTTTTCGAAAGAGCGTGACGCGACTATGCACTGCCTGGCAGTGATTCCGGCGACGCGTAGCGCACACCGAAAGTGTTGAACTAGAAGAGTCTGCCACACAATTGCCACTTCATGCAACCCGGGCGTGTCGCACGCTTCTCGGCGGCCCGTGCGTGACGGCCGCTATGCCGACGAATACCCGCGTGCAGCCGACCGTGGGCATCGACTTGGCCGCAACTCCAGCGACTACCCGGTGGCGATGCCGGAGGCGACGCGCGAGCTCTGGTCGGGGCAGCTCTTCGCGGTGGAGTCGGTCAAAACGCGCTGGGCCATGATCTGTCGGGATTTCTCAGATAAGCCGGTCGTTGGGTACTCGGCAAGCACCTTGCTGATGATCTCGGGAATCGACTGGGAGGCGTACTGCGTGAGGCTGTCGCAGACCAACACGCTGTACACACTGACGGTACTGGCCACGATGCTGTCGAGAATCTGCTGTTCAGACTGAGCGGTAGGCGTGGGCGTCGGGGTGGGCGTGTCGATAGGTGACGGACTGGGAGTCGGAGTCACCTGGGCGATCGTGGATTCGGTGACGGGAGCAGACCCGACCAGGCGCGGCACGATCACCACGGCCAGAATGGCGATCACGACAACGGCAATCCCCATCAGGATGCGCATTTCCAGTTTCGATATCTGCATGCGGAAACCATAACCGGATAAAGCCATTCTCGCCGCGGCCGACCACATCTGAAGACATGCTCTGGAATCAATGGCGGTTGCAGCAAGAGAGTAGGGACGCCGGGTACCAAAAAAGGGGCCGGGCCCGAAGGCCCGACCCCTGTTCAGGAGATCAGTAGATCAGTAGATCAGTAGAGAGTGACTACTTGATGATCTTGGTCACCGTGCCGGCGCCGACGGTGCGGCCACCTTCACGGATAGCGAAGCCGAGGCCCTCTTCCATGGCGATCGGCTGAATCAGCGCGACAGTCAGGTCGGTGGTGTCGCCAGGCATGACCATCTCGGTGCCCTCGGGCAGCGTGATGACGCCGGTGACGTCCGTGGTGCGGAAGTAGAACTGCGGGCGGTAGTTCGCGTAGAACGGGTTGTGACGCCCACCCTCGTTCTTGCTGAGGATATACGCGGTGCCCTCGAAGTCGGTGTGCGGCGTAACCGAACCCGGCTTGACGACGACCTGGCCGCGCTCAACGTCTTCGCGCTTGGTGCCACGAAGAAGAAGTCCACAGTTCTCGCCGGCCCAAGCCTCGTCGAGCTGCTTGTGGAACATCTCAATACCGGTAACCGTGGTCTTCTGCGTCGGGCGGATGCCGACGATCTCGATCTCGGAGTTGATCTTGAGGGTTCCACGCTCGGCGCGGCCCGTAACAACGGTGCCACGACCGGTGATCGTGAAGACGTCCTCGATCGGCATCAAGAACGGCTTGTCCTTGTCGCGGATCGGGTCGGGAATGAAGTCGTCAACGGCCTGCATGAGAGTCAGGATGTTGGCGGTCCACTTCTCGTCGCCCTCGAGCGCCTTGAGTGCAGAAACCGGAACGACGGGGGCGTTGTCGCCATCGAAGCCCTGGCTCGAAAGCAGCTCACGAACTTCGAGCTCGACGAGCTCCATGATCTCTTCGTCGTCAACCATGTCGGCCTTGTTCAGCGCGACGAGCAGGGTCGGAACGCCGACCTGCTTGGCGAGAAGAACGTGCTCACGGGTCTGAGCCATCGGGCCGTCAGTAGCGGCAACCACGAGGATTGCGCCGTCCATCTGAGCAGCACCGGTGATCATGTTCTTGATGTAGTCAGCGTGGCCCGGAGCATCGACGTGCGCATAGTGACGCTTGTCGGTCTCGTACTCAACATGTGAGATGTTGATCGTGATGCCGCGCTGGCGTTCTTCCGGAGCCGAGTCAATCGACGCGAAGTCGCGCTGAACGTTGATCTTGGACGGGAACTTATCGGCAAGAACCTTGGAGATCGCTGCAGTCAGCGTGGTCTTTCCGTGGTCAACGTGACCGATCGTTCCGATGTTTACGTGCGGCTTTGTCCGCTCGAACTTGGCCTTGGCCACTGTGGGTCCTCCTCAGGACTCGCGTGCAAATTCACGGCCGCCGTTATGAGCGGCCGGTATGCGCTGGATGTGTCTATTTATATTACTCGGGCCAGGTGGCCTAAGCGATTCAGGCCCGAAGGCCACCTTAGGGCTATTCGCCCTTGTTCTTGTTGATGATCTCGTCGGCAACTGCCTTCGGGACCTCCGCATAGCTCTCGAACGTCATCGAGTACACCGCACGGCCTGAGGTCTTCGACCGCAGGTCACCGATGTATCCGAACATCTCCGACAGTGGAACGTGAGCGCGAATTACCTTCACGCCCTGCGCATCCTCCATGGTCTGGATCTGCCCACGACGCGAGTTGAGGTCTCCGATTACGTCACCCATGTATTCCTCAGGGGTACGAACTTCGACGGCCATCAGCGGCTCGAGCAGAACGGGGTTCGCCTTACGAACGGCTTCCTTGAAGCCCATCGAGCCGGCGATCTTGAAGGCCATCTCCGAGGAGTCGACGTCGTGCGCAGCGCCGTCAAGCAGGCTGGCTCGAACGCCCACCATGGGGTAGCCGGCCAGGATGCCTACGCGGAGCGCATCCTGGATTCCAGCATCCACCGAAGGGATGTACTCACGCGGGATGCGGCCACCAGTGACCTTGTTGAGGAACTCGTACGACTTCTCAGCAGTGATTTCCATCGGCTCGATCGCGATCTGAATCTTCGCGAACTGGCCGGATCCACCGGTCTGCTTCTTGTGCGTGTAGTCGTGACGCTCAACGGACTTGCGGATCGTCTCGCGGTACGCCACCTGGGGCTTGCCGACGTTCGCTTCAACGTTGAATTCACGCTTCATGCGGTCGACGAGGATATCCAGGTGAAGTTCACCCATTCCCTTGATTACCGTCTGGCCAGTTTCCTGGTTCTGTTCGGTACGGAAGGTGGGGTCTTCTTCAGCGAGCTTCTGAATAGCAAGGCCCAGCTTTTCCTGGTCCTGCTTGGTCTTGGGCTCGATAGCGACCTCGATGACCGGGTCAGGGAAGGTCATGGACTCGAGTACGACCTGCTGGTTCGGGTCGCACAGGGTATCGCCCGTGGTGGTGTCCTTGAGGCCGATGACCGCGTAGATGTGACCGGCGGTAACGAAACCGACCGGGTTCTCCTTGTTGGCGTGCATCTGGAAGATCTTGCCGATGCGCTCCTTCTTGCCCTTGGTCGAGTTGATGACCTGGGCTCCGGAGTCGAGACGGCCCGAGTACACGCGCACGTAGGTGAGGCGACCGAAGAACGGGTGCACCGCAACCTTGAACGCGAGAGCCGTGAACGGCTCCTCGGCATCCGGGTGACGCATGATGACCTTCTCCTCGTCGCGAACGTCGTGCGCCTCAATGGCGGCCACGTCGAGCGGGGTGGGGAGGTAGTCAACGACAGCGTCGAGCATCGGCTGAACGCCGCGGTTCTTGAACGCAGAACCGCAGAGAACCGGGTAGATCTCACTGTTGATGGTGAGCTTACGGATGGCGCCCTTGATCTCGGCAACCGTCAGCTCTTCGCCGGCGAAGTAACGCTCCATGAGGTCGTCGTCGGTTTCGGCGACGGTCTCGAGCAGGAGCTTGCGGTACTCGGCGGCCTTCTCCACGAGGTCGGCGGGGATCTCTTCGATGGCGTACTTCGAGCCCATCTCCACGTCACCCTTGGAGTCGCCACGCCAGGTCAGCGCACGCATCTGAACGAGGTCAACGACACCCTCGAACTCAGACTCTGCACCGATCGGCAGCTGGATGACCAGCGGCTTCGCGCCGAGGCGCTTGATGATGGTGTCGACCGTGAAGTAGAAGTCGGCGCCGAGCTTGTCCATCTTGTTGACGAAGCAAATGCGCGGCACGTCGTACTTGTCGGCCTGACGCCATACGGTTTCGGACTGGGGCTCAACGCCCTCCTTGCCGTCGAACACGGCAACGGCACCGTCGAGAACGCGGAGCGAACGCTCCACCTCCACGGTGAAGTCCACGTGTCCGGGGGTGTCGATGATGTTGATCTGGTTGTTGTCCCAGAAACACGTCGTCGCAGCGGAGGTGATCGTGATGCCACGTTCCTGCTCCTGCGCCATCCAGTCCATCGTCGAGGCACCGTCGTGGGTCTCGCCGATCTTGTGGTTGACACCCGTGTAGAACAGGATGCGCTCAGTTGTGGTGGTCTTGCCAGCATCAATGTGAGCCATGATGCCGATGTTGCGGACCTTACTCAGGTCGGTGAGCACGTCAAGTGCCACGGGGGTCCTCCAGCGGGTAGGGGTGGGAATGCGGAACGAGGCCGTGAGCATCCGCTTTTTCAGCGGTCAGGCGCGTGCCGACGCAAGCCGGAACGCGCCTGAACCGATGATCAGGAATGCTCGAGAGCCGAACTACCAGCGGTAGTGAGCGAAAGCCTTGTTCGCTTCAGCCATTTTGTGAGTGTCTTCACGACGCTTGACAGCGGCACCGAGGCCGTTGCTCGCGTCGAGGATCTCGTTGGTGAGGCGCTCGGTCATGGTCTTCTCGCGACGCGCCTTGGCGTAGCTGGTCAACCAGCGAAGGGCCAGTGTGTTGGCGCGGTGCGGCTTGACCTCAACCGGAACCTGGTACGTGGAACCACCGACGCGGCGCGAACGCACCTCGAGGGTCGGACGAACGTTGTCGAGTGCCTTCTTCAGCGTGACAACGGCATCCAGCTCGTTCTTGGCGGAGACACCGGCGAGGGCATCGTAGACGATGCGCTCGGCGAGGCCCTTTTTGCCATCGAGAAGGATCTTGTTGACGAGCTGGCTGACGATGGGTGCACCGTAAACCGGGTCGGCAATGACAGGGCGCTTGGGAGCGGGTCCTTTACGGGGCATTACTTCTTCTCCATCTTTGCGCCGTAACGGCTGCGAGCCTGCTTACGGTTCTTGACGGCCTGGGTGTCCAGTGCGCCGCGAATGATTTTGTAACGCACACCGGGGAGGTCCTTAACACGGCCTCCGCGCACGAGCACCATGGAGTGCTCCTGCAGGTTGTGGCCCTCGCCGGGAATGTAGGCGGTGACCTCGGTGCCGTTGGAAAGCTTGACACGGGCGACCTTGCGCAGAGCCGAGTTCGGCTTCTTCGGGGTGGTCGTGTACACGCGCGTGCAAACGCCGCGCTGCTGCGGGTTGGATTTCAGGGCGGGAGCCTTGGTCTTGGTGACCTTGGGGCTACGGCCCTTCCTGACCAACTGCTGAATGGTGGGCACTAATTACTCCTTGTTATTGCTGCACGGTGACAGCTTTGTGATGGTTAGCATTCGACCTCTTCTTTCGAATTGGTCGAGTTCATCTGGACCCGCTTGAACCCACACGATTGCTCGCGCGTGTTTTGGTGGGTATGCCGTGGGGGCTTGCTCGAAGAGCGAACCCTGCATGTGTGGAATCTTGCCCCGACCTGGTGCTTCCTCGATGCGAACATCGCGAGGGCATAATTCAGGCGCACGACAAGCGCACACCCTACAATTCTAGCCCGACGCAGCCACGCCGGTCAAATGGGTTGCGCCCCGTCTCGATCCCGCCTGGCGCCCATTTTCGTATCGCTTATGTGGACGGGGCCCGGGCCCCGTCCACGGGCCCAGTTTATAAACTGGGCCCGTGTTCATAAGGTGGGCCCGGTCGTTGAGGAAGCGGATGCCACAGCTCGGCTAGGGATTGCGCGGCCAAAGCGGGGAATCAAGCGTGCTCCCGAGGTCGACGAGCAGAGCCTGCACCTGGGGTTCGACGAATTGCGCGATCGCGGTGAGCAGACGGGGCCTCTGCTGGGTGAGTTGGGCGCAGACCCGCAGGCCTACCCGGGTCGCGAACTCGTCGGCAAGCTGCATCTCCGCTTTGAGTGCTTGTTTTTCTGCGGGGCTGAGCGGCGGGAGGGGGTCGGACGGCGCGGGGGCACTGTGCTCGTGCTCGTGCTCGTGCTCGTGCTCGGCGCTGTCGGATTCGGCGCTGTCGGATTCGGCGCTGTCGGATTCGGCGCTGTCGGATTCGGCGACAGGTGGGGGCGGTGTTTGCCCGGCAGGGAGCTGCTGGTCGGCGAGCTCGCTGAAGGTGAAGAGATAGGGGGCATCCGCTGCCGGTTGCGGGTCGAGGTCCAGGCCGCGAAATTCCGGGTCCAGGCCCTCGGCGGGCCGGTATGCCTGGGCCGATTCGCGGCGCTCACTCAGGTTGAGCTCGTGCGCGAGCCGGGGCAGGTTGAGTTCGGTGTATTCGTCGACGGAAGCGTCGATCACGATCTTCATCCGCATCGACAGGGCGTGCTGCACGACGTGGGGTACGTCGACCGCGAGTCCGGCGGAAGCGATGATCGGCGATCCGAAGCACTGACGGCACAGTCGCGCCCGGCCGCGGTGTGTCGCGGGGCGCCACTGGGTGATCCAACGTAGCCAGTTCTCAACCTCGTGGTTGACACGCGACTCGATGGACCTATCCATACTGAATAGGGTACCCGTAACGCTTCATGCGCGAGATGCCAACATTGCACCGTCGTCGCGGGCTAGTTATTGTCGTTTTTCTCCCAGGGCCACTCGGGGGCGCCGGACCCTGCAGGCTTGGCGAGGAGTACGAGAAAGAACAGAAAGGCGATGAGCCATCCGCTCACGGCGATGGCGATGGCGAACGGGCTCGTCATCTCTGCGCCGATGAAGGTGACCGAGCGAAAAAGTTCGCCGGCGCCGAGGCTGTAGACGACTCCCCCGGAGATGCAGTAGCCGAGATAGGCCGCGACGCCTGAGACGAAGATCGGCAGTGGGGGAATTTGCGTCAGTCGCTCTGGGGACCGCAACACGGCACGGAGGATGACCCAGACCAGAGCCAGGACCGCGGTGGTGACCATGATGGGGCCGAGGAGGGCACCGGCATCCGCTTCGTTGATGACATCGCGATTGAGCAGCAGGCTCAGTACGCCGAACGCTGCCACGATGAACGCAGCGTAGAGCGCGGCCGAAAAGGCCGCCATGGTGATTGCGTACTTTCGGTATTCCCGCATGGCTCCAGCGTAGGCCCGTCTGGGTGAAACGTGCCGCCCGGGGGCGGGGCCTGGGCCCCATCCGCGGGCCCAGGTTAGATCATGGGCCCGAGTTCCGGGCCCGGGCCCCGTCCACAAGAGGGGGCGCGGGCCTCGGATTAGGGACGGGTGACGTGCGGGCCGTCGGCGAGGAGGCGCTCGTATTCGGTGCGGGCCTCGAGGTTCCTGGCGGTGACGCGGCGTCCGCGGCGGGCGATCCACGCTCCGGCCCAGATTGGCACCTCGCGGGCAATGATCGCGGCAGCGATGGCGTAGGGGTTCAGCCACAGCGACGCAACGAAGCGGCTGACGTCGGCCTGGCTGAGCCCATCGGACGTGCCGTCGAGCATGAGGCCGAGGAGCGCGGCACCGATGAACGAGAAGTACACGATCACGGCAACGACAAAGCCGAAGAGCACATAGGCCCACCAGCCGCCCCGATTGACCAGGGAGATCAGCCCGGTGAAAGCGAGGAAGAAGAACAAAACCGGCACATACGAGATCGGCAAGGAGGCGAAGAGCAGGAAGCTGCTCAACGTCACGGCCATGGTCGTGCTGGTCATCCCGATAATGATGAATGCCGCGACGGCGTACAAAATGGCGAACACGACGGTAGCGAGAAGGGCGATCAGAATGCCGCCGCCACGGTTGCTGCGGTTTTTCGGCTTGGTCGGCGCCTGCACGTAGATCGGCGACTGGGCCGGGGGCGTGTACGACGGCGCGACCGCGACCGGCGCGTCAAGCGGAGCATCGACCACGGTGTAGTCGATCGGGGTGTAGTCGATCGGGGTGGCGTCGATCGGGGTGGCGTCGCTCGGGGACTCCGCGGCGACGGTTCCCACGACGAGCGCGACCGGCACAACCGGCGACGTCGGCTCGGAGTCACCAGCGGCACCGGCGGCACCAGTGACGGGAACCGTTGCAGCGGGCGTATAGGAGTCGGCGTAGTCGTCGGTGAGGCTCGGTGCGGCGGCATCTGTCGATGCAACCGGAGTGGCCGTCGACATGGGTGCCAGGTTGCGGGCTGCGGCCGAAGCGGATACCGCGTCGGACCGCTCGGCCGCACTCAGGTTGGCGTTGATGGCGTCATAGTCGATGACGATGGGTTCCTGCTCGGGTTCCTGCTCAACCGAAGATTTCGCCGAGGCCGACTCCGCTTCGACCACCACCGCGGCGTGCTCGGGGGCACCGTCCTGGTCGGTGGGAACCTGCTCTGACACGGTCAGATCAGGCGCTACGGCAGCATCCGTTTCCGGGTTCTTCTTGCCGTCGGTTGGCGTATTGTCGCTCATGCTGACTCCTCGGGGCCTTCGCCGTGATTGACTCCCACTGTACCAAGGGCACGGCAAATGCCACGGAGACTCGGCGCGGCGGCCGTATTATCCCGCCGTTGCCACCACGGGAGCCACCGGCGTCACAAGCGAATACACCAGTCCCGATATCGTCGCGTTCACCGTGCCCGGAAGTTCGGGCGCCGCGGCGGTGTTCAGGCCGTCGACGAGAAATAACCGACTCCCGGATTGCAGACGCGAGACGAAATCGAGCACCTGGTCATAGCTGCCGGTGACAGTGACCTGCAGTGGGAAGGCGGCGAAGTTGGTGTTGTTGATCTCAGTGGCACTGGTGGCCGTAGTAGCGGCCGGAACGATTGCTGGAGCTTCGGTCACCACCGGTGCCACCGGCGCGACCGGCGCGACCGGCGCGACCGGCGCGTACGCTACCGCCTCGGTCACCGTCATCCCGGTCAGGGTGAGGCCGGTGGCCAGGGCCTGGGCGTCGAGCTGGTCAACCAAAGCCGGCATGGCCGAGCCGCTCGGTACCGATTCGGCGAGCGCCTCTGCGGTCGCGGTAAGCACGTTGAGGTTCTTGAAGTCATGCTTGAGGCGCGCGAGCAGCGCGACGTGTTCGGCATTCGTCACCTGCACGACGGTGCGGCTCGCGTTCGCGGAATTCATGCTCGCCAGCTGCGGCTGAATCCCCAGCACGACGCCGAGAACGACGATAACGCTCGTCACCAGAACGGAGCCGATGAGCCAGAGTTTGTTGCTGTCCATAGCTAATTCTTTTCGGTCGGGTCGAAACGACGCACGAACGCGGAGTCGTTGATGTGCATGGTGATGGTGACCGTGTAGATGCCCGTGGTTTGCTCGAGGGTGACCGATCCGGGCAAGGCGTCGGCGAACCCGTCGAGGGTGCCGAGGGCGCTGAGCCAGGCCGGGATGTCCGGCAGTACGGTGCTCGTGGCGGTGAACGATACCGTCGCGACTCGTGAGCCCTGCAACGGAGCGGTCGCCTGGGTATAGGCGACCAGCGGTGTGGCCGAGTCAACCTGCACGGTGGTGATCGCCACGCTGCGCGGCAGGGTGTTCTGCACGGCATCAAGGTAGGTCTTCCAGTCGATCTCGGTGGAGGCTCCAACCCTCTGCGCCGCCTCGGTGAGCGTGACCTGATTCTGCAGTGCACGCACGGCAAAATATTGACCCTGATCGGTCAGCAGGGCTGCGGTACGGTCCTGCTCGCTGGCCAGATTCACCTGGGCCGTATACGAAAGAGCGCTCGCCGCCCCGACAAGCAGCGCGACGACCGCTGCTACCCCGATGACTCCGACGGTCAGGCGCCGTCGTTGCTGCTGGCCGCGACGTTCAGCCCGCACCTCGGGCGGGAGCAGGTTCAGCCGATGGTCGCCGCCGATGACCAGCACGTCATCTTTAGCTGCGCGCTTCATGCTGCACGCCCGAGCGCGAGTCCGAGCGCCACGGTGTAGGCGGCACCGCTTTGGCGCAGCGCTTCCGCATCGATAGCGGATGCCAGCGCCACCGTCGACAACGGTTCTCCCGTGGATACCCCCAGGCGGGTCAGTCTCGACACGGCCCCCGGCAGCCCCGGCATCTGGGCTCCCCCACCGCTGAGCACGATCGCGGTCACCGGATCGCTGGGTCGAGTGTTCGCGTAATAGTTGAGGGTGTTGAGCACACTGCCGAGCTGATCGTTCATGACCTCCGCGATGATATCGGCGCCGACCGCGTCGATCGGGCCTGATCCGCCAGCGATGACCCCGTCGAACGGCACCGCGCCGTGGGAGGACCCCGGTCGGGTATCGGCTGCAGCACGGGCCAGTAGGCCGACGCGACGTTTGAGGAGGTCGGCGGTGCCGACATCCGTTGTCAAGCCGGTAGCGAGGGCCTGGGTGACGTCGTCGCCGCCGGTCGGGATGATGCGCACGAACTGCGGTACACCCTGCCGGGTGACGACCACGCTCGTGGTCGAGGCGCCGAAGTCGATCACCGCGACGACGCCGTCGATGCCAGGGCGGGTGACCAGCAGGCGGCTGATTGCGAACGGAATCAGGTCGACGTCGATCGTGGTGAGGCCGGCCAGCCGAACCGCGGACACGTTGGCGACGACCGCTGCCTTGACCGCCGCAATGAGCAGCCCGTTCACGGTGGGGCCGTGCTCTGTGGTGGATTCCGAGATGGGATAGAAGTCGAGCAGGGCGTCAGCGACGGGTACTGGCAGAAGGTCCTGCACCTCGAATGAAAGCGACTGGCGGATGCGCGCGAGCGACATCTTGGGCACGCTCAGGTTGCGAGCGAGCACCCGCTGATTTCCCATGCCGAGCACGACCTGGCGGGTGTGAAACCCCCCATTCGACCACATGGTTTTGAGCGCCGCTGCGACGGTATGCGGCTCGAGCACCTCGCCGCCGACGACGGCGCCGACGGGCAGCGGAACCTCGTGATAGCGCAGCACTATGGGCCGAGATTTGCCGGGGTTGCGCACCTCGACGGCACGCAGGTGCGCCGTACCGATGTCTATTCCTACGATGTTTGAGGACACGCGCGGTGCTCCTTTATATAGAGGTCGTAAATGATGCTCATGGAATCAACGCTCCTGCGGCGGTGAACGCCGTACTGACTTCCACCAGTAGGTTCACGCTGTAGGTCGCGGCTACCGGAGAAAGATATTTGGGGGGTGCGATGTAGCGAAAGCGCGGATCGTAGGTGTAGTTCTTGCTGTAACCGTGGACGCCGCTGCTATTGGCCACCCGCACGATGCCGCGGTATTTCTGGGCAAGCGATCCGTTGACGGTGAGCACGCCCTGGTTGCCGCCGCGATCGTTGTTCTGCACCTGCACGGTGTGGTCGAGCGACAGCATGGCCGCGTCGATGCGGCGGTTATCGGGCAGCATCGCGCCGGCGCCGGCCGGGCAGCTGCCGACACAGATCGGGTTCCAGATCCACAGGGCGTTTTGCGCGACCAAACCGAGCACATCGACTGCGGAATCGGCATAAATGATGTCACCGGTGACATAAAGAAAATTGTCGGTGGCGACGGTCATGGTGCCGGCTAGCGTGCCCTTGATGAAGGCGTCACCGTGGCGGCAGCCGTACGAGGTAGGAATGGAGGCCACGTTCTCGTTCGACCGGGGAAAGCCGATGCCGTTGCCGGCCGCGCAGGTCGCGGCGCTCTGGCCGCTCGGCCAGGCGGTATCGCTCGTGAAATTGGGGTCGGCCGGCAGCAGCGGAACGCTTTGCACGAACAACAGGTTGGCGTTCAATACCGGTACGGTGGCGCCGCCGGTAGATCCGAGTGCGCCGGTTGCGGTGCCGGGCACTCCGCAGGCCGCGGGCATGCTGCCCGATGAAGCCGGTTCGCCGACGACCCGGGTAGCTTTGCTCCACGGTGAGCGAATGGTCATGGTGCCGTTTGAGTTCATCACGATACTGGTGGGCCCGGTGTAGAGGCAGCCGGGTTCGGCGATGCCGGCGTCGGTGCGGGTCTCACTCCGCAACGACGCGTTCGTGGCGGGCATCGCGATGACGGGGCTGTTGGTTGGCAGGCCGGCGTTGAACACCTGCCCGGTGCAGCTCGAGCCGGAGGAGGTCCGGCGCAGGTAGTTCCCCCCGGGATTGCCCGTGCTGACTTTTCCATTGAACGTCGCTTGGCACACTCGGATGGTGTCATTGGAATGAACCGGGCCGTTCAGCACGTCGCCACCACCGAACGCGACGTCGCTGCACACGGTCGAGCCACCGGTTGGCGCCGGCCGCCCCGCCCAGGCGTAGGTGTCGGCGCAGGCAGGGTTGGTCGCGCCACTTTGAACCGGATCCTGAATCTCGTACATGGTGAAGTACAGAAAGTCGATGAAGCCTGCTTGTTTGAGGTTGGCGACGACGCTGCGGGTTTTGGTTCCGACCCGCCCCGTCGAGCGGATGCGCAGCACCCCCGACGAGGAGTAGGCCGAGTTATCGACCTCGTAGCGAAACGACGCGGTGCCGTCGCCGCCGGCGACACTCGCCCAGCTGCCGGTTGCGCCGATTCCAAAGGCTGGATTGGCCACGGCGGGCGCGGTAAGCGTACTGCTGGAACTGAACGCCGCAGTGGGGTTGCCGAATCGGTAATACGTGTTGTCGTTGGCGAGCCGGCTCTCGTATTCGTCGACCCCGGCGTAGGCAGCGGCCATTGCGCCGTTCCAGTGCTGGTCGCCGGTGGCTTTGAGGCTGCCGCTGACCGAGAAGGTCATGGCCGTCGCGACCAAGGTGAGCAGCACGAGGCCGATGCCGATCACGACGAGAAGGGCTGCTCCGCGTTCTGGCGACGCCGCCAGACTCCCGGTGCGCCACAGCCAGCCGCGACGAACGACGCCACCCATCATGGTCCCCCCACGGCGAGGCGCACGTTGGGCATACCGACCGTATTGCTCAGGGTGACCGCGCTGCGGGCATCCGCCGTGCTGGACTGGACCGTGAGGGTGACCGTGACCGTGACGATGCTGCGCAGCTGCACCGGGGTCGGCGCCGCATCTACCGGCAGAACAACGCCCGCCGAGTCGGCAAAGCTGAACAGCGGCAGACCACTGCCGGACGGTGCCACGGTCTGGGCCAGGATGCGGGTGGACAGCGCGGTGGTCGCAAAGGTGAAGAGGCCACCGGGGTGCGGGATCGACGCCCAGCGCGTCTCGACCAGGCGTCGCTGAGCGTCGACCGCGAGGCGAATTTTCACCGGCTGCTGGGTGGACAAACCGAGGTTGACGTAGGCATACAGGGTCAGTGATTCATTTCTCGCCTCGGAGATGGCGGGGTCGGCGAGGGCGGGGCTCGCGATGGGGTTTGCCGTGGCAGCGCGAATCGACCGCGCCATCGCATTCATGCCGTTGGAAGCTTCACGGGTATTGGTGCCCAGCGCCGACGCCGAGCCGAGCGCCCGGGTCGCGCTCACGTAGAGTCCCGAGATCATGACCAGAGTCACGCTGAGCAACACCATCGACACGAGCAGTTCCACGAGAGACAGGCCGGTCTGATCGGTCTGAATTGTGCGCCAGCGCATCACGGGGTCACCACCCGGCGCGGATCGAGTGTGAGAACGGCGCCCGCACTCCCCCGGGTTTGCACTGTCACGCTCGCGGCGACGACCGGAACGATTTGTGTGCCGCTCGTCACTCCGGAGAACAGCGCGAACGAGCCAAACGGCAGACCGAGCTGCGCCGTAGCCCCGACCGGAAGTGGCCCGAAGGTGTAAGTGGTGCCAAGCGCACAGCCGGGGTCACCGGGCGCTGCCCCCTCGGGCTGGGACACGGCCCGGAGGTACTGCCCGGCCAGGCCAGTGATGGTGAAGACACCGAGCGGTACATTCACGCTCGCCGCACCGCCGGGTAAGGTCGCTACCGAAACCGCAGCCGTGCCGATCGCGCCGTCCGCGGCCGGAGTGGTCCAGGCTGCCGGATCGACCGAGACACAACCCTGCGTTGCCGGCGTGGCGGGAATGATCGAAGTGGGCGCTACATAGGTGCCGGCGAATACCTGATAGCCGGAGGCGAACGGGTGCAGCCGAAAGGTCTGGGTGGTCGCGACGCTGGCATTCAGTGGCGTGTAGGCGGCATAGTTGCTGCGCCAGGTGGTGTGCAGGTCGCTTGGCAACAGCGTCGTTCCGGTGCTGACGTTGGTGGCGTAGTGGGCCGTGAGCGTTCCGGCGAGGTCATAGGCGAACGAAACGGATGCCGCGGTTCCGGCCGCGACGCCCACCGTCTTCACCGGGGTGGTCGCCTGGTTCTTGTCCACGTAGTTGGGGCGGGAAGCGCTGACGTCGTAGGTGCCGGGCTTGACCTTGAGCAGGTAGCTGCAGCCCTGGGCATCCGTTGCGGCCGGAGCGACGGACAGGGTTTGGGCGCCGTTGGGTACCGCGTTCGGCACGGCCGAGATGGACACCCCGGCGGCGCCACCGCCGCCGGCGGTGAGCACCGACACGAGGATGGTGCCGAGGGCGGGATCGTTGATGCGACTGCCGGGGGCGAGCGCGCTATCGGCGCGCACGGGCGGGGTCGAAGCTCGCATGCTGTCCCAGCCGACAGTGACGTTGATGTGGCGGTAGCGCAGCTGGCCACCTCCGGAACCACAGTTACCATCGGCGCCGGTGGACGTCTCCCAGGCTGTGGCGCGGTGCACGGAGAAGGTGGTGCCGTTCTGCACGACCGTGCTGTCGCGGTCGAGCACGCTGAATACGTCGCCGGCCGACCGGGCCAGGTCGATCTCCTGGGCGGCCAGGTTGGTGGCGACTTCGCGGGACCGGGCGTCATTGCTGAGGTAGAGCGATGTGACGATGCCGTAACCCGCACCGACAGCGATGATGGCAAAGATCATCATGGCCACGAGAACTTCGATGAGGCTGATGCCGGCTTCGGAGTTTGCTCGTACATCGGAGTGACCTAGACGACGTAACAGTGCATGCACGGGGCCTCCTTCGCGGGATTCACGGTGTGGGGTGAAACAGAACCGCGCGGCCGGGGCGGCCCGAAGGCCTGCCCCGACTCACGCCGGTATAGCGTTAGTGCCGAGCGGATGCAGTGGTCAGCCGGAGCATCCGCTGCCGCACTACCAGGTGCAGTTCGTGGGTGCAGCGGTGACAGCGTTGTTGGTGACTCCGAGGACGTCGGTCACGTAGTACTTGGCGGTGGTCACGCTGGTAGCGCCGATGCAGAAGGTCGACGGCGAGAGGTTCACGAAGCTGATCGAGCTCGAGTTCGTACCCTGGGTGAACCCGGCGGCCGTAATGCCAGTGACGGTCGTCGCCATCGGGTTGGCGGCGGTTGCCGGCAACACGCCGTTCTGCGTCTGCAACGAAATAATCGCGGTCTTGGCGTTGGCCAGGTCGCTCTTCACGCTCGCGTCCTTGGCGTTGTTCTGCACGCCCAGGTAGACCGGAATGGCGATGGCGGCGAGAATTCCGATGATGATCACGACGACGAGCAGCTCGATCAGCGTGAACCCTCTCTGGTTCTCGGTGAAGCGTGCGCGGCGCAGGTTGAGGGAAGCAAGCAGGCGAGTAATCATGGTGAGTCCATTCGGGTTGGAAGTGGGTGGTGTGACGCGAGTTGGGTAAGAACTCGTAATGCCGTGCGGTGTTTCTTCCGATCGAGGGTGCGATCGGAGCTTCAGATTACGGGTGAGATTTTCTCGCCCACGACCCACGTTCGCGGGTGATTTGGGTTTTACCCACCCCCACTAGGAACGGCACTCGAACGGGGAGTCGAGTCGCTGGCGGGCAGGCACGCCAAACGCCCCCGTCGAGCGAGGGTATTCGGACAGCCAGTGCTACTTGATCATGCTGGCGATGCTGAAGATGGGCAGGTAGAGGGCGATGACCATGCCACCAATGACGACACCGAGAAAGGCGATCAGCAGCGGCTCAATCACGGCGGTGAGCTGCTCAGTAGCAGTGTGCACCTCCTGATCGTAGAAGTCGGCGATTTTGTCGAGCATCAGCTCGAGCGTGCCGGCATCCTCTCCCACTGCGATCATCTGGGTGACCATGGCCGGAAAGATCGGATGCTCCTGCAGCAGTTCCGAGACCGACTGTCCGCGGCGCACGCCCTCGGCCACCTGGGTGAGGGCGTTCTCAATGGCCCAGTTGCCGCTGGTCTCCCCCACGATCGCGAGGGCATGCAGAATAGGCACGCCGGCGCCGAGCATGTTGGCGAAGTTGCGGCTGAACCGCGCCACGGAGATCTTCTTCTGAAGTGGGCCGAACACCGGCACTCTCAGCCGCAGGGGGTCGAGTACCCGCCGCACCCGGTCGGTGTGTTTGTTGCGGCGCCACCACACGGCGAACGCGATACCGGCAACGAGAGCGATCGGCACGACGTAGATCATCGATCCGGACACGGTGACGAGCAGCTGAGTGGGCAGCGGCAACGCGCCGCCAAGCCCGGCGAACATATCCTGAAAGATAGGCACAATGAAGATCAGCATGATCATCACCGCGGCGACCGACATGGAGAGCACGATCACCGGGTAGGTCATGGCCGACTTGATGGTGTCGCGCAGCTTGACCTCCGTCTCGAAGTTCGCGGCGATCGAGTTCAAGGCCTGGTCGAGAAAACCGCCGGTCTCGCCGGCCCGCACCATGCTGATCATGATGGGAGGGAAGGCCAGCGGATGCTTCGCGAGCGACTCCGAGATCGGCTGCCCGGCCTCGACGTCGTCCCGCACCAGTGCGAGCACCGCCACGAGCGGTTTGCTCTCGGTCTGCTCGGTGAGAATGCACAGAGCCCGCAGCAGCGACAGCCCGGCCGAGATCATGGTCGCGAACTGCCGACTCAGAATGGCGAGATCCTTCAGGCGCACCCCGCGCGAGAAGCCCGGCAGCGCAATGGAGCGCGCCATACCGGTGGCGGGCGGAGACTCCACGATCGAGATCGGAGCGATGCCCTGCGAGTTCAGTCGCGCGGCCACCTGACCCGAGTTCTGCGCATCGACTCGTCCCTTGACGTTCCTGCCCCTCGTGTCGCGACCGGTGTAACTGAAAACCAGTGTGGTCGACATCAATTCACCGCGCGGGCGAACCCGACGTTGTTGTCGGCGTCGTCGTGGCCGGAGTCGTACCCGGCGCCGACCGCAGCGAAGGTAAAGGCCCCGGCCACCGGTTCGGTGCGGTGAATGAGCAGTTCCAGTCCGGCAATATCGTGGGCCTTGGCCAGCGCGGCCGCGCGGGTGATCTGTCCCGTGTTGACCAGTTCGGCGAGGTGCTGGTCCATGGTGTGCATGCCGCGCTCCCGACCGGTCTGCATCATCGACTCGATCTGGTGCGTTTTGCCCTCGCGAATGAGGTTGGCGATGGCCGGAGCGGTGACGAGAACCTCCGTCGCCGCAACCCGGCCGGCCCCGTTCGCCCACTTCACGAGGGTCTGGCAGACCACGCCCTGCAGGGTCTGGGCCAGCTGCGCCCGCACCTGGTTTTGCTGGTGCGGCGGAAAGACGTCGATGATCCGGTCGATGGTTTGCGCCGCGCTCTGCGTGTGCAGCGTCGCGAACACGAGGTGACCGGTCTCGGCGGCGGTCAGCGCTACCTGGATCGTCTCGAGATCGCGCAGTTCACCAATGAGAATCACGTCGGGGTCCTGCCGCAGCACGTGCTTCAAAGCGGATGCGAAACTCGCCGTGTCCTGTCCCACCTCGCGTTGGGTCACCAGGGACTTCTTGTGGGCGTGCAAAAACTCGATCGGGTCTTCGACGGTGACGATATGGTCGGCCCTGGTGCTGTTCACGAGGTCGACGAGGGCTGCCAGCGTCGTGGATTTTCCCGAGCCGGTTGGCCCGGCTACGAGCACCAGCCCGCGAGGCAGCCCGGCGAATGCCGACACCGATTGCGGGATTCCCAGGGCTTTGAGGCCTTTGATCTCGTGCGGAATGAGCCGAAAGACCGCACCAACGGCGCCGCGCTGCTGGTGCACGTTGACCCGAAATCGACTGGACACACCGGTGACCGCGACATCCTCCAGCGTGTAGGCGAAATCGAGTTCATGGTCTCGATCGAAGATGACCTGCTGGGCCCGGGTGAGAATGCTGCGGATGGCCCGGTCTGCTTTCAGGCTCGACCAGGCTGGGCCGGCGCCGACCGGGCCGAGATCGCCGTCGCGGCGAATGCACGGCGGAGCGGCGACAGAGACGTGCAGGTCGGACGCCTGCCGCAGCACCACCTCATGGAGGGCGTCGATCAGGTCGACGTCGGGTACGCCGAGCACATCTACCGCCGGATCGACACCGCGCGGAATCCAGTCGCCGGGACCGCTACGGGGTGCCACGCGCGTGCGCCGACGATTGGTGGGCAGCACACGAATTTCATCGTGATGGGTGGCGCTCACTGCGGCGCTAGCCGATACCGGGGTGAACCCCGCGAGCTCGCCGGGCATGCGGGTGTCGTTTGGCGACAGGGAGGTTTTCGGGTCGTCCATGAGCGATTCCTTCTCGGAGCAAGCGTGTCGGGTACTGATTGCCGCGAACAGGCACGGCCGTTCGGGTACGCGACCACTCGCCCAGGGTGCGACGAACGGTCGTTGCAGGCCTCGCGAGAATGGAGTCAGGGTAAGTCTTGCTCGCGGGAGGTCTACGCCACGCGCAACGTTATTGCAGCTCGTTTCGCGGCGGTAGCCCGCGATCTGGGGGTGTGCCCCTTAGTGCTCGAGCGCCACACCATCTGGATCCAGCAGAACGTAGATCGTGCCGAGAACGGTCATATCGTTCACGATCTCTCCCGCACCGGTATCGGTCGCCACCGAGGAAATCGCGATGCTGCGCTGGCCGTGCTGAAGGCCGGCCACGAAGTCGAAGAGATTACTGTGGGCACCGGCGATCGTCAGTGCAACGGTTATCGCCAGATAGTTTTCCGGGATGAGTGCCGACGATGTGGCGGGAACAGCGGATGCGACGGCTGCGGAATCCGCTCCCGCGCCTGACGCCGCCACAGCACCGCTGTCGACTGCCGGTTCCACGGCGGGCTGAAAGGCAACGGCATCGCTGATAACCAGCGAATCCAGTGTCACGCTGTTCTGGCGGGCAATGACTTCCAGCTCATCGAGAAAGTCGGGAATGCCGGCATCTAGCGGTACCCCGCTCTGCAGGGTGGCGAGGTAGGTGCGAAGTTCCGCGATTCCAGCAAAGTCCTGTTTCAGAACGATCAAATCGGCCTCGTGCTCTGCATATTTCGCCAGTATGACCTCACGTTGCGCCGTTGTGGCCTGAATCTCTTCCAATTTTGGCGCGATCCCCAGCATCCCGCCGAGAACCACCGCCGTGCCGATGATCAAGATCAGCACGGCACCGAATAGTCTGTTGCGCGTCATGGCGTCACTGTCCCCCAGCGATGCGATTTGATCGCGCATCTTTATTGATATTGATGACCAGTTCGACGACGTACTGGCCGGTTTCCGTGCGGGTCACCGAACCGGGGTGGGCGTCCGCGTAGCCGGGAAGCGTGCGCAGGTTCGTCAACCACATGGGAACAGCGGGCAAGGTCGGACTGGTGAGGCTCAGCGTCAGGCTGGCGACACGCGGGTTGTACAGGGGAACGCTGCTCTGCTCGTATTCCGCCCACGGCGTGCCGGATCCGACGGTAATCGCCTGGATGGTGACATCAGAGGGCAGACTGGCGCGTACGGCCACCAGGTAAGCACGCCAATCGACCTCGGTGGCAGCAGCCAGCTGCCGCGCCGCCGTTGTCAGGTCGATTTGATTCTGCACATTGCGTACCTCCGAATATTTTGCAGATTCCAACAGCAATTCAGTGGTGCGGACCTCGGATGCGTCGAGCCGGGACTGTGCCCGCCCCGCCTCGAGGGACACGGCTGCGACGGCGGCAATAACGACCAGCACGATGCCGGCCGCAACGATCGACATGATTCGGCGGAGCAGCCGGCCCTGGCGGGCGGCCTTGAGTTCGGGGGGCAGCAGGTCTGCGCGTGGCTCCCCGCCGAGGATCAGCTCGTGGCCATCCGTTGTGCGTTTCATGCTTTACTCCCGAGAGCGAGGCCGAGCGCAGCTACGAACGTGCACTGGGAGTTTTCGAGATATTCCTGGCTGACATCGGGACCGAGCTCGAGTGCGCCGTACGGTTGCGCCGGAACCACCGGAAAACGGGTCAGCTCGCTGAGCGCGGCACCGAACCCTTCGAGCCGAGCGCCCCCGCCCATGAGCACGATGCGGCCGATAGGTAGCTCCGGACGACTGTTCGTGAAGTAGGCAATGGTATTGCGCAGGCTTTCCAGCAGTTCCGAGGTGATCTCCCGAATGATGGTGGCGGCTATTTCATCTTCTGGTGCAACCTCATCCAGTAAGCCCAGCCGCGTCTTGAGCAACTCCGCCGCCTCTTCACCAAGGCCGAGGCGCACGCGCAGCGCCTTGGTGAACTCATTGCCGCCGGAGGGAATCACCCGCACGAACTGCGGCACGGCATTCGAAGAGATCAGTACGCTCGACGAACCGCCACCGATATCAATCTGCACGATCACCTCGGGGGCGGTCACCGCACGGTTGATGGCACGACTGCGAGCGAATGACATGATGTCAACGGTGACGGTGTGCAGTCCAGCCAGCCTGGCGGCCTTGATATGCGACTGCACGACTCCTTTCATGGCTGCGATCAGCAGCCCGGAAATTTGCGGGCCAGACTCGCCCTCGCTGTCGACCTCGGCAATGGGGTAGAAGTCGAGCAATGCCTCCGCGGTGGGAAACGACAGCAGGTCCTGCACTTGGAATGGCAGCGACTCCCGAATGCGGCGCAGCGACATCTTGGGCACCGTCAGGTTGCGCACGACCATGCGATGGTAGCCCATACCGAGCACGACGTCCTTGGTCGTGAAACCGCCGCTCGACCACATCCGTTTCAGCGCCGCGGCGACGACAGCCGGTTCGAGTACCTCACCGCGACTGACCGCGCCAAAGGGCAGCGGCTCCTCATAGCAGCGCACGAGCACGGGATGATCCGTTTCGGCATCCCGCATCTCTACGGCGCGCACGGCGGTAGTGCCGATGTCGAGTCCGACCACACGAGTAGTCATTTGTTTCCCCCAGTGAGAATTTGATGTGTAAGCGGTGGTCGAGGAGTGGGCCTGGCGGTGACAATTGCCACTTACGCGAGGCCGTACAGCGTGAGGTAGCCGATCGCTATCTGGTCACCGAAAAAAACGCCAAGCCAGGCAGCCAGGAGCATCCACGGGCCGAACGGGATGCCACTGCGGCGCTTGGCCTTGTGGGTGGCGAGCAGAATAAGCCCGAACACGCCGCCGAGCAGAAAGGCGCCGAATGCCCCCACGATCAGGGGTCCCCACCCCAGATAGCCGAGGTATAAGCCGAGCAGCCCGGCAAGTTTGACGTCACCGAGCCCCATGCCGCCGGGACTGATCAGCGCCAGGGCCAGGTAAAGACCGAACAATGCCGCCGCCCCAATGAGGGCGGTCAGCACCCGACCCGGTTCACCGGCCACGAGGGCGGCAGCGGTGAGTAACACGGCGGCGACCGGATAGGCCGGCAGCAGAATCTTGTTCGGCAGGGTATGAGTGTCGAGGTCGATCATGGCCAGGGCAACGCTGATCGCCGCCAGGTAGAGGAACGCCACGAGCGCGATGAGCTGAATCGCGAGGGTGTTGTCGTTGGTAGTGACACCCGCCCAGCCAAAATCAGCGGTCGAGAACACCCAGAGGGCGACGATCGCGAAGACGACCCCGGTGCCGAGTTCCACCATCGGGTAACGGGGCGAAATCGGCGCCTGGCAGTCGCGACATTTACCGCGCAGCACGAGCCAGCTCACAACCGGAATGTTGTCGTACGGCCGAATGCGCGCGCCGCAGCTGCTGCACGAACTCGGCGGGGAGACGATGGAGCGGCCGGCCGGTATGCGGTAGATCACCACGTTCAAAAAAGAGCCGATGAGGGCTCCCAGGATGCCGAATACCCCCGCGATAGTGCTATCCATTCAGGTCTCGAATCGAAACGCGTGCGCCGAGGTGTGCGATCGATTCGCCCGCGCCCGGTGTTATTCCCGTGGACAGGTCGACTCCGGGGATACCCACTGGTGCGTAGTGCAGCGTCGCTGTGCCGTCCATGCCGACGGTGCCACCGTAGAGCTGGCCGCGCCACTGCGCCGAAAAACCGAGGTCGATCGAGCACGGCGTGTAGAGCATGGCCGTCACGGGAGCCTGCATGATGAAGACATGTGTAATGTCCGAATAGTCGCTGGGATTCCGGCACGTGGGCGATCCGTCAGCCGTCTCATCGGGCGAGATCAGCCATAATTTGCGAGGCGTGGCTCCCGACGCATCGATCTGCGCGTCGAGGCCGATTTCGAATCGATCCGCAAAAATCGCCAGGTCCTGTGGCAGGCTCAGGGTCACGTTATTCTCCTTCAGGAAAACGCCCTGAGGGCACTCGCGGGCATCGATGATTCCCGGACCCGTGAATAAGTTTGCGACTGTTTGTATGTCTGCGAGCCTACAGCCACTGTTCATCGTCGCCACCTGAAACCCGGGCCAATCGGTCAGGTCATAGTCGACATCGACCCAGTCGGGCACAAATGGTGCCGGAGCCGGTGCTGAACCCGCTCCGGGACCGACCGCAACCACTGTCGTGCCGCCGGTGATGACGCCGGGCCCGCTGTTGGCGAGGGACTGAGTCGTCAGGTGACCGGTGATCACGTTCGTGCTGTGGCCGATGGTCGTCTCGCCGGCAGACCAGGCGTCGTGGTCGATTTTTGCGCTGTTGATCATGCTCAGCGAACCGGTCGTGACCGAACCCTTGATCCACGCAGAAGATTCCAGCACCGTCGCCCCCGTGGTCCAGATACTGCCGTGGATGATGGTGTCGTCGATGGACTCTGTGCTCGGCGCCACGACATTGCCGCGCACCTGGGCTAAATCGTGCAGGGCGACAGGTTCGGTGGCCCAGACGTCGCCGACGATCGTGCAGGTTGCCCCGACTGCGAGCCCTCCGTCCGCGATCACCAGATCGGCGTTGAGAATGCTGGTATCAGCCCTGTGGGTGCTGTCACAGGAAACGTTGTCGTGGCGCACCTGCACCACAGGCTCAGACCCGTCGACGGAGTTCAACTGGCTTGAGCCTGCGAAGGTTCCGAAATTGTGGGAGTAGAGGGCGGAGCCTGCGCCGGCAGTGTCGGTGTCAGCCGGCACGTAGGCGTAGATCGCTTCGACCGTGCGCGCGTCGCCCGTGGTATTGCCCCCGACACCGACATCGACAGCTTCGCCGGTCGCCAGAATTTTGACCCGAACCGCTGCCCGTGATGGGCACGCGCTGATCCAGTTGTCAGAGGTGGCACTGGTGGAGTAGGAGACCAACACCGCCGCAGCCGGGCTGCTGGTGCTCCAGTTCGCCACCGTGCAGGTGTTGTTGGTCAACTTGAGAAGGGCATCGTCGATGCCCGCTTCCGCCGCCGATTGCGCCTGCACTCCGGCGCGGGTCGCGCTGCTCACACCGAGAGAGTTCATGGTGGAACCAGCAATGGCGACGGTGGCCACTGCCGCCACGGCCATGAGCCCGATCACGGCGAGCATGCTGCTTCCCCTCTCGCCAGCCAGGAGAAGGAAGGTCTTGCGAACTAGAAACATGTGGGCTCCGTGGGGGGTGCCGCGCCCTGGCGGCTCGTGACTTTGGTCGACATCAGCGCCGGGCTGCTGTCACCACCGGCGTTGATTGTGAAGTTGACGGTGACGGCCCGGCGGTCGGGAGTGACATCAGGGTTGAAGACGGGTTGGGCGAAGGCTGCAGACAAGCCGGTACCCAGCAGGGTCCATCCGCTCATGTCATTGGCGAGGGCGTCCGGCGTGGGGGCAACGAAGGTTTGCGGAGCCGCTGCACGCCGGTAGAACATGGCGCCGCCGTTGGACTCGGTGTAGAACCAGGCTTGGCAGACCCGCTCGGTCGCCAGGGCTTTCGGATCGCTGCTCACGGCTGTGATCACAAAGAGCTGGTCATCGATATCGGGATTCGCGCTATCGGCGACCTGAAGCGCCGTGGCATTGCGCACACCGGAGTGTACCGACGTGGAGATCAGCTGACTGACGGCATTTGCGTCTGCGCTCCCCAGTACCTTGGCTTTAGACGTCAGGGTGTTGAGCAGCATGCCGCCCACGATGGTCAGAATGATCACGAGCAGGCTCGAATAGATGAGCAGTTCAATGAGGCTGTAACCGCCTTCACCGCGCTGTCGCCGCTGGTTCGCCCCGGTGCCCGACGCGACATCGTGCTGGTGGTGACGTGCTCTCGCAACCATGCCCAGGCCTAGCCGTTCACGAAAATGCTCGTCGTCGCTTCGGCCAGAATTTCACTGGTTGATACCTCAGTCACGAAGACGCGCACCGGCACTGTAGCCGGGTAGGTGATCGGGCAGGTGATCGGATCGAAGCTGGGCTGCAGGGCACGGCCGTCGGGGTCGAAGGCGGCTGGCGGCGTGGCAGCATGCGAGCGGAGCGGCGCGCAGGTTGTGCCGATGGAACGGATGTTCTCCATCTGGGTGGCGACGAGCTGGGTGGCCGAGGCGAGGGTGGCATTGGAGACCGAGACTCGCAACGACGTGACGAGCATCGGCAGAAAGGCGATGGCGAGCAGGGAGAGCAGCAGCATCGACACGACGATCTCGATCATGCCAAAGCCTGCCTCGCCGGGTCGCGAATTAGTCACGGAGCGGTGTCCGACTCGCACTAGTTCCCTTTCACTACGGGCGATTTTCGACCACCGGTGGGGCGTCTGGGACGCCCCACCGGTGAAAAGACGGTGGGCAGTGCTACCCCACAGCGTCGGACGACGCGGCGGCAGGCACCGGACCTTCTACCGCAGCGCCCTTTTCGGTGATGTAGTGCACGTGATCGGAGCCAATCTCCTCACCCCAGCTACCGGTAATGATGAAACTCGTCGAAGAAGTTACCTCCATGGCGACTGAAATTTCATCACTCGCGGTGTACGCGGTGAGGCGACTCGGAAAATCGGTGTCGAGGGTGGAGAGCTCGGTTCCTTCAACCAGTTCCGCGACAACGGCCGTCTTCGCGTTGGTGATAGCCGCCTCCACAGCGCTGTCCTTGGCCTTGTCCTGCTGGCCCAGGTAGATCGGGATGGCGATCGCGGCGAGAACGCCGAGAATAAGTACCACCACGAGAAGCTCGATGAGCGTGAAGCCCTTCTCCTTCTCGCCGAGGGCCGTGCGCTTATTGACCAGGGCTGTTGTGAAGAAGCGGTTCATATGTGTGTCCTTTGCGTTGTTCAGCAGGTAGCAATGCAGTGGCTTGCCCGTTTTCAAGCCTAAGTTGGCCACCACGGTGTACCGCTGTTTTTTCGGCGGTCGGACTACCCCCAGTGGGAGTGCAGCCTAAACGGGGGTTGTGACTCCTGGCGGCTATTTGACGTAGTCGAAAACGCTGAACATGGGCAGGTAGAGAGCCACGACCATGCCCCCGATAATCACGCCAATGACGGCAATCATGAGTGGCTCGATGAGTGCGGTGAGCTGCTCAGTGGTCGACTGCACTTCCTGGTCGTAGAAATCGGCGATCTTGGTGAGCATCTGCTCGAGCGCACCGGCATCCTCTCCCACGGCGATCATCTGCGTGACCATGGCCGGAAAAATCGGCTCGAGGGCGAGCGGTGTTGCGATGGAGCGGCCCTGGCTCACCGATTCCTGCACCTTGCCGAGGGCAGACTCGATGACGTAGTTACCCGAGGTCTCGCCGACGATCTTGAGCGAGTGCAGTATTGGCACGCCGGCGCCGATCATGGTCGCGAAGTTGCGGCTGAACCGTGCAATGGCCAGCTTGGTGAGCAGTAGGCCGAACACGGGCAGCTTGAGCTTGAACGGGTCGACCACGCGGCGCACGGCCAGGCTGTGCTTGTTCTTGCGCCACCACACCGAGAAAACAATGACGGCAATGAGTAGTACCGGGGCCACCCAGATCATGCCGTTGGAGAGCACGACGAGCACTTGAGTGGCCGGGGGCAGATCGCCGCCGAGACCCTGGAACATCTTCTCGAAAACGGGAACGATAAAGATGAGCATCCCCACCACGGCGAGAAGCGCCATGACCAACACGATCACCGGGTAGGCGAGCGCGCTTTTGATCGTGTCGCGCAGTTTCACCTCGGACTCGAAGTTGTCGGCGATGGAGTTGAGGGCGTCTTCGAGAAAACCCCCGATCTCCCCCGCGCGCACCAGGTTGATCATAATCGGCGGAAACACCACGTCATGCTTATCGAAGGCCTCTGAGAGGGACACGCCGGTCTCGACGTCGCCGCGAATGACTGCGAGCACCTGGGCGAGCTGCTTATTCTCGGTCTGCCCCGAGAGAATATTCAGTGTGCGCAAAAGCGACAGCCCGGCCTGGGTCATGGTCGCCATCTGACGGCTCATCACTGCGAGGTCGGTCAGGCCGATGGGCTTCTGAAACCCCGGAATGCTCAGATCTGCGTGAAGCCTCGTGAGCTCGCGGGCCGGAGCGATTGTAATGGGCGAGAGTCCCATGGCGCGCAATTGGGAAAGCGCTGCCCGCTCCGACGCCGCATCCAGACGGCCTTTGACCACGCGGTCGCGGGAGTCCCGACTGGTGTAGCTGAAAGAGGTTTCGATGGACATCTAACGCCTCCCGGGCGAAAACGAATCGTTGAAGTCAATTTCGCCAGCGCTCAGGCGGCCCACCGAAACATCTGTCGGATCAACCCGGTGCACGAGCTGCCTGAGCACCTCGACGTCCATTGCCTTCTCCTCGGCGGCCTCACGGGTGATCTGGCCGGCGTCGACGAGTTCGGCCAGGTGCTGGTCCATGGTGTGCATGCCAAGCGATCGCCCCGACTGCAGCGCCGAAGCTATCTGGTGCGTCTTGCCTTCTCTCACGAGGTTTGCGATGGCTGCAGTGGTCACCAGAATTTCAGTCGCGACCACGCGTCCGCCGCCGATCTTGCGCACGAGCGTCTGGCAGACCACCCCGCGCAGGGTCGCCGCTAACTGCGCGCGCACTTGCGCCTGCTGGTGCGGCGGAAAAACGTCGATCATGCGGTCGATGGTCTGGGCGGCATCCTGAGTATGCAGGGTGGATAAAACGAGGTGGCCGGTCTCAGCGGCGGTTAAAGCGACCGAGATCGTCTCGAGGTCACGCAGCTCGCCGATCAATATAACGTTGGGGTCCTGGCGCAGCACGTGCTTCAGAGCGGATGCGAAGCTGTGCGTATCCTGCCCGACCTCACGCTGGCTGATCATCGCTTTCTTGCCCTCGTGAATGAACTCGATCGGGTCCTCCACCGTCACGATGTGGTCGTCTCGGGTGCGATTCACCAGGTCAACCATTGCGGCCAGGGTCGTGGTCTTGCCGGAGCCGGTGGGACCGGTGACCAGCACGAGGCCTCGCGGGAGGTGTGCAAACCGTGCCACAGATTCCGGAATGCCCAGATCGGCCAACGATTTGATCTCATTCGGAATGAGACGAAAGGCGCCACCGACCGTGTTGCGCTGCTGGTAGAAGTTGACCCGAAAGCGGGTGTACCCCACCGTGTGGGCGAAGTCGAGCTCGAGTTCCCGATCGAATTCCTCCCGCTGCCCGGGCGAGAGAATGCTCCTCAGAGCGGAGGCGACCTTCTCGGGCGACCAACGATCCCACCCGGGAATCGGCCTCAGAAAACCGTCAACGCGCATGCTTGGCGGTGCACCGCCAGAAATATGCAAGTCGCTCGCTCCCTCGTTCAACACGAGCCGCAGTGCCGTGAGCAGATCGGGATCGGGCATCGCTGTGCTGACTTGAGCCGATGATTCGGACCGCATAAGCCTCCTGGCACGGATATCAACGGTAGAGACGGGCGCGGCAGCGGCCGGCTCCCCGTATTGGATGTCATCGGATTCCTGCACGGCATAACCGAAGTCGGGCGACCTCACTGAGGTACCTGCGCGGTCCGTCGGTGACCAACCGCGCCATCCCAGACGCTAGGAAACCACACGGAGCACCTCGTCGATCGAGGTCAGCCCGAGGGCGACCTTGGCCCAGCCGTCTTCACGCATGGTGATCATTCCCTGCTTGCGTGCCGCGGCTGCGATCTGCGCGCTCGAGGCGCGTGCCACGGTGAGCCGCTCGATTTCTTCGGACACCGTCATGACCTCGTGAATGCCGAGTCGTCCGCGGTAGCCTGTCTGCGAGCAGCTGGCGCACCCGGCGGGCTTATAGATGATGGTGCCTGTTGTGGTGGGATCGATGGCCGGACCGATCTCGGGCATGACCATAGAACGGTTCGAGACGTAACCCACCGTCGGATTGACCACAAAGCCCAAAGAGGCCAGGTCGGTGCGATCATCGGGTACCTTGCAACGGTCGCACAGGCGCCGGGCCAGCCGCTGCGCCACAACGCAGTCCAGTGCCGACCCCACCAGAAACGGCTCGATACCCATCTCGATCAACCGGGTCATGGCGCTTGGCGCGTCATTGGTGTGCAGGGTCGACAGCACGAGGTGACCGGTGAGCGAGGCCTCAATGGCGATCTTTGCGGTCTCCTGGTCTCGAATCTCACCGAGTAGCACGACGTCGGGGTCTGCACGCAGAATGGAACGCAGCGCCACGGCGAAGGTGAGGCCCGCCTTGCGGTTCACCTGCACCTGGTTGACCCCGTGCATGCGGTACTCGACCGGGTCCTCGACGGTGATCACATTGATCTCCGGCCGGTTGATAGCGTGCAGTGTCGTGTAGAGGGTGGTCGACTTGCCCGAACCGGTCGGCCCGGTGACCAGAATCATGCCGTAGGGCTTGGTGTACGCCATCGCGTACTCGTTGAAGTTATCGGTGAGCAGGTTGAGGCCCTCCATACTCATCGACGAGGTCGCGTTGTCAAGAATTCGCAGGACGACCTTCTCACCCCAGACCGTGGGCAGAATGGCCACCCGCAGGTCGACCGTACGACCGTTGTGGTGCACGGACATGCGGCCATCCTGAGGTTTGCGGCGCTCGGCGATATCGAGGTCGCTCATGATCTTGATGCGCGAGGTGACGCCGCCGGCGATGGTTGACGGCGCCTTCTGCATCTCGTGCAGCACGCCGTCGATGCGGTAGCGTACGCGCACGTCGTTCTCGCCGGGTTCAATGTGAATATCCGACGCTTTGTCCTGAATCGCCTGACTGACCAGCAGGTTGACGAAACGCACGATCGGTGCTGCGTCATCCGTTTCGGCAGGTGTCGTCGTGTCGTCGGGCTCCTCATTGTCGGCCGTGAGGGTGGTGCTGAGGTCGATCAGCTCGTTGTCGGCACGATGGTAGCGGGCGATGGCCGCTTGCAGATCGGACGGCTCGACGACGACCGGGCTGACCCGCATGCGGGCAGCCTCGCGCACGTCGTCCACGGCGAACACGTCGCCGGGGTTGACCATGGCCACTACGAGACGACCGTCTTCGAAGCCGATGGGGAGCACGTTGGCGCGGCGGCAGACGGCGGCGGGCACTTTGGCAACGGCCAGACGGTCAACGGGATAGTCCAGCAGCTCGACAAACGGCAGGTTTTTCTGCTCGGCACGCGCCTTGGCGAACTGCAGCTCGGTGATCGTGCCCACCTCGACCAGGTTGCGCACCATAGCTTCGTCAGCGCGGTCGTTCAACCGCACGGTGTCGAGCCGCTCGGTTGGGAGCAAACCGTGCACGATTAAAATTTCGGTCAGGCTGGTCACGTATGCGCGGCTCCCCCGGAGTTCTCAGTCAGCTCAATGTGCCCCCGTGGAGGCACACCGCAGTCGCGGCACGACACTGACTCCTTACGTTATCGCGGTGGGCGACGGCTGAACCCGTTCCCACCGGTGGTACCGCCCCCTATAGCGGACCCAGTTCAGGGGTAACTTTGCCCATGATGAATCCCGTGAGAGATCGTTCGTCCACCCCGGTTGCGGTGTATCTCGCGAGAGCGGGTCAATCGTTGCTTCCAAAACAACCATTTCTCCGCGCTCGTTGATGAGAAGAAACTTCTGATTTGACATCACTTTTATGCTGAGATTTACTCGCCTTAGTGGTCGATTCGGGCTATAATTGTGGGTGAAGGAGGCACTGACGCCATGACCCTCACCGCCCCGCCCACTGCATCCGGCTCCGTGCCGGAACCTGAGGGTTCTCGAGTTGCGGCCGTTGCAAAGGCCGGTGCGATTCTGGCTTTGGCGTTTGATGGGGTGCAGTTTGGGCAGCTCGATGACAGCGAA